>DASYRF010000454.1:0-29362 GCA_036004705.1 Myxococcota bacterium
CCCTTGCCCTCGCCTCCGCGGCCGCGCCCGCGCCCGCGCGCCCACGTGCGCGCGTGCCCGCAATCGTCCTCTCCATCGCGCTCGCGGTCGCGCTCGTCGAGGGTCAGGCGCACGCGGGCGTACCCCTTCCGGGGGCGGGCCCGGAGACCATCCCCGCCGGCACCGTCGTGCGCGAGGTGCGCCTCCTCGGCCTGACGCGCGTGGCGGCGGATACCGTGCGCGCCGTGCTCGCCACTCGCGTGGGCGACCCGGCCGACGTCGCCACGATCGCCGCCGACGCGCGCCGCGTCTACGCGCTCGGCCTGTTCCTGGACGTGGACGTCGCGCTGGAAGGCGACCCAGGCGACGGCGTCGTCGTCCTGACCATGACGGAAAAGCCCGTGGCCCGCGCCGTCGACCTCGCCGGAAACCATGCCCTGGCGCGCGAGCGGTTCATCGAGGTCATCGATCTGCGCCCGGGCGACGTCGTGGACGGCGCCGCGCTGCATCGCACCGCCGGCCGCATTCGCGAGCGCTACCGCGAAGAAGGCTACCTCTTCGCCTCGGTCGAGCCGCGCTCACGCCCCGCGGGGCCCGGCGAGGTGGACGTGTGCTTCGTCGTCGCGGAGGGCGACCCCGTCACCGTGCGTCGCGTCAACTTCACAGGCAACGCCGCCCTCTCCGACGCCGCGCTGGCCGCGCGCATGGAAACCAAGGCGCGCGACGCCTTCTCCTGGCTCGGCAGCGGCGCCCGCTTCCACCCGGCGGCGCTGGAGCGCGACGTCGCCGCGCTGGGCGCCGCTTACCAGGACGCGGGCTACCTCGCCGCGAAAGTGCGCGCGCCGCGCGTCACGCTGGACGCCCTGCGCCGCGAGGTCGACGTCGACATCCACGTCGACGAAGGGCCGCGCTACCGCGCCGGGGCGGTGCACGTGACCGGCGAGCTCGGTGGCGCGGCGCCCCCGCCCCCCGCCACCGCCGCCGACCTCGAGCGCGCGCTGCGGCTGCACCCGGGCGCCTGGTTCTCCCGCGCCGCCCTGGGAGCCGACGCCGACGCCCTCACGCGCCGCTGGCGCGACGCCGGCCACGCCTTCTGCGTCGTCACCCCCGCCACCGACGTCGACGCCGCGGCGCACACCGTCGGCGTCAGGTACGACGTGCGCCCGGGCCCCCGCGTGCGCATCGCACGCATCGAGGTGCATGGCCACCGCATCACGGCCGAGGGCGTGATTCGCGAGCGCCTTCACGTCAGCGAGGGCGACTTCTACTCGGAGACCGGCGTCGAGCGCTCGCGCGCAGATTTGGAGTCGACGGGCTACTTCGAGAGCGTCGCCATCGCCTCGCACGCGGGCCCGGCGCCGGATCTCCTTGTGCTGGACGTCACGGTGAAGGAGGCGAAGACCGGCTCCATGGGCATGGCCGTCGAGTCCAGCGGCGCCGACACCTACGTGGTGCTCGCGACCTCCGTTGCCAACGTGTTCGGCACCGGGCTAGGCGTGGAGGTGCGCTACGGCCTCTCGTTCCATCGCGTCGAGGGCGCAGCCCGCGTCGAAGATCCGCGCTTCTTCGGCTCGCGCCTCCGCTTGCGCGCGGAGGTATTCAACAGCACGTTCGTGCTGCCGGAGTTCTCGACGGCGGAGGCGGGCGGGTCGCTGCTGCTGGGCTGGGAGCCGCACCCCGCCTTCGCCGCCACGCTTCGCTATGCGCTGTACGACCTGCAAGTGGGGCCGTGCGGCTCTCTTGGCTGCGCCTTCGAGGACCCCGCCGCCGTCACCCTGCTCCGCGAGGGACGCGTCTCGGCGGTGTCCGCGGGCGTGGCCTGGGAACGCTTCGACGACCGCGCGCACGCGACGCGCGGCGCGCGCTTCGCGCTCGACGCCGAAGTCGCCGACCCGCTCATCGGTGCGCGCCTCGCCTTCACCAAGATCACCGCCGACGTCCGTTTCGCCTGGCCTCTCCTCCGGAGCGCCACGCGCGGCGGCGGGATCGTTCTGAAGCTGCACGTCCGCGGCGCGCTCGTCCTCGCCGACGGCGCGCGCGACGTCCCGGTGTCCGAGCGCCTCTTCGAGGGTGGCTTGGGCTCGGTGCGTGGCTTCGGCTGGCGCACGCTCGGCCCGCTCGCGCGCCTGCGCAGCGCCGATCCCTTCGATCCGCTGCGCCTCGTCAACATCGGCGGCACCGCCGCGCTCGTCGTCTCCGCCGAGATCGAGCTCCCGCTCGTCCCCAAGGCCGGCCTGCGCGGCGTCGTCTTCTTCGACGCTGGCAACGCCTGGGGCGGCCTGCGCGGCGAGCCCGACGTCAACGTGCGCGAGAGCGAGGCGCTCCTGGTGCGCCTGTCCGCCGGCTTCGGGATCCGCTGGGCCGTGCCGGTCGGCGCCATCGTCCTGGAATGGGGGTTTCCCCTCGTGCGCGACCCGCTGCGCGCCGAGGCGCCTTTCGAGCTCCATTTCGGCCTCGACGTGCCCTTCTGATCAGCCGGTTTTCAAGGACCCTCGTCCGCTCAGGCGGTCGACCCCGCCCTGACCCGGTGGTATAGTCCGATCGTTGATGGACGAACGATCGGGCGCATCCGCGCGCGAGCTCGTGGCGTCCCTGGGCGAGCGCGCCCGCCGCGCCGCCCGCCGACTCGCCACGCTTTCCTCCCAGGTCAAGGACGAGGCCCTTCGCCGCGCCGCCACCGCCCTGCGTGGGCACGCCGCCGACGTCCTCCGCGCCAACGCCGCCGATCTCGACGCCGCCGAGCGCGCCGGACTCGCCGGCGCGCTGCTCGACCGACTCCGCCTGAGCCCCGCGCGCATCGAGGCGATGGCCGCCGCCTGCGAGGCAATCGCCGCACAGCCCGACCCGGTCGGCCGCATCGAGCAACTGGAGCGCCGCCCCAACGGGCTGCTGGTCGGGCGCAAGCGCATCCCGCTGGGCGTCGTCGCCATCGTCTACGAAGCGCGCCCGAACGTCACCGTCGACGCCGCGGCCCTGTGCCTGAAGGCCGGTAACGCCGTCATCCTGCGCGGCGGATCCGAGGCGCTGCGCTCCAACGTCGCGCTGGCCGCCGTTCTCGCCGACGCGTTCGCGCCGCCGGCGTCCCTCCCCGGCGCCGCCGCCGCGCCGGGGCTGCCTCCCGACGCCGTACAAGTCGTCCCCACGACGGATCGCGAAGTGGTCCTCGAGCTGGTGCGCGACACCGCCCACGTCGACCTCGCGATCCCGCGCGGCGGTGAAGCGCTCATCCGCTTCGTGAGCGAGAACGCCCGCGTCCCGGTCATCCAGCACTACCGCGGCAATTGTCACGTGTACGTCGACGCCGCCGCCGATCTGGACATGGCGCTCGCCATCGCCGACAACGCCAAGCGCCAGCGGCCGGGCGTGTGCAACGCCATGGAGACGCTGCTGGTGCACCGCGACGTCGCCGCCGCCTTCCTCCCGCGCCTGCGCGCTCGCCTGCACGACGTGGCGCTGCGCGGCTGCGAGCGTACCCGCGCGATAATCCCCGGGATCGCCGCGGCCGAAGAAGAAGACTGGCGCACCGAGTACCTCGACCTAATATTGGCGGTGAAGGTGGTGGACGACATCGAATCCGCCGTGGACCACATCGACCGCTACGGGTCGAGCCACACCGAGGCGATCGTCACGCGCGACCACGCCGCCGCGATGCGCTTCCTGGACGAGGTCGCTTCTTCGACCGTGCTCGTCAACGCCTCTACGCGCTTCGCCGACGGCGGCGAGCTGGGTCTAGGCGCCGAGATCGGCATCTCGACGTCCAAGCTCCACGCCTACGGCCCCATGGGTGCGGAGGAGCTGACCACGCGCAAGTTCGTCGTGCTGGGGGACGGGCAAGTGCGGCAATAGGGCCGCCGCTCTTTACAGGTGGGCGGGCTCCTGCTACCCGGAGCCCCCCCGGAGGTGGGATGAGAAAAGACGGAGTCGGTGAGCTGGTTTCCCGTGCAGTGACCGCAATCCTCGACAAGAAGGGGCTGAGCGTCGTCGCCCTGGACCTCAGAGGGCTGACGGACTATGCCGACGCCCTGGTGATCGCCAGCGGCACGTCGGACCGCCACGTCATGGCCATCGGGGAGGCCGTCGTGGACGCGTTCGGCGTCGCCGGGGAGCGTGCCCTGGGCGTGGAGGGCATGGAGCGCGGGCACTGGATCCTGATCGACTACGGCGACATCGTGGTGCACGTCTTCCACGAGCCGGTGCGCGCGCTCTACGACCTGGAAGGGCTCTGGACCGACGCCACACGCCTGCCGTTGGAGCTGCCGGCGGAGGCGCTACCGCGCGCGGCGCTGTACTGATCCGCCCTTCGCGCTCCGCGCCCAGAGGGCGGAGGAGGGCGGCTGAGGGCGGGGCACGGCTCGGCCGAGCGACGCCGGGCGGAATGGCCCCGCCTAATCCATGAAGTTCTTCCTGCGCGTGATGGCGCCCGCCCACCGCGACGATCTCGTCGAATCGCTCGAAGCCGAGTACCTCAGGCGTCTCGCCAAGCGCGTGCACGCCGAGGTGGTACGCGTGCGCCCCGGCGGCGGCGCGGGCGCGGAGGCGGCGGCGCTGCGCAAGGCCGCTCCGCGCGGCGGACTGCACGTCGCGCTCGACGAGCGCGGCGACGCCTTGACCAGCGTTGAGCTGGCGCGTTACATCGGCCAGGCGCGCGACCGGTCGGTGCCTGGCGTCACCTTCTGGATCGGCGGGGCCGACGGCCTCGACCCCGCGCTCCTGCGCGAGGCCGACCGCCGTCTCAGCCTGGGACGGCTGACCTTGCCGCACCGGTTGGCGCGGCTCGTGCTGGTCGAGCAGCTGTACCGGGCGATGACGATCCTGCACGGTGATCCGTACCATCGCTCTTGAAGGGACGGCCGATGGCGATGCGCGGCGTGGTGCTGTTGGTGCTCGACGGCTGGGGCTGGCGCGAGGAGGCGCGCGACAACGCCATCGCCGCGGCGCGCACGCCGTCGATGCACGCGCTGGCACGCGACTACCCGTTCACGCTGCTGCAAGCGTCCGGCGAAGACGTCGGGCTGCCCCCGCGCCTGATGGGCAACAGCGACGTGGGGCACCTCACCCTGGGCGCGGGCCGCATCCTGTTCCAGATGCTCCCGCGGATCGATCGCGCCGTCGCCGACTTCACGATCCAGCAGAACGAAGCGCTGGTGACGGCGTTCCACGCCGCCGAGGCGAAGCGCAGCACGCTGCATCTGATGGGGCTCGTGTCGGACGGCGGCGTGCACTCGATGGACACGCACCTGCACGCGCTCGTCCGCATGGCGGCGGAGCGTGGCTGGCCGGCGGAGCGCGTGGCGGTGCACGCATTCCTCGACGGGCGCGACACGCCGCCGCAGAGCGCGCCCGTGCATCTGGATCGGCTCGCCGCCGTGCTCGCGGAGACGGGCGTCGGGCGCGTGGCCACCGTCATCGGGCGCTACTACGCGATGGACCGCGACAAGCGCTGGGAGCGCACGCGCCTGGCGTGGGACGCGCTCGTGCACGGGCGCGGCGACCCGGCCGCCGACGCCCTCGACGCCGTTCGACGGGCACACGCCGCCGGGGAGACCGATGAGTTCGTCAAGCCGCGCATCATCGGCGCCGGTGCCCCCGTGCGCGACGGCGACGCGGTCGTCTGCTTCAACTATCGGGCCGATCGGGCCCGCCAGCTCACCCGCGCGCTCGCCTTCGACGACTTTGGCCCGCCCGACGGCTTCGATCGCGGTGGGGCGCGCCCGCAGCTGGCGGCGCTGTGCACGATGGCGCTGTACGACGTCGCGTTCAGCGGCCGAACGCTCGTGGCTTTCCCGCCCGAGCACCCCGCCGGCGTGCTGGCGGAGGTCGTGTCGAGCGCGGGCCTCCGGCAGCTGCACACCGCCGAGACGGAGAAGTACGCGCACGTGACGTACTTCTTGAACGGCGGCATCGAGGCACCCTTTCCGCGCGAGGAGCGCGTGCTCGTTGCGTCGCCCCGGGAGGTCGCCACCTACGACCTGAAGCCGGAGATGAGCGCACCGGCGGTATGCGAGGAGGTGGTGCGCGCCGTCGCCGCCGGCCACGACCTCGTGGTGGCGAACTTCGCCAACGCCGACATGGTGGGCCACACCGGCTCGTTCGAGGCCACGGTGCGGGCGGTGGAGACCGTGGACGCGTGCGTCGGCCGCATCCACGAGGCCTGCCTCGCCGCCGGGCGAACGCTGGTGGTGACCGCCGACCATGGCAACGCCGAGCTCATGCGCGATCCGGTGACGGGTGCGCCGCACACCGCGCACACGACGTCGCCGGTGCCGCTGCACGTCTGCGCCGAGAGGCTGCGTGGGGCGCGCGCGCGCAGCGGCGGCGGGCTGGGGCTGCGCGACATCGCGCCGACCGTGCTGGAGCTGATGGGGCTCGCGCCGGCGGCCGGGATGACCGGCCGCACGCTGCTGCAGTGATTCGCGCGCTGGTCGACGCCCTGCTCGACGTCGTATATCCGCCGCGCTGCACGGCCTGCGGCGAGCTCCTGCCGGCGACCGGAGCGCTGGGCGGCTTGGACGCGCGCGGGGAGGCGCTTGCCGGGGCGCTCTGCGGTCGGTGCAGCGAGACGCTGCTCGGGGCGGAGGCCGAGCCGCGCGCGTCGTTCCTCTACGGCGGGCAGCTCGCCGTGGCCATCGAGCGCCTGAAATACGGGCGGCTCGACTGGATTGCTCGCCCGCTCGGGAGGCTGTGGCGCGAGAGCCTTCCTGAGACGGTCGTGGCGCGTGCCTTCGACGCCGCCGTTCCCGTGCCGCTGCATCCCCGCCGACAGGCGCGCCGCGGCTTCAACCAGGCGGCGCTCCTTGCCCGGCCGCTGGGACTGCCGCTCGCGGCGCGCGCGCTGCGCCGCGTGCGCGACACGCCGCCGCAGGTCGGGCTGGGGCGCGCGGAGCGTCTGGCCAACGTGGCCGGCGCCTTCGCCGTGCGCGAAGCGCAGCGCGTCGCCGGGCGGCGCCTGCTGGTCGTCGACGACGTGTTGACCACGGGCACGACGCTCGCCGAGTGTGCGCGTGTGCTTCGTGAGGCCGGCGCCGCCCACGTCGCCGTGCTCGCCCTCGCCGCTGCCGACCAGTAGCGCGGCGCGTCTGCGGACCGCGCGCCGCAAGCACGGCGCGCGCGTTTCGGCGACCTATCGACGGCGGCGGCCGCCGAGCAGGGCCACGGCGAGGCCGAGCGAAAGCGCGGCGGCGAGGGTACCGACCCCCGCGCCACGTGCTGGGCGCGCCCTCGTGTCGCCGCGCTTTGGCGGCGGCGGGGGCTTGCCGGGCGTTGCGCTCCCGGGCACCGGCGGCTTGGGTGCGGCCGGCGCGCGCACCAGCCCAAGCTCCGGAACGTCGCTGCGCAAGTAGGACGGCAGCGACACGCCCTTGCGCGTTGCGAACGCCAGATCCTTCGCCGGCGCCACGCCCGCGTCATCGTCGATCTTCAGCCACGACCACGGTCCGCCCCATCGCCCGCGCAACGGGTGCTCGCACTTGACGGCGCCGGGCCACCAGTGGCGGATGGCATAGCGCGCCTGGAACGTGTTGCTTCCCGCCGGGACCGCGCCGCGCTCCAGACGACCGGTCGCGCCGATGCTCTCGCGGCCGCCCGCCACGGGCTTCGCCTCGCGGAAGACGAGGTCCTCGCCCAGCGCGTCCTTCGTATAGCGGGCGTGGAGGCGTGTCAGAACGAAGCCGGCGCCCCCGGGCGGCAGCACGTCGGCGCCCAGCACCGTCAGCTCCGACGGGTCCAGCGCCGGCGACGGGCATGGGTCGCACCAAGCCGCGTCCCACGCGTACTCCGTCACGACCGCGCGCGGCGTCTTCTTCAGCGTGGCGTCGAAGAGCGCCGCGTAGAACGAGCCGAAGCTCTTGCGGGTCTTGTCGGCCACGTCGAAGTTCGTCGGAATGAAGACGTTGTCGTAATTGGCGACTTCGTAGCGCTTGCCGCGCGCCAGGATGTGCACGATGAGGTCCTGCGTGCCGGCCGAGTTCATCATGCCCAGCCTGACTGGGAGGCTGAAGTCAGGCGTGTCGTAGAAGAAGCGCAGCGGCGACAACATCGCCATGCCGCCCTTGAACGTCACCTTCTTCACCAGCACCTTGGCCACGAAGAACTTCGAGCCCGCCGCCACGTAGGGGCGCAGGTAGGGCTCGGCGCCGTCGGGGATCTTGTAGCCCTCGCGCTTCAGCCACTTGTCGAGGCCGGTCGCGTCCTCGGCGGACAGGATCACGATGTCGTATTCGCCCACCACGAACTTCGCTTCGATCTTCACGCCGAGGTCGCCGCCGCCGCCGCCGTCGTCCATGTCCTTTTCCGGCAGCGCCGCGCCCTTCGAGTATTTCTTGTACTTCGGGGGCGGCGGCTTCCAACACGGGTCCGTCTCCCAATATTCGACGAGCCGCGGCGCGGCGAGCGTGTCGACGTGGTCGAACACCTCGCGCGGCAGCGTCTTGACGTTCTCCTCCTTCAGGACCACCGGCACGGGCACGACCATCGCGAAGTCCGCGGGCGGGCCCTCGTAGTTGTTCTGCATGGAGAGCACGGTGCGCGTACCGTCGCGCATCATCACGACCATGGTCGCGTTGTTGAACATCTTCGCGCCGGCACCGTTGATGTAGAACCCGCAGAAGGCGTCGGCGGGACGTGCGACGCCACAAACGAGCGCCGGCACGAGCGCCAGCGCGGCCAACCTTGTCCGTGGATTCATGGCTCCTCCCGGCGGCCCGTCCAACGTACCACGATCGCCCGCCCCGGCTGGGGGGTTATCGGCCGGGCGCCCGTCGTCTTGGCCTCGTGCTTGCACTGCTGCGTGGCACAAGGTCCCGGCGAATATGATTCTCACGGCGAATTGGACGTTTGGACGGAGTGGGGGCGCTGGCGCCGCCGCTCGCCCGGGACAGGCGTGTCATACCCTGGAGGTCGCACCATGAAGACCGCGCTCTTGCGAACCGGCGTTTTCGGACTGGCCCTCGCCGTCGCCCTCGCCGTGCAGCTGGCCACCGACGCGCCCGCCGACGCCTGCGGCGGCTGCGTGTGCGCGCCCGGCTTCGCCCCGCCCGACCAGGCGAACGAGCGGGTGCTGTTCGCGCTCGCCGACGACGGCGCCGCCGGGACGTTGCTCACGGCAGTTATCCAAATTCAGTACACCGGCGCGGTCGAGGACTTCGCCTGGGTCCTGCCCGTGCCGGAGGTGCCGGAGAACGTCGACGTCGCCGACCCGGGCTTCTTCACCAGCCTCGATGCCGCCACCGCCCCGACCTTCCAGTTCCCCTTCGGCGGCGGCGGCGCGGTCGGCTGCAGCGTCTTCGGGTGCGCGGCGGGCCGAGCGGCCCCCGGCTTCGACACCAGCGACAGTGGCGGCTCCGGGCCGGTCAACGTCTGGGGCACGGGCGGCGTGGGCCCCTACGAGATGGCCATCATCTCGGGCGACACTGTCGAGCCGCTCATCGAGTGGATCTACCGCCACGGCTACGGCGTTCCCGACGAGTTCGTCTCCATCGCCGACGACTACGTCAAGGAGAACTACAAGTTCGTCGTGGTGCGGCTGGCGCCCGAGGCGGGCGTCGACCAGCTCCAGCCACTGGTCCTGCAGTACCACGAGGAGAACCCGTGCGTGCCACTCCGCCTGACCTCGGTGGCCGCCATCCCGGACATGGGCGTGCGCGTCTACATCGTCGGCGACAGCCGCGCCGTCCCCATCAACTACGGCACCGTGTCGCCGGACTACACGAAGCTCGCCACCACGCCCAACCTCGCCGCGGACTACGATCCGTTCCTCGCCGGCGAAGTCGAAACGGCAGGGGGCAAGGCCTGGGTCACCGAGTACGCCTCTCCGACCGACAACCTGGCGGGCCTGCTGACCGGCGGCGCGAGCTCCTACTTCGCGCCCGGTCGCTACCTCACACGCCTCTACACGAAGATCTCGCCCTGGGAGATGGACGAGGATCCGTTCTTCGACTTCGACCCCAACGGCCTCGACGTGAGCAACGTGCACGCGATCCAGGTGAGCGGCACGGCCGGCGCAGCCGTGGTCGGCCGCGACGCCGCCGCGCTGGGCGACGTATTCCTCGTGTCCGCCATCGTCGGCCTGTTCGCGGCCCGCCGCTTCGGCAAGCGCCGCGCGCGCTGACCCCCGCCGGCGCGTCTCGGCGCGCTCGCGCCCGATTCCGCGCTCCAATCCGCGCCGGCCGCCGTTACTGCTATCGTCCCCCCGTGCCGGAGGACTCCCCGATCGTCTCGCCACCGTCGCGCCTGGCGGTGGGGTTCGCCTCCGCAGCTCTCGCCGCGCTCGGCGCCGGAGCGGCGGAAGCCGTCTGGCTCTGGGTGGGCGCGCCGGTGCACGTGTCGGTCGGCGACGGCCTCCTGCTCGGCGCCGCGGCGGTCGCGCTCACGGCGCTGGCGGCGCTGCCCGCCGTCCCGCTCTTCGAGGCGCTCGCCGCCCTGCACCGCGCCGACGGCGCCCCCGGCTCCTGGCTGCGTGCGGCGCGCGCCGCCGCGCGCGCCGACGACGGCGCCGCTCTGTCCATCGGCGCGGGCCTGCTCGCGTCGGCGCCGGCGCTCGTGGCGGCCCTCGCTCTGCTGCGTCCGGCGTACGCCGCCGTGCTTGGCTTCGCCGACAAGCAGCTCGCCGCCACGGCCGGTGCGCTGCTCGGCCTTGCTTACGCCGCCGCCGCGCTCGCCTTCTGGCTGCCGCTCTTCGCCGCCCTGCGCCTGGCCGGGCGCCGCCTCCGCCGCGCGGCCGACGGCGCCGGTACGCCGCGCCGCCGTGCCGCCGCGCGCGCCGGCGTCTGGCTTCTCCGTCCCGCTGGCGCCGCCGCCGTCCTCGCGACCGCCGCCGTCGCCGCCGCCCTTCTCGCGGCCTTCAGTTACGAGGACGTCCTGCGCGCGTTGCATCCCGATCGTTGGGCGCTCGCCGCGGTGCCTGGCGCGGTCTTCCTGCTCGCCCGTCCGCTCCTGCCGCGCCACCCCCGCGCGGCCGTTGTGCTGCGACGCGCGCGCTGGTACGGAACGCTCGCCCTCGTCTGCGCGCTCGGCGGCGGCGCCGCCGCCGTGACGCTGTCGCCGCCGGCGCTCACCTCGCGCTTGCGCGCGCTAAGAGAGCGCTGGGCGCCGCTCGGCGGCGGTGGGTTCTTTCTGCTGGCCGCCGCGCTCGACGCCGACCGTGACGGGCATCCGCGCTGGATCGGCGGCGACTGCGCCGACCTTGACCCGCGCATCCATCCCGGCGCGCTGGACGTGCCCGGCGACGGCGTCGACCAGGACTGCTTCGAAGGTGATCTCATGGCCGCCGCCCTGCCGGCGCTGCCCGGCCCGCCGGCGCCGCGCCCCGCGGCGCTGGCGCACGTGCGCAACGTCGTCGTCGTGACCATCGACGCCTTGCGCGCCGATCACCTGGGCGCGTACGGGTTCACGACTCACCCGGCGTCGCCGGCCATCGATCGGCTCGCCGCGGAATCGATCGTCTTCGAGCGCGCCTACGCGGCGGCGCCGGCGACGCGCCGCTCGGTGCAGGCGCTCTTGAGCGGCCTGTACCCGCGCTCCGTGCTCTGGGGGAAGGGTCACCCGCACACGGCGGTGAAGGACGAGAACGTCAGCCTCGCCGAGCGCCTCGTCCCGCACGGCGTCTGGGCCGCCGCCTTCTACGGCGGCAACTACATGACGCGCGCGCGCGGCTACTTCCAGGGCTTCGATCTCTGGGACATGAAGCGCACCGACGCCTATTCCGCCGCCGCCGCACGCACGGCCGCCGTGCGAGCCGGCGCCACCGCCGCTGGCGCCGCGGGGCCTTCGGCCACGGCGCGTGACGACGTCGCGGACGGCGGCGACGCCGACGGGGAGGGTGCCCGCGCCGCCCTCGACGAAGGCGGGGAGTCCGGCGAGGGCGAGGCCGGCATCACCGCGACGCGCCTGACCGACGCGCTGATGCGCGAGATCTCGCGGCGCGCCGCCGGGCCGGCGCCGTTCTTCGCCTGGGTACACTACACCGAGCCGCACAACCCGTACGCCGCGCACAAGGAGTTCGCGTCGTTCGGCCGTTCGCCGCACGACCGCTACTGCCAGGAGATCGCCGCCGTGGACCGCGAGGTGGGGCGCCTGGTGGCGGCGCTGCGCGCCGGGCCCGCCGGCGCGACCACCGCGGTCTTCGTCAGCGCCGACCACGGCGAGGCGTTCGGCGAGCACGGGGTCAACGGACACTTCTGGGACCTGTACGAGGAGGAGGTGCGCGTCCCCCTCGTCGCTTATGTTCCGCGCGTGACGCCGCGCCGTGTCGACGGACTGGTCTCGCTCGTCGACGTCGCGCCGACCGTGGCGGCACTCATGGGCGTGCCCTGGGCCGGCAAGGTGCACGGCGAGAGCCTGTTGCCGTACATCCTCGGCGCGCCCGTTCCTGCCGATCGCGCGGTCTTCATGGACGTGGCGGAGCGCGCCTACTGGCCGTCGTTCCGTGCGGCGGTCGTGCGCGGCACTCACAAGCTCATCGTCAACGTCGCCGGCGGCACCTACGAGCTGTACGATCTGGCCACCGACCCGCGCGAGCGCGTGAACATGTTCGACGAGCGCGATCCCGTCAGCATCGAGATGCGCCGCCTGCTCGGCGGCTGGCGCGCCGCCACGGACGACCCGCGCAACCCGACCGAGGCCAAGTAGGTCTCGGCGGCGCCGGCGCTAGCGCCTCTGTTATGCTGCGCGCGCGGCATGCACCGACGGAGGCGACGATGGACGAGGCTCGGCGGCGGCGGCACGGCCAGCGCGTGGCGGTGCTGGCCATGGTGATGACCCTGGGGGGTGGCGCGTCGGGCTGCGGGCCCAAGGCCGGCTCGGCGACCCCCGGCGGGGCCGACTGCCCGAAATCGGGCGGCGCCGGCAGCGGCGCGACCGCTGCGTCCGCGGCGTCCGGCGGCGGCGCGGGCGCACCCGCCGACCCGCGCGGCGCCGTCACCGGCGCCGGCGTCACCGAGACGCTGCTCGGCTACGAAGTGCGCGACCCCTACCGCTGGCTGGAGGACGCCAAGGCGGCGGAGCCGTGGATCACCGCCGAGAACGAGCGCACCGCGCGCTACTTTGCCGCGGCGCCGCGCCCCGGCCTCCGCGAGCGCCTCGCGGCGTTGTTCGACATTGGCTCGGCCGACGGCCCGGCTGTCGCCGGCGGACTCGTCTTCTTCAGCCGGCGCGACGGCAAGCACGAGCAGCCGCTGTTCGTCGTGCGCGACGGCAGCGGGGTCGAGCGGACACTCGTCGACACGAACACTCTCGACCCTACCGGCAAGACCGCGCTCGACTGGTACTACCCTTCGCCGTCGGGGAAGCTCCTCGCTTACGGGCTTTCCAAGGACGGCTCCGAGCAGTCGGTCCTGCGCGTGCTCGACGTCGCCACCGGCGCGGTGAGCGCCGAGGCCATCCCCAACTGCCGCGCCTCGTCGGTCGCCTGGTCGCACGACGAAACCGGCTTCTTTTACACACGCTATCCACCCGGCGAGAACTACGACCGCTGGCTGTACTACCACCGGCTCGGCGACGCGGCCGACGGCGCCGGCGACGCCTACGTGTGGGGCAAGGAGCGCGACAAGACCGACTGGACGACCGCGGAGATGAGCAAGGACGGCGCCACGCTGGCCCTCGTGGTCTACCGCGGCTTCGCCGCCAGCGACGTTTACCTGCGCGACGTGAAGAGCGGCAAGACCACCACGGTGGTGGAAAAGCTTCCGGCGCTCTTCGGCGGCGCCGAGATCGTCGACCGCAAGCTCTACTTGCTGACGAACCTCGACGCCCCGCGGTTCCGCCTGGTGCGGGTCGAGATCGCCAAGCCCGGTCCGCCGGCGAAGTGGACCACCCTCATCCCCGAGGGAGAGTGGCCCATCGAAGAGTTCAACCTGGTGGGCGGCAAGATCGCCGTGACGAGGCTGGTGAAGGCCGCGTCGCGCCTCGAGGTGCACGACCTCGCCGGCAAGAAGCTCGCCGAGGTGACGCTTCCGGCCGCGGGCGCCGCGAGCGGCCCGGCCGGCGAATGGACCGGTGACCGCGTCGTCTTCGGCTATTCGAGCTTCTTCGTCGCGCCCGGGCTGCTGACCGTCAAGATGGTCGGTGCGCTGGCGCCCGAGACGCCCGCCGAGACGTACGTGGCCGCAGAATCGCCGTTCCGCGCCGACGACTACGTCGCCGAGCAAGTGGAGTATCCGTCTTATGACGGCACGCGCGTGCCCATGTTCATCGTCCACCGCAGGGACCTGACCATGGACGGCTCGCACCCGACGCTGCTCTACGGATACGGCGGATTCGACGTCAGCCTGCGCCCGTCGTTCTCGCGCAACGTCCTCTACTGGCTGGAGCAGGGCGGAGTCTACGCGGTGGCGAACCTCCGCGGCGGAGGGGAGCTCGGCGAGAAGTGGCACGAGGCGGGAAAGCTCGGCCACAAGTTCCAGGTGTTCGAGGACATGGAGTACGCGATGCGCTGGCTCATCGCCGCCAAGTACACGCGCCCCGACAAGCTCGCCATCCAGGGGGCCTCCAACGGCGGGCTACTGATCGGGGCGATGATGACGCGCTGCCCGTACCTGTTCCGCGCCGCCGTCGCCAGCGTCGGTCTCTACGACATGGTCCGCTACGACAAGTTTCTGTTGGCGAAGCTGTGGGTGGACGAGTACGGCTCGCCCGACAAGGCGGACGAGCTGGGTTGGCTGCTCGGGTACTCGCCCTACCACAACGTCGTGGACGGCGTGCGCTACCCCGCGCTGTTCGCCGACACCGCCGAGTCGGACAGCCGCGTGCACTGGGTGCACACCGCCAAGTTCGTGGCGCGCCTGCACGATGCCACCGCCGGCGCCGCCCCCATCCTCTTCTTCATGCGCCGCAAGGCCGGCCACGGCGCCGGCAAGGCGAAGAGCGATCTGCTGGATGACGCCGCCCTGCGCCTGTCGTTCCTGCTGCACGAGCTGGGCGTTCCGGCGTCGCCCGCCAAGTAACCGAGGAGAGAACTATGCGATCGAAGCTGGCCGTCGTCGCGGCGCTGGCGCTGGCGTTCGCCACGCTGGCCGCCGCTCCCCCGCCCGTGACCCTGACGCTCGACGACGCGCTGCTACGCGCCGAGAAGCACCTTCCTGACTTCGCCGCCTCGTCGGAGCGGCGCGTGAAGGCGGAGACGCTGTGGAAGCGCGCCGCCGCCGCTTTCCAGCCGAAGCTGACGTTGAGCGCCAGCATGACCTTTGCGCCGCCCATTCCGTCCCCTTTCGGCGGCGAGCCGTTGCGCTCGCTCACGGGCGAGTCCGGCTCGACGTCCATCACGATGAGCCTGTTCGACGGCCGCGCCTTCCCGGCGGCGTCGGCGGCGCGCCGGATCCGCGACGCCGAGCTGCTCTCTGCGGACCGCGACGACGTGGACGCGCGCATCGCCGTGGCACGCGCCTACTATGCCGCCTTGGCCGCGGGCGAGCTGGAGAAGGTGGCGCGTCGCGCGCTCGACGCCGCCAAGGCGCACCTGGACATCGCCGAGGCGCGCTTCGCCGGCGGCGGCGCCGTCCGCACGGACGTGACGCGCGCGCGCATCGAAGTGGTGCATGCGCTCACGGACATTACGCGCCTGGAGGGGCAGTCGCGCGCCGCGCGCGAGCTGGTCGCCTTCATGTGCGGCATCGAGGGGGACTTGACGCTCGTTCGTCCCGGCCCGCCGCCCCTTCCGTTCGACCCGGCCACGGCCGGCGTGGAAGAGGCCGAGGCCAGGGCGCGCGCCGCGCGGCCCGACCTGAAGGCGGTGGCCCTCTCGGCCGACGCCAAGCACGAGCTGGAGACGGCGGCGTGGTGGGCGCTGGCTCCGACGCTGGCCGTCACCGCCACGGGATCGGTGAGCTCGGACCCGTCCTTCATCCGGCCGTCCCCCGATTATTCGCTGGTGTTCACCGTGGCCTGGACGCTGTACGACGGCGGCACGCGCTACGCCGACATGGACGACCGCGCCGCCGAGCGCCGCACCGCCGACGCGAAGGCCGCGGTCGCCGGCGAGAAGGTCGGGCTGGAGGTGCGCACGGCGCTGCGCGACTTGGAGACCGCGCGCGCCGTCTCCGCCTCGGTCGCCGACGAAGTGGCCTTGGCGCGCGAGACGCTGGCGCTCGCCGAAGAGCGCTTCAAGGGCGGTCTCGGCACGGGGCTGGAGGTCATCGACGCCACGCAGGCGCTGCGCGAGGCGGAAGCGACGCAAGTGAGCGAGGATCTCAACGTGCAGCTTCTCGCCCTGGAGCTGCTGCGTGCCATCGGGGACGACCTGCGCCGTCTCTCCGCGCCCTGACCGCGCCGGTCGGCGCCGCGCGCCGATGCTACGATGAACCAGATGCGCAACCCTCCCCCGGGCGAGGTCCACGACGTCCTGCGCCGGCACCTCCTCGCCGACGGGCTGCCAATCGTGTTCGACCTCGCCCGCAGTCACGGGCCGTGGCTCCACGACGCGCGCAGCGGCGGCGACTACCTCGACGTGATGAGCTTCTTCGCCTCGCTCCCGCTCGGCTTCAACCATCCTGGGCTGCGCGATCCCGCGTACCTGGAGGAGCTGCACGCCGCCGCCGCCGTGAAGGTCGCCAACCCCGACGTCTACACGGCCTCGCTCGCCGGGTTCGTCGACGCCTTCGCCCGCCTCGCCGGCCACGACGCCCTGCCGCATTTCTTCTTCGTGGAGGGCGGCGCGCTCGCCGTGGAGAACGCCCTCAAGGCGGCGTTCGACTGGAAGGTGCAGCGCAACCTGGCGGCGGGACGCGGCGCGCGCGGCGGCGAAACGGGGCAGGTGCTGCACTTGCGCGAGGCGTTCCACGGGCGCACCGGCTACACCCTCAGCCTGACGAACACCGACGCGCGCAAGATCGCCCACTTCCCGAAATTCGATTGGCCGCGCGTCCTCAATCCGAAGATCGTCTATCCGCTCGACGATCCGGCGAGCCGGCGCGCCACCCTCGCCGCCGAAGAGGAGGCGCTTGCGGCCGCCGGCGCGGCGCTGCGCGCGCGCGCGCCCGACGTCGCGTGCATCCTGGTGGAGCCGATCCAGTCGGAGGGCGGCGACAACCATTTCCGCCCGGAGTTCCTGCAGGGGCTGCGCCGGCTGGCCGACGAGCACGACGCCATCCTCGTCTTCGACGAGGTGCAGACGGGGTTCGGGCTCACGGGCACCATGTGGGCGTTCGAACAGCTCGGCGTGGTCCCCGACGCGGTCTGTTTCGCCAAGAAGGTCCAGGTGGGTGGGCTGATGGCGTCGCGGCGCTTCGACGAGGTCGACTCCGTATTCAAGGTAGCGTCGCGCATCAACTCCACGTTCGGCGGAAACCTCTGCGACATGGTGCGGGCGCGCCGCTATTTGGAGATCGTCGCCGAGGAGCGGCTGCTGGAGAACGTGCGCGCCGTGGGAGCGCGGCTGCTCGCCGGTCTGGGCGAGGTGGCGGCGCGCCGGCCGGCGATCCGCGCGCCGCGCGGGCGCGGGCTCATGATCGCGTTCGACCTGCCGACGCGCGAGGCGCGCGAGGCGATGCGCGACGAGCTCTTTCGCCGCGGCGTGCTCATCCTGCGCTGCGGCGAGCGCTCTCTACGGCTGCGCCCGGTGCTGGACTTCCCCGCCGCCGCCGCCGACCGCTTCGTGGCGCTGCTCGACGACGCCGCCGCGGCCCTCGGGTAGACGATTCGACGAGCAGCGCGGCGGGGTCGCGTCGCGTTATACTCGTCTTGAATGAAGCTGCCCGCGCGGGTGAAGGTGATCGAGGTTGGCCCGCGCGACGGGCTCCAGAACGAGAAGCAGGCCGTCCCCACCGACATCAAAGTCGCTTTCATCGACGCGCTCTCCGCCGCCGGGTTCGCCGAGATCGAGGCGTCGAGCTTCGTCTCTCCGAAGCGCATCCCACAGCTCGGCGACGCCGCCGAGGTGTTCCGCCGCATCCGTCGCCGCGACGAAACACGCTACTCGGCGCTGGTCCCCAACGAAAAGGGGCTCGACGCCGCGCTGGCGGCCGGGCTCGGGCGCATCGCCGTCTTCACCGCCGCAAGCGAGTCCTTCAACAAGAAGAACGTCAACGCCACCATCGCCGAGTCGATCGCGCGCTTCGAGCCGGTGACGGCGCGCGCGCGCGCGGCGGGCGTGACGCTGCGTGGCTACGTGTCCACCTGCTTCGGCTGCCCCTACGAGGGCGCGGTCGACCCGGCGCGCGTCGAGGAGGTCGCCGGGAGGCTGTTTGGACTCGGGTGCGACGAGGTGAGCATCGGCGACACGATCGGCGTGGCCGATCCCGTGCAGGTGGAAAGCGTGATGGCGCGGCTGGCGGCGCGCTTCGGCGCCGAGCGGCTGGCGGTGCACTTCCACGACACGCGCGGCACGGCCCTCGCCAACGTGCTGGCGGCGTTGCAGCTCGGCATCGCCGCGGTCGACTCCAGCGCCGGTGGGCTGGGCGGCTGCCCGTTCGCCCCTGGGGCCAGCGGCAACCTCGCCACCGAGGACCTCCTCTATGTGCTGCAGCGTATGGGCGTGCAGACGGGCGTCGACCTCGACGGCGTCGTGGCTGCCTCGCACCTCATCGCCGGCGCGCTCGACCACACGCCCACGTCGAAGTACCTGCAAGCGGGCCCGCCGCGCCTTGCCAGGGTCTGACCCGCGCGCACAGTGTCCTGCCGGCGCGCCTGTCTGCACGAACGTCCTTCGGCCTCGACGATACGAGCGCGCTGGGCAACTACTGCATCAGTCGCAGGCGCGCTCGGGGAGCGCGGCGGTGAGCGAACGCCCCTCGATGGTCACCTTCACCAGGCCTGAGTCGTCGGTGTCCAGGCCGCCATGATCCTTGAAGTCGACCGTCGCTGACGCGTCGAGGCCGTTCTCCAGGCGAAGGCTCACGGTGATGCGGCCGCTTTCCGGGTAGCAATCGCGCGAGGGGCGCCGGCTGAGCGCGTCGACGTCGAAGCCGTAGGTGTTGCCGTCGTAGCCGACCTGGCCGCTGCCGTCGAACACCACGTCGCGGCTGCCGGCGGCGCTGTACACGACACCCGCGCCGTTCAGCGTCACTTCGACGCCCGCCACCGACACCCACAGGTCCTCCACGTCGTACGTGACCGACCGCCCCTCGAGGATCACCACCGTGACGGCGCCGTCGCCCTGGAACTCCGGCACTACGAAGTCTTCCAGCACCAGCGACCAGGTGCTGGAGTCGTCGGCCGTCGTGGCGGTGAACGTCAGCGTGCCTTGCAGCGCGACGCCGGTGAGCGGAACGCGGCAACCTCCGTCCGGGAACGCGATTGTCAACCCGGCGGTCGTGCCCGTGAAGATCTCGATGTCGGCGCACCCGAGGAACAGTACGTTCAGCACGTCGCGGGCGACGACGACCGCGTCCTGCGGCAGCGCGGCGGGCGGTACGTCGGCGAGCAGCGAAGCCGCGACTGCGATGCCCTCGAGGGCTCGGTCCGTGTGTCCAGCGACGGCGGCGGCGCGCACCGCGTCGGGGTCGTTCGTCACCTTGCGGCCGCAGGCGGGGAGCGCCGCGGCGGCGGCGAGCGTGACGGCGAGCGCAGTCATGGACGAGGCACGCGGGCGAGGAATCGAGCGCATGGTTTCTCCGGGTTCGGGTTTCGGCGCTGTCGCCGGCGGATAATGCAGCCGCCATGCCAGGCCCGGGGGAGCGCAACCCGGCGGAACGCCGTCGCCCCACCGTGAACGGCCATTGACGGCGGTATTCACACCCCCCGCCCCTGCCCGTCGTCGGATCGTTCGCTATCCTGGATGGCAGAGCGCCCAGAGGCTGAGCCCCGGCAGGCCCACGCCCGCCCGGGCGGCGGCGCGCGAGACGGCGGTGTCGGCACGCAGCGCCAGCTCCACGAGGTGCGCGCTCAGCGCCGTCCCGCGCCACCCCCCGTCGGGCGGCGCGTCGGAACCCTGCGGCGCACCCACCCACCGGTCGCGGGCGTTCTGCAGCAGCCGCGGCAGCATCAGGGAGTGGAACAGCCCGCCGCCTCGCTCGCGCACGAGCCCCGCCCCTGCCAGCAGCTCGGCGAGCGCGCTCGCCGAGTAGCGCCGGTAGTGCCGCAGCGCCAGGTCGTGAGGGCCCCACAGCGCGGGGTGCGCGGGGACGCTCACCAGCACCGCCGTGTCGGGTCGGGCGTTCTCACGGAGAAGCGCGCCGAGGAAGGTGCCGTCGTCCGCTACGTGCTCGAGCACGTCCAGCAGCAGCAGCGCGTCGAAGGTCCCAGCCGGCTGTTCGGATACCAAGCGCAGCGCCGGGCTGGCGGCGGCGGCGCGCGCGCGTTGCGCGGGGTCGGCATACGCCGCGTCCCAGCAGGTGGCGTCAACCTCCGGCGGCCCGCTCGCGACGAGCTGCGCGGCTAGCCAGGCGTCGCCCGCGCCCACGTCCAGCATCCGCGCGCCGGCGCGCAGCACGCCCGCTTCGCGCAGCACCGTGCGAAAGAAGCGGAAGCGCGCCCGCTCCCAGGGGTGGCGCACGAAAGGCGCGCGCGGGACCTCCCGAATGTCCACGGCGCTTTCTACCACGGCGCCCCGAGCCTGCCGCTTCGTGTAGAATCCGCGAAGCGCACCACCGCGCACAGGGGAGGCCTTGCCAAACAAGAAGGCGGGAGCGCGGCTTGGCCGCGCCGCCGACGGGGCGCGGGGGCATCTGAGCACGGCGTCCGGTCGCGGCGGCGACGACAAGACCGCCGCCAAGCCCGCGCCTGCGGCTGCACCCGCCGCCGCGGCCGTCGCGCCCGCGCCCGCCGGCGACGACATCATCGAGGACGAAGGCGCGCCTGCCCGCTAGCCGCCCGTTAACCGCCCCTTGCCGCCGTCGCGGACCGCCGCTACAAGTGGGCCCTGATGACGCTGGCCCAACATCCCTACGCCGCTCTCTTCCCCCGCGTGGAGAAGCCGTCGCGCTACGTCGGCGGCGAGCACAACGCGGTGGTCAAGCCGCCCGAGGCCGTAGACGGCCGCATGGTGCTGGCGTTCCCCGACGTATACGAGGTCGGCTCGTCGCACCTCGGTACCAAGATCCTCTACTCGGTCCTCAACGCCCATCCGCGCGTTCAGGGCGAGCGTGCCTTCACCCCGTGGCCCGACATGGAGCGCGAGCTGCGCGCCGCGGGGCTCCCGTTGCTCTCGTTGGAGACCGGCACGCCGCTCGGCGCCTTCGACGTCGTCGGCGTCTCGCTGCAGTACGAGCTCACCTACACGAACGTGCTCACGCTGCTCGATCTCGGTGGCGTGCCGCTGCGGGGTTCCGCGCGCGGCGACGACGATCCGCTCGTGCTCGCCGGCGGCCCCACGGCCACGCATCCCGAGCCGCTGGCGGACTTCGTCGACGCCTTTTTCATCGGTGAGGCGGAGGAGGCGCTGCCCGGCCTGGTGCTCGACTGGGCGCAGTGGCGGCGCCAAGGCGTTCCGCGCCGGGAGCGCCTCGCCCGCCTCGCCGCGCGCGGCTTCCTCTACGTGCCTTCACTCTACGACACCGAGATCGACCCCGCCACCGGGTTCGTCGTCGTCGGCGTGCCGCTAGACCCGCGCGCTCCGGCGCGCGTCGGGCGTACCTGGATCGACGACCTCGACCGCTTCCCTTTCCCGGCTGATTCTCCGGTGCCGCACGCCGAGGCCATCTTCGACCGCCAGGCGGTCGAGATCGCCCGGGGCTGCACGGAGGGGTGCCGCTTCTGCCAGGCCGGCATGATCTATCGCCCGGTGCGCGAGCGTTCGCCGCGCTCGGTCGTCGGGTCGGTCCTCGGGGGGCTCGCCGCCGGTGGCTACGACGAGACGTCGCTGACCTCGCTTTCCACCGCCGACTACAGCGCCATCCATCCGCTCATGAGCAACGTGATGGACGAGCTTCGCGGGCGGAAGGTGTCGCTGAGCGTGTCGTCGCTGCGTGCCTACGGGCTGCCGGAGGACCTGCTCGACGGCATGCGCTCGGTGCGCGCGACCGGCCTGACGTTCGCGCCCGAGGCCGGCACCCAGCGCATGCGCGACGTGGTGAACAAGAACGTCACCGAGGCAGACCTCCTCGACACGGCCGAGCGCGTCTTCTCGCGTGGCTGGAACCACATGAAGCTGTATTTCATGATCGGCCTCCCCACCGAGGAGGACGAAGACGTCCGCGGCATCATCGACACCGCCGCCAAGGCGTTGGAGGTGGGACGCAAGCACAAGCGGCGGCGCCCCCCCGAAGTGGTGGCTTCGGTTTCCTCGCACGTGCCCAAGCCGCACACGCCGTTCCAGTGGGCGGCGCTGGACACGGTCGCGCAGCTCCAGGAGAAGCAGCGCGTGCTGGCGGCGCAGGCGAAGCGCACCGGCGTCACGTTCAAGGGTCACGACCCGCAAACGAGCTGGCTCGAGGGCATCTTCGCGCGCGGCGATCGGCGGCTGTGCGACGTCATCGAGCACGCCTGGCGCGCCGGCGCGCGCTTCGACGGCTGGGACGAGCACCTGCGCTTCGAGGTCTGGCTGGAGGCGCTGCGCGCCTGCGGCGTCGACGCCGAGCGCTACCTGGGCACCATCCCGGTGGACGCGCGCCTCCCGTGGGACCACATCGACGTGGGGCTGGAGGACGGCTTTCTGCTGACGGAGTACCGGCGTGCGCTCAAGGACCGTGCTTCGCCGCCTTGCGGCAAGGTCTTCGGCAAGTTGCTGCACGCGACCAATCTGGCTGAGGCGCGCGCCGAGCGCGGCAAGCTCGTTTGCTACGATTGCGGCATCGCCTGCGACATGGCGCGCATGCGCGAGGAGCGCATCGAGTTCCTGGCCGAGCTCGGTGCAGCCGAGCCGCCGCCCGCGCCCGTGCCGGCGGCGCCGCCCGAGTCGTTGCCCGAGGTGGCCGCGCCAGAGGCGACGCTCGCCGTGCCCGCCGCGCCGGCGCAGCGGCGCCGCCAGGAACGGGCTCCGGCGTTCGGCGCCGCGCAGGGCGAGGGCGTCAAGTACCGCGTCGTGTTCGTGAAGCGTGGCGTGGCGGCGCTCACGGGTCACCTCGACCTCACGCGGCTGCTGGCGCGGGTCGTGCGTCGCGCCGGCTTCATGCCGATCTACTCGCAGGGCTTCCACCCCAAGCCCGACTTCGCTTTCGGCCCGGCGCTGGCGTTGGGGATGGAGAGCGCCGGCGAGGCGGCCGACCTCCGCTTGGTGGAGGACGTGCCGGCCGGCGAGCTGGTCGCCCGGCTCAACGCCGTGGCGAGCGAGGGCGTGCGTTTCCTCGACGCCGCGCGCCTCGGTTCGTCGGACAAGGGCATCGGCGCCGTCGTGCGCGTGGCGGATTTCACGGCGGCGCTCGACCGTCCGGCCACGCTCGACTGCGGCGCGCTGCTCGCCCGCACCGCGCTGGACGTGGAGCGCGCGCTCGGCACCGACAAGCGCCGCACCAAGACCGTCGATGCCCGCCGCTTCTTGCTTTCGGTCGAGCAGCCGGCCCCGGATCGGATCTGGATGCGCCTCGACTGCGGCCCCAACGGCAGCGTGCGCCCGGCCGAGGTGCTCGATGCGCTGGGCGCGGCGAGCGGTCTGGCGCCCGAGGCGCGGCCGCATGCGCGCTTCGAGCGCGTGGCGCTGTGGGCCCTCGGCCTCGGAGACGACGCCGCCGGCGCGCCGCTGCTCGTGGGCCCGCTGGATCTGGAGCGAATGCGCGTGCGCCGCGGACCCGCCGTGGGCTATATTCGCGCCGGCCCAGCCGGCGAGTAGAACCGGCGCTCGGCGGAGGATCCCATGCGCGAGCGGTGCGTGGCGGTGGCGGCGGCGTTCAGTGCGGCGGCGGTCCTGGCGGCGACAGCGGGCTGCGGCGGCCCCAAACCCGCCAAGAAGGAAGAGCTGGAGAAGCTGGCCAACCTCGGCAAGCTCGATGAGGTGCAGTACACGATGGAGTACTCGGAAGACGCGGACACGCGCACCGAGGCGATGCGCCACGTGCTCCGGTTCGGCAAGGTGGCCGTGTCAAAACCCGCGCTGGAGCGCGTGCTCGACAAGGGGCTGGTCGACAAGACGCTCGGCGGGCTGGTGATCTGCCTGATGGACAAGACCGAGTGCGACAAGCGCTTCGTCGCCGACATGCGCAAGCACTGCGAGGACGTCACCGCCGGCAAGGGGAAGTACGAAGACGGGCAGAAGTGGGTCGACGTTCTCGTCAAGGGGCTCGATTGGGCGACGCCGGCGATGAAGCCGATCTACACGGACATCTGGAACGGCGTGGGCAAGACCAAGGCGCTCGGCTGCATGCCCGGCGACTGGCTCCTGGCGCGGCTCGGCACGCCCAACGACGAGGTCCTGGCGATGAGCTTCATCCGCGGCGGGCCCAAGGAGCCGGCCTGCCGCGTCGCCAAGGGCGTGTTGAAGGACGCGCCGGACCATTACTTGAAGCCGCTCGAGGAGATGCGGGTCGGCATGCCGGACGACGAAGCGGAGTCGCGTTGCTTCCCGCCGGTGAGCGCCGAGACGAAGGCGAAGGCGCCCGAGCTGGTGAAGAAGCGCGTGGCGAACGTGCTGTCCGAGCTGAAGGGCATCCGCGACTACCGCGTGAAGGTGGCCGACGACGGCACGGTGAACGAGGACGACACGATCGTCATGAAGTACGCGCTGCAGCTTCGCCGCGCGGGCGACCTGGCAATGGTGATGGACAACGTCGAGCCCTGGGTGAAGGAAGTCCCGGAGGCGAAGCTCATCGCGGTGTATTTCTTGCGCGAGGCGCGCAAGGACCCGTGGATCACGCCTGAGCTCAAGACGCGCGTCGACGCGATGCTGACGACGCTCGCCGAGGACAAGGACAGCTTCTGGCTGTACGTGCAGGACAAGCCGCTGAAGAAGCTGATGCCCATCGGGCCGCTGGCCCGCCGCCTCAAGGATACCGGGGACGTGCCGGTATGGCCGACGGAGATCGAGGTCGTCCCCGAAGCGGCGCCCACTCCGGCGCCTGGGCAGCCGCCGCCGTTCTAGCGATCGGCCTGGGGGCCTCGGTCCGCATTCGCCTGTAAGCGGCCGGCTCCGACAGGGTGCAACGCGGCGACGCACCCGGCGCGCCCCGCTCGCGCTGGTCGCCGGTAATCAGACCCGCTCGAAGATCGCCGCCACGCCCTGGCCGACGCCCACGCACATCGACGCCAGCCCGCGCCGGCGCGACGGGTCGGCGCGCATCAGATGGATCAGCGTCGTGGCGATGCGCGCGCCGCTTCCCCCGAGCGGGTGGCCGAGCGCGATGGCCCCGCCGTTGAGGTTTACGCGCGCGAGGTCGATTTCCAGGTCCTTGGCCACGGCCAGCACCTGCACGGCGAAGGCCTCGTTCAGCTCGAAGACGTCCACGTCGGCGACCGAGAGGCCGGCGCGGTCCAGCGCGCGGCGCGACGCCGGCACCGGGCCGATGCCCATGAGGCGCGGGTCGACCCCGGCGGCGGCCGCCGTGACGAAGCGCGCGATGGGCGTGAAGCCGTGTCGCGCGACGGCCTCCGCCGACGCCAGCAGCAGGGCGGCCGCGCCGTCGTTCAGCGTGGAGGAGTTGCCGGCGGTGACCGTGCCGCCGGCGCGAAAGGCGGGCTTCAACCCCGCCAGCTTCTCCAGCGTGGTGTCGCGGCGCGGCCCCTCGTCGGCGCGCACTTCCTGCGGCGGACCCTTGCGCTGCGGCACGGGCACGGGGACGATCTCGCCGTCGAACCGCCCCCCCTCCTGCGCCGCCACCGCCTTGCGGTGCGAGTCTAGCGAGAACCGATCTTGCTCCTCGCGGCCAATGTGCCAGCGCTCCGCCAGGGTTTCGGCCGTCTCGCCCATCTGCTCCAGCGGGAACAGCGCCTCGAGGCGCGGGTTGGGGAAGCGCCACCCCAGTGTGGTGTCGAAGACGGTACGGTTGCCGGTCTGCCAGGCCTCGCCCGGCTTGGGCATCACCAGGGGCGCCCGCGTCATGGACTCCACGCCGCCCGCGACCACGACTTCGGCGTCGCCGGCGCGGATGGCGCGCGCGCCGATGGCGATGGCTTCCAGCGACGAGGCGCAGAGCCGGTTGACGGTGACGCCCGGAACCGCGTGCGGCAATCCGGCCAGCAGCAGCGCCATCCGCGCGACGTTTCGGTTGTCCTCGCCGGCCTGGTTCACGCAGCCGAAGACGACGTCGTCCACGGCGTCGGGCGGCACGCGCGTGCGCGCCACCAGCGCGGCGATGGCATGACCGGCCAGGTCGTCGGGCCGCACCGGCGCCAGCGCGCCGCCGTGGCGGCCGATGGGCGTGCGCAGCGCGTCGACCACGAATACCTCGCGGGTGGGCGAGGTGGAGGGCGAGGGCTTGGGCATGGCTCTCCTGCGGGACGCTTGCCCGGGCGTGCACCTTGGCGTAGCGTCGCTGCATCCAAACACGAGCGGGGGCGCGAAGGAAGCCATGGCGGAGCATCACAAGCTGGTCATCATCGGTTCGGGCCCGGCGGGGCTGACGGCTGCCATCTACGCGGCGCGCGCCGATCTCGTGCCGCTGGTGCTGGAGGGCAAGCAGCCCGGCGGGCAGCTCACCATCACCACCGACGTCGAGAACTACCCCGGCTTTCCCAAGGGCGTTCTGGGACCGGAGCTGATGGACATCTTTCGCAAGCAGGCGCAGCGCTTCGGCGCGGTGACGCGCTGGGAAATCGTCACGAAGGTCGACCTCCGCGCCGCGCCCAAGCGGCTCTGGGCGGAGACCGCGGACGGCAAAGAGGTGGAATACACGGCCGACGCCGTCGTCGTGTCGACGGGTGCCTCGGCGCAGTACCTCGGCCTCCCGTCGGAGAAGGAGCTGTCCGGCTACGGCGTCAGCGCTTGTGCCACGTGCGATGCGCCGCTGTTCCGCAACAAGCGCGTGGTGGTCGTCGGCGGCGGCGACAGCGCGATGGAGGAGGCCAACCACCTGGCGAAGTTCTGCGCGCAGGTGGTGCTGGTGCACCGGCGCGACACGCTGCGCGCGTCGAAGATCATGGAGCATCGTGCGCGCAACAACCCGAAGATCTCGTTCGTCTGGAACAGCGTCGTCGAGGAGGTGCTCGGCACGCGCGAGACGGGCGTGACGGGCGTGAAGGTGAAGAATCTGAAGACCGGCGAGGTGAACGAGCAAAAGGCCGACGGTCTGTTCCTGGCGATCGGGCATCATCCGAACACAGACCTTTTCGCCGGGCAGCTCGACATGGACGCGAAGGGCTACCTCAACGTCCAGTCCGGCTCGACGCGAACGAACCTCGTCGGTGTTTTCGCCGCGGGCGACGTCGCCGACTCGATCTACCGTCAGGCCGTCACCGCGGCCGGAACCGGCTGCATGGCCGCGCTGGACGCCGAGCGCTGGCTCGCCTCGACACAGGGTCACTAGACCGGCCCGTTTTCGAAGTTTGCCTCGCCCCTACCTCCGCGGTCACAATGGAGGTACCTTCCAAGGAGGCTGGCATGCTCGGGATCCGGCGTCTCGCGGGGGTAGTCGTGTTGGGTGCGGCGATGACGGCCGCGGCGGCGGGCCCGGCCCGCGCCGAGGTCGGCATGAACATGGGGCTCGGTGGCGGCTATCTCGGCTACTTCATCCCGAGCGAGGGAACGAGCGGGGCGTCGCTGCAGAGCGGCTTCGCCCTCGGCCTCGACCTCGACCTGGTGCTGAGCCCGCGCGTGGTGATCTCGCTCTACGGCGAAGGCACGCGCAAGAACAACGGCTCGGTGGGGATGCAGGACTTCTCGCTGATGAGCATCTACGGCGACCTGCGGCTGCGCATCAACATTCTGACGAAGCGCGTGGTGCCGTACGTGGCGGCGGGTGCGGGGGTGTGGACGTCGTTCCTGCTGCTGGGGGAGATGAGCTCGTCCGGGACCATGGGCGAGACGACGTCCATCGCCCTGCAGTTCCCCTTCTCGGTCGGTCTGGAGTTCCGAATCCACAAGTACTTCAGCCTGGGGATCGAGGCGAACTACCATCTGTTGCTGGGCCAGGGGCTCGACCCCGGCGCCGTCGCGCCCGGCGAGCGTAACGGCTTCGACGTGTTCACGCTGATGGCGCGGCTGCGCATCCATTTCGGCGTGCCGGACTTCGATCCGCTCTATGGCGTAAAGCCGGCGCCGAAGTTCCACACGGCGCCGGTCGTCATCGTTCCGACCACGTCGCCCGCGCCGACTCCACCGCCGCCGCCCCCGCGCTCCGAGCCGCCGCCGGGCGATGCGCCGCCGCCGCCTGCGCCACCGCCTCCGCCGCCCGAGTCCGGGCCCACGACCAAGCCCGCGGGCTAGCGGCGATCGGGATCGAACGGGTCGACGTTCAACGCCTCGCGCAGGGCGCGCGCCGCGGCTTCGGTATGGGCGGGGGCGACGCCCAGGTGCTCCGCCACCGCGGCCACCAGCGCTTCGAGAGAAGCGAGCGCCTGCTCCTGGCGTGCCGGGCCGCCGCCGGCGCCGCCGGCGCGCGTCACCACCAGGCGGTCGCGCCGCAGGGCGACCTGGCGCTCCGGCTCGTTGCGCACCGCGTGCAGCCCGGAGAGGAAGGGGCTCGGCCGCTTCGGGTCGAAGCTGCGATCGATGGGCGCGTGGAAGTGCTCGAAGGCGCGCGGTCGCATCAGCAGATGGTAGGCCGGTGCCCAGGCGCCGGCGTCGTCGCGGAGCTCCAGGCGGAAGCGGTCCTCCGGCGCGGCGACGAAGCGGTGGGGGCTCCAGGACGGCCCGCAGGCGCGCGGGCCGGCGTCGCGCTCCAGCGGCACCGGCTCGAATAGCGGCGCACCGAAGCCGCAGTCCACCAGCAGCAAGTGCCCGCGCTGCTCCACCACGCAGGCGACGTGCGCATCGTCGTCGCCCTCGCCGACGCGCGCCCCGACGAAGAACACGCGATAGCCGAGCGCGCCGAGCAGCCCGCCGAGCGCGTGGGCGATGCCGAAGCACGTGTCGCCCGCGCCAAGCTCCGCGAGCTGCCCGACGAAACGGTCGTCGTCGGGCCGGCGCGCGGCGCCGGCCGGCCGCTCCGCGAACAGGCGCAGCTTGGTGAGGTTCTCGAAGGGCACCCGCGCGTGGTGCCGCGCGGTGATCTCGGCGAGCAGCTCGTCTCCGGGACGGCGCGGCTCCACGCCGAGGGCGGCGAGGTAGGCCTCCAGAAGTCCGTCACGCAACGGGCTCATCGCCCCGCCGCGCATCCGCCGGCCGGGAGCTCGGCGGCGGCCGGCGGCGTTCCGGCGGCGAGCGCCTCGAGCGCGGCCCCGAGCCCCTCGACGGGGCCGCGCCAGCGCAGCACGCCGGCGGCGTCGAGCAGCGCCGCCGCCGGATAGGTGCGCGCGCCCAGACGGGCGGCGAGCCGCCCCCGGCCGTCGAGCAGCACCGGGAAGAGCACGTCGCGCTCGCCCGCGGCGGCGGCCGCGCGGGCGGGCTCCTCGCCGCGGTGCGGGTCGATCGCCAGGAACTCGACCCCGCGCCCGCGCCACCGGTTGAAGAGGTCGGCGACCGCCGGGTCGGCGCGCGCGCTGGCGGCGCAGTCGG
>DASYRF010000455.1:0-2460 GCA_036004705.1 Myxococcota bacterium
CCAAGGCGCCCTACGCCGCAGGCGACGCGGCCCGCGAGCGGGACTTTCTGACGGTCTACTTCAAGGAGATGGCGCAACTAAGCGTCATGCCTCCGGATGTAGAACTGGCGGCGGCGAAGGAAATCGAGATCCACGAGGTGCGGTGCTGGACGCTCATCCTGGAGCACCGGCCGACCCTGCCGCTGGCGATGGTGGCCGTCGAGCGCCACATCGACAACCGGCCGAAGGACTTCGACGCGCTGCGGACAGCGGCGCGGCGCGGCGCGGGGCCGCGCTTCCTCGAGTCGGTCGGCAAGGCCGTGGGCACCGCGCGCGCACTGGACATCGATCGCGTGCTGTTGCCCGCGGCGGTCGACGAGCTTCAGGGGCTCCTGCAGCGGCGGGAGGCGGGCGAGCCCGCGGCCACGCCCCAAGCGGCGGCGGTGAAGGTCGCCCTGCCGGCGCTGCGGCGGCACGTGGCGGGCGTGTGGGCCGCGTACCGCCGCCTGCTGCGGACGAAGAACGCGTTCGTGCAGGCGAACCTCCGGCTCGTGGTCGGCATCGCGCGGCGCTTCCATCGCGGGCGCATGCCGCTGGCCGACCTCATCCAGGAAGGCAACATCGGGCTCATCAAGGCGGTCGAACGGTTCGACTACCGGCGCGGCTTCCGCTTCTCGACGTACGCGAGCTGGTGGATCCGCCACGCCATCAGCCGCGCGCTCGCCGACAAGGGTCGGGCGGTGCGGCTTCCCGTGCACATGATCGACGCCTACGGGCGCGTGCTGCGCCGCGAGGCGGAGCTGCAGGGCAAGCTGGGGCGAGAGGCGACGATCGAGGAGCTGGTGCGCGACACGCGCCTGCCGAAGAGCAAGGTCGAGCGGATCAAGAACCAGGTGTGGAACCAGCCCTTCTCGCTGGACCGCGCGCTGAGCGACGACGACAGCCGGCGGTTCGTGGAGTTCCTGGAGGACGACGCCGCCGTGGACCCGTCCGACAAGCTCGTCTACGAAGACAGCTGGGCGGGCGTGTCGGGCCTCTTCGACGAGCTGACCGAGATGGAGCGCGACATCATCCGCTGGCGATTCGGCCTCGACGGTGAGGACGAGCGCACGCTCAAGCAGATCGGCCAAAAGTTCGACCTGTCGCGCGAGCGCATCCGCCAACTTCAGGAACAAGCGCTGGCGAAGATCCGCACGGCCATGAAGGCCCGGCGGATGCTCTAGGAGCCCCGCTCCCCGTCCCCTCCGGCTCCGGTTCGAGCTCCCCTCCGGCTCCGCTTCGAGCTCCCCTTCCGGCGTCAACCCCGACCGCGCGTCACGCGCCTGGACACCACCCGGGGCGTTGCGGTATTTCCGCGGTGTGAAGAAGGCGTGTCCGACCTGCCACGTCACCTACGACGAAGAGATCAAGTTCTGCCCGGAGGACGGCACGGTCCTCGTGGCGTCGGGCGGGCCGGGGGCGACGGACAAGTACATCGGGCGCACGGTCGGCGGGCGCTGGCGCATCCAGGAAAAGCTCGGCGAGGGCGGCATGGGCGCCGTCTATCGCGCCCACGAGGCGGTCAAGAATCGCATGGTGGCCATCAAGGTCCTGCACGAGGACATGCGCCACGACGCCCTGCTGGTGAAGCGGTTCGAGCGCGAGGCCAAGGCGGTGGCGCTGCTGCGCCATCCGCACGTCGTGGAGCTGTACTCCAGTGGCGTGCTGGAAGAGGGCACGCCGTTCATGGTGATGGAGTTCGTGCGGGGCTTCTCCCTGTTCGAGCTCATCAACAAGGAGAAGCGGCTCGACGAGCGGCGGGGCGTGCACATCATGCTGCAAGCCTGCGCCGGAATCGCCGAAGCGCACCGGCAGGGCATCATTCACCGTGACCTCAAGCCAGAGAACATCCTCATCTGCAACAAGGACGGCGACCCGCTGTTCGTGAAGGTGCTCGACTTCGGCATCGCCAAGATCGCCGACGACGAGAGCGGCGGGGGCACGCAGCTCACCCGCGCCGGCACGGTGTTCGGCACGCCCGAGTACCTCTCGCCCGAGCAGGCCGCCGCCGAGCCGCTCGACGCGCGCAGCGACGTCTACGCGCTGGGCGTCATTCTCTACGAGATGCTGGTGGGGAACGTACCCTTCACGTCGCACACCGCGATGCGCGTGCTACTGATGCACCTGAACGAGCAGCCCAAGCCGCCGCTCTCGGTGGTGCCGGGGTGCTGCAGCCCGGCGGTGCAGGCGGTCATCCTCAAAGCGATGGGAAAGAAGCGCGAAGAGCGCCAGCAAACGGTCACCGACCTGGAAGACGAGCTGCGCGCCGCCATCGCCGGCGGCCTCCAGCTCCTGCCCGAGGAGCGCATCTCCTCCGCGGCGGCCTTCGCGGAGGCGATCGGCGCGCCGCTGACCGCCGGCCGCGGTGAGTCACTGGCCCAGAGCCTCGGCCGCGCGCCGATCCGCCGGCGCGTGATGGAGGCGATCGTCCGCACCGCGGCC
>DASYRF010000456.1:0-14496 GCA_036004705.1 Myxococcota bacterium
TCGCCGCTCCGTCGTCCGGCGCGATGGCGGGCGGTGCCGCGTGCCCGGCTGTCGAAACGCGTCCTGGCTCGAGGTGCACCACGTGACCGCGCGCGCCGAGGGCGGCACGCACGCGCCCGAGGGCCTCGCGCTCCTGTGCGGCGCGCACCATCGGCTTCTTCACCGCGGTTTCCTGCTGGTCGAGCGGAGCGGCACGGCGCTCGTGTTCCGCCACGCGGACGGGACGGTCTACGGGGGCGCGCTGGCGCCGGAGGCCGTCGAGGCGGGCGCAGGCGCGTTCTCCGCCTTGCGCAATCTTGGTCTGCGCGACGGCGAGGCCAAGCGGGCGCTCGCCGCCGGGCGCGCCCACGTGGGTGTCGGCGCCGGCGTGCCCGACCTCGTCCGCGCCGCCTTGCGCGCCCACCGCGCGCGCGGCGACGCCCTGCTCCCGCCGCCCCTGACGACGGTCCGCGAGTCGTCGCCGGCGTACGGTCGCGGGCGGCGCCGTCACCACCCCTCCGGATCTGATCTGGAAACGAGCGATCCCGCCGCCGTGGCTGTGGGGTTGTGGGCAACGTGCAGTGCGAGCGAAGCCTGGCGCAGCCAGGCGTAGCGAGCGGGCTGCACGTTGTCCAAGCGGCCGTGGGCGACCGCCCAGCACCGACCCTGCCGCTTCGCGGTCGTCCACGGCCGCGGCAAACCCACAGCCTCCGGGCAGCGCCAATACCCACGTGGGCATTCCGCGGAGGCTGTGGGTTTGGCGCGCCGGTGGACGACCTTCTACCGGCGCATTCGCCGCGCGCGCCGGTCGCCCACCGTCGCTTGGACAACGCGCGGTCTCGCTCGCTCCGCCCGGCTGCGCCGGGCTCCGCTCGCGCCGCGCGTTGCCCACAACCCCACAGCCACGGCGGCGGGATCGCGCTTGTCCGCGCGGCCCGTCCGTCGAGGCAGGCGCAGGCGCGTGCTCCGCCTTGAGCAACCTCGGCCTGCGCGACGGCGAGGCCAAGCGGGCGCTCGCCGCCGCGCGCGCCCACGTGGGTGTCGGCGCCGCGCGACCTCGTCCGCGCCGCTGCCGCGCTGTCCGCTCTGCCACCAGCTACGCCCCGATCACGTCGCCGACCACCATGGTTCGTCCTCGCCGCCGCCACAGCACCAGCGCCAGCGGATGACGTAGTAGTGCTACAGAGGCGGGAAGCCCGCGCCCGCCGGCGGCGCCGACGCGCGTCTCTAGCGTAGCTCCCAGTGGTCGCGGGCGTAGAGGAGGGGCGTGGCGTCGCGCAGGTCTTCGTTCGGGACGACGAGGCGCAGGGTGTCGAGGGCGCCGGCGCCGGTGGCGGTCATCAGCTCGCCGGACAGCATGATGGGGACGTCGGCGTCGCCGGGCGGGGACTCGTCCTCGACGACGACGACGAGGACGTTGCGCGCGCCGGCGGGGGCGAGGAGCGCCGCGGAGAGGGGGAGCTGGTCGGGCGAGGCTTCGGGCGGGATGAACTGGTCGCGCACGGGGCGCGCGGGCGCGCCTTGCGCGAGCCAGCCGGTGTCGGAGATCCAGCGCCCGACGAAGCGGCCGTTCAGCCACGCGGCGACGCAGACGGAGCGCCCGCCGAGCTCCAGCGACAGCGGCAGCATCGCGCCGGCGGCGGCGCGCGGGAGGGCGTCGGTGTCGAACGACGTGCGCAGCCACACGGTGTTGCCGTCGCCGGTCGCGAGCGGCAGCGACGCGGGGGCGAACGCGGCGCCGAAGCGCGGGTCGGCGGCGAACGCGGCTTCGTCGAAGAGCGGCGCGGTGAAGCCGAGGCGCTCGCCGTACAGGCGCCCGGTGCCGTCGAGCAGCCCGCCGGGGCCGTCCGACTCGCCGGCCGTCACGGTCCAGGCGCCGTCGAGCGGGACGGCGACGCCGTCGAGCACGACCTCGGCGGCGGCCGACGCGGGCTCGGTGGGGTCCTGGTACGGCATCAGCATGAGCGCGTAGTCGGGCGTGACGTCGTCCACGCCCCACAGTCCGCGCAGCGAGTAGATCATGTAGTCGGGCAACACGAAGCGGATGTCGATCGGAAGTGGGAAGCCGGTGTCCTGCTCGAACTGGTCGAGCAGGCGCGAGGCGTCCGCGAAGGTCGGAAAGTAGGCCTCGCCGTGGCCCCACACCTGCACGCGGAAGGAGAGCGCGTTGATGCCGGCCACGAGCAGCGCCGGATCGAAGGCCAGGTTCAGCGCGTCGCCGGTGAAGCCGGGCGCGCCGGGGTCGTACGGCGACGGCGCCCCTTGCGTCGCCACGGTGCCGGCGTAGGCGCCGTTCACGTACACCGACACGAAGTCCGCGGCGCCCTCGACGCGCACCGACGCGGCGGCGGGGGCCGCGCCGCCCGGCAAGTCGAACGTGCTCGCGTACCAGGCGTGGCCGCGCAGCACGCCCACGGCCGGCGCTTCCAGCGGGGCGGGCCCGCCGTCGAGCGCCGCGTAGGGCCCGGCCGCGGCCGCCTCCGCGAAATCGAACCCGGGCGCGCGCTCGTTGGGGAGGTCGTCCTCGACCAGCGCCGTCAGGCCGGGCTCCAGCGCCGGCAGCGCGCCGAGCGCCGCCGCCGCGGGCGCCGCCGGCAGCGGCCCCGCCTCCAGCCGCCAGGTGGTTTCTTCCCACGCGGCGGGGTCGACCGTCGCGCCGCCGGGCGCGCGCACCTCGACGGGCCGCACCGGCGTGAAGAGGCGCGCCGACGTCGCGCCCGGGCGGCGCCACGCCTCCAGCGCCAGCACGCCGCCGTTGCGCGCCGGCGGCTCCACGTAGGCGGCGTCGGTCAGCGCCAGGTCGCGCCCCGCGGCGTCGCGCCCGAACCACCAGTGCCCGGCCTCGGCGCGGGTCGTCGTGACGATCTCCAGCTCGGCGCCGCCCGGGTAGCGCAGCACCAGCGCGCGGTCCTCGGCGTGGTCGTAGTGGAAGACCCACAGCCCGCGCTCGTGCACGTCCAGCGCGAAGCCGGCCAAATCGTTCGCCAGCACCTGCGGTGCGGCGCCGTCCGCGCCGAAGCCGCCGTCGAGCCGGATCTCCCCCTGCGTGCCTTCCTCGCCGTACACCACCAGCAGGCGCCGCCCGCCGAAGTCGCGCAGCGCCAGCACCTGGCTGGTCGTGTAGCCGAGCCGCGGCAGCCCGGCGCCGAGCGCCGCGTTCACCGGCAGCGCCGCCCAGCCCCACTGCTCGTGGGCCGCGCCGCCCGAACCTTCACCGGGCGAGACCGTGAACGTGCTGAAGCGCGGGAAGTCGGCGCCGTCGAGCGTGACGGTCGTCTCGATCGGGTAGTCGTGCGGATTGAAGAGCCACACGAACGACTCGCCGCCGGCGCCGCGCAGCCAGTAGACCGCGCGCTCGCTGGGGAAGACCGGCGCCAGGTTCTGCAGCGTGTCGTAGATGAGGTCGATGACCTCGAGGTCCGAGCCCGGGTCCAGGTCGATCGCCGCCGCCGGCGCCTCGGGCGCGCCGAGCCCGTCCAGGCCGCACGCCCAGCGCGTCTCGCCGGCCACGTCGCGCTCCGCGCAGAGCGCCTCGCCGGTCAGCGCGTTGCGCTCGTCCAGCCGCAGCGCGCCGCCGTCGTTGCGGTTGGGCCCGTCGCGCCGCGCCTCGCCCGCCGACGCGATCGCCGCGCCGAACGCCCCGAAGAAGCCGTTCAGGCGCCTGAGCTCGAAGGCCGTCGGCCGCAGCGCCCCCGACGGCGCGATCGGCGCGCGGAAGTCGATGAGGTTCGGGTAGTAGCTCGTGGCCGGGTTCACCAGCGCCGTCGCGCTGAGCCCGGCGGCGGCGTCGAACGACACCATGTGCATGAAGTGCGGCGTGGACGCGCCGATGAAGTTGAACATGACGGCCCCTTCGTTGCCGCCGAAGACGTGGCGCGCCAGGCCCGTGACCGAGTTGTCGGTCTCGGCGCTGAAGCTCGGGTAGCCGCGGTAGGCGCCTCCGTGGAACACGCCGTCGGCGTCATGCATCTCGGTCACGCGCCGCGCCACGTCGGCTTCGATCGTGACCGCCGTCTCGGACGGCGGGCTCGGCACCTCCGTCTGCGAGTCGAGGTACTCGTACAGGTTCGCCGCCGGCAGGATCTCGGGGACGTCGCCGGTGAACGACAGGATGCGCCCGTCGGCGTCGATGTTGCCGGTCGGGCAGGTGATGAGCTGCACGTCGATGCCGTCGGCGCGGACGATGTCGCGCAGCGCCGCGAAGTACTCCGCCACGCGCGCCCCCGCGTCGGCGGCGTCGACGCCCAGCACGTTGAACGTCGACACCTCCTTGAGCAGCGCGAAGAAGTCGTACTCGTTGTCGAGCTGGTAGAGGAGGATGGGCCCGGGCGGATCGGCGGTGACGAGCCGCGGCCGCGCGATCTCGTCGACGCGCGCGAAGAAGCGCGCCACATAGTCGAGGTAGTCGGGGTCGGCGTCGCGGAAGGCGACCAAGCCGTCGGCCGCGAGGCGCTCGGCGGCGCGCGTGAAGAGCCAGGCCGGCTCGCCGCCGCCGTCCCATTCGTTGAACACGTGCGGGCCCGGGCGGAGAATGACCTTGAACCCCAGCGCGCCGGCGAGGTCGAGGTAGGCGGCCAGGTCGTGGTCGGGGCTCTCGAAGTCGAACGCCCCTTCGACCGGCTCGTGGAAGTTCCACGGCACGTAGGTCTGCAGCACCGTGAAGCCGAGCGCGCGCGCCTTCGTCAGGCGGTCGCGCCAGTCCTCCGGGTTCATCCGGTAATAGAGGATGTCGGCGCCGAGCACGAGCGTCGGGACGCCGTCCACCAGCAGCGCGTCCGGCGTCACGGCGAACGGCGCCACCGGGCCGGGCGGCGCGGGCGGGGCGGGCGCGTCGGCGCCGTCGTCACAGCCCGTCGCCGCGGCCAGAAGCGCCGCGCCCAGCCACGCGGCGCGCGCGCTCATCGGCCGCGGGCGCCGCCCGCGGGCGGGAGCCGTCCCGCCGCACCGCCCGGCGCCGCCGGCAGCTCTTCGCCCAGCAGCGCCGCCTCCACCGTGCCCAGCAGCCCGCGCACCTCGGCGGTCAGCTTGCCCATCTCCTGCGCCACGACGTCGAAGCCGGTGCGCTGGCCGAAGCGCGCGCTGATGATGGCGGCGTTCAGCGCCACGATGCGCAGGCGCGTGGTGGTGCGGTCGAGCAGCGTCACGATCTTCTGCGCGGCCTTGCGGCGCGCGTCGGCGTCGCGCGGCGGCTGGCCGGCCGAGGCCGCCCCCTGCGTCCCCGCGTCTGTCTCGCCCGCGCCCGCGCCCGCCACCGCCACCGCCACCGCCAAGTCTGCCGTCTCGAGGGCCGGGCGCAGCTCCTCGAGCTCCGCGGCCGCGCCCTCGATGGATGCCCACGCCGCCGCCATGCCCAGCACCTGCCCGTCAGGAGCCGTGAGCGGCGCATAGGCGGCGTAGGCGTCGGGCTCGTCCGTCTCCAGCTCCGCCGCGCGGCCCAGAACGACGGCGACAGCCTGGTCGGCGGCGCGCAGGCCCGCGCCGCGCCCGCCCGCGCCCGGGTTCGCGCTGGGCAGCTGCCCCGGCACCGGCGCGGGCGTCGGACCCACCGCCGCCAGCAAGCGGTCGCCCTCGAAGATGCCGGCGGTCACGCCGGCGGCGTCGGCCACGAGCTGCAGCAACAGGCGGTCGTCGGCCAGGACGCCCTCGCGCGTGCGCAGCTGTCCCTGGTCGCGCCGGACGCCGCCGGCGCGCGTGAGCAAGCCCATCAGCAGGCGCCGCCCGCGGCGTGCGCGGTCGCGGGCGATCCACCCGGCGATCTCCGCTAGCAGGTCCATCGACCGCGCCGACGCTAGCACGCGCCGCCCGCCCATTGGAACTCGCGGCGCGGCGGGCTATAGTCGCGCGCCATGTACAACGGGGACGGAACGTTTTTCACCGCGGCCCGCCGTGCGGCGTCGGGCGTGGCCGTGGGACTGGCGGTGGCCGCAACCTTCGCCGCGTGCGGCCCGAGCAAGACGCCCGCCGACCTCGAGCGCGAGACCACCGCGGCGGAGGTGCTGCGCCTGGTGCCAGGCAACGTGGACGTGGTCGGCGCCGCGCGCTCGCTGGGGCGCGGCTACGACCTCGCGGCGGCGTCGTGGAAGGCGGCCACGTCTGCCGAGCCCGTCGCGGGGCTGGTGGCCGACGAGATCGCGCGCGACGTCAAGCGCGAGTGGCCCATGTTCACGACCTTCTCGCGCGACGAATTCGTCGCCAAGGGGCTACGGCTGGAGGGCGGCGTGGCGGCGTTCGAGCGCGGCTCGTACCCGGACAAGGTGGAAGGGCTCGTGCTGCCGGTCAACGACCCGACGAAGCTGCTGGCGCTGGTGGAGGAATACGCCAACCGGCGGGTGGCCGAGGTCAGCGGCGCCACCGGTGCGGTCCCGCCCCTGACGCCCTATCCGCCGGGCGGCGAGGGTGTCGACGATACTGACCTGATGGACAAGATGCCGGCGATGGAGATGGAGCTGGAGCCGCCTCCGCCGCCGCCGACGCCGCCCCCGGAAAAAGCTAAGCGCGCGGCGCATCCGGCGGGGCGCGGCATCGTCTCGTTCACGGGGCGCGACTGGGAGGACTTCCGTTACGACGTGGCGTTCCGCGACGGCTACGCGCTCGTGGTGGGGTCGCGGTCCACGTGGGACGCGGCGGGGAGCCGGATGGTTCCGCCCGAGCCGTCGAAGCTGCCGGTGGAGTGGCTCGACCTCAAGCGCGAAGAGTCGCTGTGGGAGACGCGCTTCGCGCACGAGTTCGCCGACGCGCGCAAGCCGCACGACGGGCTGTTGTTCGTGTCGCTCACGGGGACGGCGCGCAAGGAGATGGAGCACGAGCTCGCCGATCCCGACGTGCCCGGGCTGGTGCGCGACCTAGCGGAGACGCGGGGCTTCCTCTTCACGGGGCGCGTGGGCGACGGCGGGGAGGTGGTCATGCACGGCGTCGCCCCCAATCCGATGGTGGGGCGCATCGTGAAGTACGTGCGTCCGGCGGCGGGCGGAGGCGACCCGATGCGCGTGGTGGGGCCGGAGACCCACGACCTGTACCGCATGACGTTCAACCTCGACGAGCTGTACGCGCTGCTGCCGAAGAAGGACGCCGCCTCTCTAGAGTCTTCCACCAAGGCCGACGTCGGCATGGACCTGCATGGCGACGTGGTAGGCAACTTCACCGGCGCGGCGGTCTTCGCGATGGGGGCGCGCTGGGACCAGGTCACGTTCGCCGCCGGGGTCCGTGACGAGGCGCGCACCGAGAAGCTTCTCGACTGGTTGGCGAAGTCGGTGGAGCTGGTGAAGTACTCGGCCGAGTCGATGGGCGCGAAGGTGTCGGTGACGACCGAGACGCACGGCGCGGCGAAGGTGCGCGTCGTGACGCTGGAGCCGAAGGGCGGGGCCGTCTTCCGCACGTACCTCGGCGCTGGCAAGGGGCTGCTGGTCGTGACGACCGACCCGGCGATGCTGGAACGCGCGTTCGGCGGCGGCGGAGCGGCCGCGGCGCCCGCCACACCGTCGTTCCCGGGCGAGATGGCCAATCCCGGCGTGGCGCAGGTGTTCGGCGGAGACTTCTTCGCGGGCGGCTACTACCGCGTGGTCGATCCTGCCAAGGCGGTGCGCGCGATGGCCGAACGGTTCGGTGTCGGGCCGGGCACGCCGGTGGGCGATCTGATATCGGGCTGGGCGGGCGACCTGCGCCACTTCCCCGAGGGGCTGGAGCCGCGCGAGCGCACGGCGGTGGACGCGGCGCGCTACGTGATGGACCGCGTCTTCGACATGTGGGGCGGCTACGGCTTGCGCGGCGACGGATTCGTGTTCGACTTCACGCTGAGGCCGCTGTGAGCGGCGGCGCGGCAGGAGGGCGGGCGATGCAGCGTGGAGCGGCGAGGACGCGGCGGGCGGCGGCGGCGGCGGGGGCGGCGGCGGCGGCCTGGGCGCTGGTGCTCGCGCTGGCGGTCGGCGGGGTCGGCACGGGGGGCGGCGCGCCGGCGCGGGCCGGTGCCAAAGGCGCGGCCGCGGCGGCCGACACGGCGGCGGCGCGCGACGCTTATCTGACGGCGGTGGCGAAGAAGTACGGCGCGAGCGCCGACGAAAAAGCGGCGCGGGCGGGACTGGAAGACGTGGCGAAGAAGTGGCCGGCCACGCTCTACGGGAAGCGCGCCAAGGAGGAGCTGGACGCGGGCGTGAGCCCCATGCCGACGCCGTTCCTGGCGCCGCCGGTGGCTTGGTTCGCGCTGTTCCTGCTGCCGATGCGCATGGGCTCCTACATGGACTCCGGACCGGGCCCGGTTCCGGGGCCCGGGCCGGGACCTGGCCCGGTCACGCCGCCGACCAAGGAGATGAAGGAGATGGCGGCGAAGGCGCGCTCGTACCTCGACAAGGTGAAGGAGGAGAGCCTGCGCTACTTCGGCGAGACGCACACGCTGAAGGACGGAACGCCCATGCCGCACGAGTTCCCGCCGTCGTCGATGGGAGCGACGCCCGCGGCCATCTATTGCGGGAAGGCCGGCGCGGCGCCGGTGGACAAGCTCTTCAAGGACCACGAGACGTGGAGCGTGCTGAAGTTCGTGCCGGACGTGAAGCTGCCCTTCCAGTACGAGTACCGCGCCGACGGGCAGGACGAGTACGCGTTCTTCGAATTCACGATCCGCGGCGACATGGATTGCGACGGCTACACGAGCACGTTCACGATCCGCGGCCGGACCGAAGGCACGATGACGCCGGCCATCACCGGGCCGGAAGTGTTCGACGAGTTCGAGTAGTAGGTCCCAGCGTTCACCCGCGCTCGGCGCTCAGGAATCCTCGCGCGCCCCAGGACGAGCTAGCCCGCCGGAGCGCAGGGGCGGCGCGTTGCCCGGGTCGGTGCCGACCCCCGTGTCGTCCGGACCTCCGGCGCGCGCGCGGGCGCGGCGCGTCGCGACAAAAAACACCAAGAAGTTGACCACGCGGGAAGCGGCCCGAGGATTGCACCGGAGGTCGCCCATGAAGACACACATCGAGTCGCGCGCTGCCCCCGTCCACGTTTCGGCCGATGCGTCCGCGGCAACGGCGGCGCCGCGGGCGCCGCGAGCGGCACTGGCGGGCGCTACGTTCCTGGCCGGGGCCATGGTCGTCGCCGTCGTGGCCGCCTGCGCCGGGACGGGGTGCGCGGCGGTCGCGCCCGAGCCGCCCGACGAAGTCGCGGCGGCGGAATTCCCGCTCGCCTTGCTCGTGCTCGACACGCAGCTCGTCGGCGCGCCGTCGTCGGACGGGCAGCTGACGCTGGAGCTGTGCAGCGCCTCCTTGAGCCTGCGCAACGACGCGCCGGTCCCGGTGGACGGCGTGGCGGTGGTCGGCGTGACGATCCTGCGCGCCGAGGGCGGCGAGCCGGTGCTTTCGCTGGGCGGCGTGGCCTCGCCGCCCGACACCGTCAGCGCCGGCGCGCAGCTGCTCATCCCGCTCGAAGCGGCCGCTGCCGGCGCGCTGACCGCGGCCTGCGGCGAGGAGCTGGTCGTGGAGGCGGTCGTCGCGGCCGAGGGCGTCGTGACGTCGGTGCGCGGCCACGCGGCGCCGATCGCCTGCCCCTGAGAGCTGTGAGACGAACGAGGCATTGACCGGCGCGGCCGGTGAGGGCACACAATCCGACATGAGTTGTCACGCGTGCGGCGCCGACCTCGAGGCGGAGGCGCATTTCTGCGGTGTCTGCGGGTTCCGCGTGGGTCGGCCCGACTACCCGGCGCCGCCGGTCGCAGCGGAGGAGCCCGTGCTGCTGTTGCGGCGTACGCCGCCCGGGCCCGAGCCTGCGCCCGTGCTCGCCGCGGCCCCCGCGCCGGCGCCGGCGCCCGCGGCCGCCGAGCCCCCGGTCGTGCTGACCCCGCGCGCGAAGCCCGCCGCGGGGCCGGCGCCCGCGCCCGCCGAGCCCCCGGTGGTGCTGACCCCGCGCGCGAAGCCCGCTGCGGGGCCGGCGCCCGCGCCCGCGCCCGCGGCCGAGGCGCCGCTGGTGATGCGACCGAGCGGCTCGACCGAGACGAAGTTCCCCGAGCTGAGCGGATCACCGCGCGGCGCCGGCCGTACGGGCCCCGAGCAGCGCGAGGCCACGCGCTTCGCCCTGGCGGTGGAGGTCACGCTGGGCAGCGAGCACAACTTCTTCCAGGGCTTCGCCGAGAACATCAGCGCGGGCGGGCTCTTCGTTTCCACGAACGACACGCACCGAATCGGCACGCGCTTCGACGTGACGTTCACGTTGCCGGAGCTGGGCCGCACCTGCACGGCCCTCTGCGAGGTGCGCTGGGTGCGCGACTACAACACCGCGCGCGACCTGCCGCCCGGCATGGGGCTCTCGTTCGTCGAGCTGCGGCCGAGCGACGCCAGCGCGATCGAGGTGTTCCTGACTCACCGCGAGTCGATCTTCTTCGACAACGAGTAGGCCGCCCCGGCCCGGTACCTCTTGACGCACCGCTGCACGCGGGGCTTACTACGGGAGTGGAGAATTTTCGCCCGCAGCGGACCGGCTTCTGGATCGGCGGCGCGTCCATCGCGCTGATCGTCCTGTTCGCCTGGCTCATGCTTCGCAACAACAAGCCCATCGCGCTGACCCCGCACGACGTGAAGGCGACGATCCCCGTCGCGACGTTCACCGGCGCGCCCGGTGCCGCGGCCAAGGCCGCCGCCGCTGCGGGTGCCGCCGCCCCCGCCGTCGGGTCCGCCGCCGGGGTCGCCCCGGCCGCGGCGTCGGCGCGCCCCGCCGCCCCCTGATCTAGAAGACGATCCCCATCGGTTCGGGGGGCGGGGGAGGCGTCCGCGCAGCCTTCTTGGCCTTGGGCTGGGCGGCGCCCGCCGGGCGGGAGGACGGTCGCGCCTTCTTCCCGGCGCCGGCCTTGGGCTTCTTGGGGCCTTTGGTGGTCTTGGAGGTCATGTCGATCCGCGAAACTACCGCAAAATTGACACCCGCGCGAGGCGCATGCTAGCCCCGACGCATGAAGGTTACCGTCGTCGCCGAGGCTCCGGTCGCGGTGAAAGCAGACATTCTAGCGCTGCCTACGTTCGAGGGCGAAAAGCCCGACAAGGACTTCGTCGACATCGACCGGCGACTGAACGGCTTGCTGAAGACGACGCGCCATGCGGAGAAGTTCGAGGGCGCCGAGGACACCGCGCTGACCCTTCACACGCACGGGCGAGTGGGCGCGGCGCGCGTGCTGCTCCTGGGCGGCGGGAAGCGCGCGGAGATCGACGTGGCGCGCGCGCGGATGCTGGCGGCGCGCGCGGTGCAGGCCGCCGCCGCGGTGCGCGCGGGGCGCTTGGCGCTGCGCGTGCCCGTGGGCGTGGACGTCGCGCTGCTGGCGCGCGCCTTCACCGAAGGGGCGCTCGTCGCCGCCTACCGATTCCTCCGCTACAAGAGCGAGAAGGCGGAGCCCAACTCGGTCGAGGAGGTCGTGCTGCTCGTCGACGGCGGCGCGCAGGGGCGCGATGCCGCGCGCGCCGGCCTGGCCGAAGGGCTCGCCAACGCCGGGGCCGTGAATCTGGCGCGCGACCTCATCAACGAGCCGGCCATGGGGCTGTCGCCGGTGGATTTCGCCGAGCATGCGGCGAAGGTCGCCAAGAAGGGCGGGCTCGACATCAAGGTGCTCGACCCCAAGGCGATGAAGAAGGAGCAGATGAACTTGCTCCTCGCCGTGGGGCAGGGCAGCGACCGCGAGCCGCGCTTCGTGCACCTGACCTACAAGCCGAAGCGGCGGGGCAAGGAAGTCCCGACGCACGTGTACGTCGGCAAGGGCATCACGTTCGACAGCGGCGGGCTTTCGCTCAAGCAGCCGAAGTCGATGGTGGGGATGCACTACGACATGAGCGGCGCGGCGGCGGTGCTGGGGGCGATGCAGGTTCTCGCCGAGCTGGAGCCGCCGGTCGTCGTGCACGGGCTGTGTGCGCTCGCCGAGAACATGCCGTCGGGGCACGCCTACCGGCCCAGCGACATCATCAGGGGGCGCAACGGCAAGTCGGTGGAAATCATCTCGACCGACGCCGAGGGGCGGCTGGTGCTGGCCGACGCGCTCGCTTACGGCGCCGACCTCAAGCCCGACCGCATGCTGGACCTGGCGACGCTGACCGGCGCCTGCCTGGTGGCGCTCGGCTCGTACACGGCGGCGGTGATGTCGAACGACGACGACGTGCGCGACGAGGTGCTGGCGGCGGCGCGGCGCGCGGGCGAGGACGTCTGGCCGCTCCCGCTGACCAAGCGGCTGAAGGAGGCGCTGCGCAGCGACCACGCCGACATCAAGAACTCGGGCGACAGCTACGGCGGTGCCATCGCCGGCGGGCTGTTCCTGCGCGAGTTTGTCGGCTCGGCGCGCTGGGCGCACCTGGACATCGCCGGGCCCGCGGCGGCGGAGAAGGACACGCCGCTGCACCAGCGCGGCGCCACCGGGTTCGGCGTGATGACGCTCGTAGAATTCGCGCGCGGGGCCGCCGCGGCCGGCGCCGCCCGGAAGTAGGCACCGACCTACTTCGCCGGACTGACGCGCGCCACGCCGCCGCCGTGGGGCCGATCCCGATGACTGCGTCGGAGGGACGCGCGCCACGCCGCCGCTGCGGGGCCGATCCCGATGACTGCGTCGGAGGGACGCGCACCACGCCGCCGCCGTGGGGGCGGATTCCGATTACTTCGCCGGAGGGACACGCGCGACGCCGCCGCTGCGCGTGCCAATCCACAGGGCGCCGTCCGCGGCGAGCCCGAGCGCCGAGACCGCCGCGCCGGGCGCGGGGAGCGGCCCGTGCAGCACCTTGCCCTCACGGTCGAGGTGCCAGACGGCGTCACCGGCGCCGACCCAGACGGTGCCGCCCGCGCCGGCGGTGAGCGCGTCGACACGGCCAGCGACGCTCCCTGCGCCTGCCGCGGCCGCTTCCGCGGGGAGCGGCACCTTCGTCCAGGCCGCGCCGCGGCGCAGATAGAGGGCATCGCAGCCGGCGACCCAGGCGCTGCCGTCCGGCGCAAGGGCCACGGCCGTGAACGGTCCGCTCCCCAGACCGGCGTCGCCCCCAGCGAAGACCTCGAAGTCGGCGCCCGCGCCGGCCGCGCCGGCGTCGGCCGTGATCATCAGCACGCCACGCTCCGCGCCGTAGAGGATCCCCTTGCGGCCCTTGCCGCCGGCGCCGGCGCCGCCCGCGGACACCGCCAAGAGCGCGCCGATGCGCTCGGTATAGGTGGCGACGTCGATGAGGCGCAGCGTCGCCCGCGCGCCCGCCGCGGCCTTCTCGTCCGGCAGCGCGACGGCGCCTGCGCCGAGCGGCGCACCGGTGCGACCGTCGATGGCCACCAGCACCGCCTCGTCGCCGGTGGAGGCGACGGCGCGCGCGCCGACGCCCGCGGCGCCGTCCACCTCGCCGCCGGCGGCGGCCGCGGCGGGCTCGACGCCGGCGGCTGCACGCAACGCCACGTCGCTGGCGACGATGGTCCAGCCGCGGACGACGGCCACGCCCGTGACGAACGGGGTGCCCCAGACGCCGCGCGGCTCGGCGTCGCGTGCGAGCGCCATCACGCCGCCGTGGCGCGGCGGCTCCGCTGGGAGCGGGGCGCCGGTCAGCGCCGCGGTGGGCAGGTTCCCGGGCATGCCCGCCGACGGGCCTTTCATGTGCGCCTTGAGCGAGCCCTCTCCGGTGCCGATGGTCCGCAGCGAGTCGGTGCCGGAGTCGGGGGAAGGGCCGACGTCGACGCGCGGGGCGTCGAGCAGCGCGCCGCCGGCGGAGGAGACGTGGCGCGGCGGCTCGGCGCGCAGCGCCACTAGCACGCCGCCGTCCTTCCCCGGCGCGAAGCCGACGACCGCCGAGGGCTCGAGCCAGGAGGCGCCCCGCGGGGCCACGCCGGCGCCGCCGGTGGCGAGACGGTAGACGCTGCCGCGCGTGGCCCCGAACGTGCGGCCGGTGGTGCGGTCGGCGGCGACGTCGACCACGGCGCCGAGCGTGCCGGCCGCGCCGGGGGCGTCGGCCGCCGCGCTGCCGCCGGCGGACGCGGACGCGGCCGCGGCGTCGCCGCCGGCCGCCGCGGGCGGGGCGGAGAAGCGCCGCCACACCGAGCCGTCGAAGTTGTAGAAGGCCTTGTCGGTGGCGACCCAAAGCCCTTCGGCGCCGAGCGCCACGGCGCGCGGCCGCGCCGTGCCGCGGAAGAAGTCGCCGCCCGGAAGCGCGGTCACGGCGCCCGACGGGCTGGCGGCCACGAGCCCGTCGGCGGTGGCCAGCCACACGCGGCCCTCCGAGTCGGCCGCAAGCGCCGTGACGGGCGGCGCCACTTTCACCGCCGTCCAGGCGCCGCCTGGTGGCAGGAACGCTGCGCCTTCGGTGCCGCCGACCCACAGCGTTCCGCGCGCGACGGCCAGCGCGCGCGGCTCGCCCACGGGCGGCGCGGGCTCGGCGCGCTCCACGCGCTTGCCGTCGAACCACGCCAAGTACAGGGCCCCGGGCGCGGCGGCGGCGGCAGGGTGCGCTGCCGTGCAGCTGGCGTCGTCGCCGGCGGCGGCACCCGGGGCCGGGCGCGCCACGCGCGCCAGCGCCCAGACGCCCTTCTCGTCGGCGGCGACGCGCTCGA
>DASYRF010000457.1:0-10649 GCA_036004705.1 Myxococcota bacterium
CCATCGTCGCCCCCACCCCGGCGCCGTCCGCCGCCCCCGCGGGCCGGCACTCTCCGCCCACCGCGGCACCGCGCCCCGCCGCCACGCGGCAGTCACACCCGCCGCTGCCGTTGACGTTGATGCCTCCGAGCGCCGGCGACACCGCCGTGAAGCGGTTGGCCTCCGACCAAGCGCTCTGCTCCCCGAGCGCGTCGGCGGCGCGTGCGCGCCACCAGTAGTCGGTTTCGGCGGAAAGCTCGACGTCGAGCGTCGTGGCATTCCCTTCGATGCGGGCGGCCGACGCCACCGGCGAGCCGTCCAGCGCCGCGTTGTCGTAGATCTCCACGTCGTACCGGATCGCGTCGCCTTCGGGGTCGACGCTCGACACCCACGACAGCGTGGGCGTGAGGGAGGCCACCGTGCTGCCGTCCGAAGGGTTCATCAGCGTCGGCGTCGACGGCGCGTCGTTCGCCTCGCTGACCAGGAAGCAAGCCATCGTCCATTCGCTGGTCGCCATGCCGTCGTCGGCTTGCGCGCGCCAGCAATAGGTGCCGTTCTCCACCAACGGGTCGGCCGGAGTGAAGTTCGTGGTCTGCTCCCCCTCCGCCGGAACGTTGGTGCCGCTCTGCAGCGCGCCGGTGGAGAACGTCGCGTCGACGTCGAGCTCGAAGTTGTAGCTGAGCGTGTCGAGATCAGGATCGTCGGCATTGAGGATGATGAGCGTGGGCGTCAGCGTCGCCACCACACTCCCGCTGTCGGGGAACAGCAGCGTCGGGGCCTCGGGCGGCGCGTTCAGCGCGCTGACGAAGAAGCTCCCCGTCTCGCTCCACGGTCCCGTCAGGCCGGCCAGGTCGGCGGCGCGGGCGCGCCAGTAGTACCACTCGTCCTCCAGCAGCGTCGGAGTGCCGCTCCACGTCGTCGTGGGACCGGGGCCATCCGGCAGGCCGGCCATCGTTCCCACCAGCATCGTCAGGCCGGCGTCGGCGTACAGCTCGTAGGTGTAGGTGACGACGTCGCCCGGATCGGGGTCGACGGCGTCGTCGACGACGAGCGACGGCGTGGCGTCCGTCACCTGCGTGCCGGCGGCCGGCGCGTTGATGCCGGGCGCGCCCGGCGCCTCGTTGAACGTGTTGACCGTGAAGTCGCAGACGGCGCTCCACGCTCCGGCGGTATACGGGTCGCTGGCCCGCGCGCGCCACCAGTAGGTGTCGTTTTCCAGCAGGCCCGGGGTCGGAGGCAGCGTCCAGGCCGTCGCGCCGGCGCCGCCCGGCAGCACGCCAGTGGCCGACACCCACAGCTGCGTGAGCGCGACGTCGGAGTAGACTTCGAACTCGTACGTCAGCGGCCCGCCCTGCGGGTCGGTGGCGTCGAAGACCGTCAGCGTGGGCGGCAGCGAGATCACGCTCGCGCCGCAGGTGGGCAGCGTCGCCACCGGCGCGTCCGGCCCGTCGTAGACGGTCGGGTCGGTGACGCCGGCGAACTCTTGCCCGTTGGCGAGGCCGTCGTTGTCGGGATCGCCGAACGCGTCCTGCGAGGCGACGTCGCCGAAGTAGGCGACCTCCCAGGAGTCGGGCAGCCCGTCGCCGTCGCTGTCGACGAACGACACGGAGATGTCCCAGGTCTGGCAGGCCTGGCCGGCGTCGTCGTCGGTGACGCACGCCACCACGGTGGCGGTGGCGCCGAGCGCCGCGGCAAAGCTCGGCGTCCAGGAGATGTCGCAGCCGGAGATCGTCATCCCCGGCGGGGCGGTCGTCAGCGAGCAAGCATGCGTATCGCCGCTGCCGGCGTCGCTGTACGTGACGGTGTAGTTGTAGGGCGTACCCTCCGACGCCGTCAGCGGCGGAGTGGACGTGATGGCCGGATCCACGTTGGCGACGGTCACCATCACCGTGTCGGTGCCGATGTCGCCGTCGTCGTCCATCACCACGACGCTGACAGCGAAAGCCCCGTCGTCGGGATAGGCGTAAGTCGGCGCCGGTGCGGTGTCGGTGCCGCCGTCCCCGAAGTCCCAGGCCCACGTGTGCGTGTCGGCGGACCCCGGATCGGTGAGCGTGGGAGTCCAGGGGATGGGCTGTCCTTCGTCCACGACCAGGTCGGGGCCGGCGTCGACCGTCGGCGCCACGTTGGAGACGGTGATGGCGATCACGTCGCTCGACGTGCCGCCGGTGGAGCTGAGCGTGAGCACCACGTTGTAGACGCCGTTGTCGGGGAACGCGTAGGTGGCGGTGGGGCCGGTCGCCGTGTCGCCGTTGCCGAAGTCCCACGAGTAGGTCGGGTTGCCGGTGCCGGGGTCCGACTCGGTGCCGTCGAAGAAGACCAGCGTCCCCTCGGCGGTCGCGACGGGGGAGGCATCGACGATCGCCAGCGGCGGAATGGCGTCGGGCGAGAGGATCAGCACGGACCAGGCGGTCGACAGGAAGGTCGTGCCGTAGGAGGAGTCGCTGTAGGCGCAGACGCCGGGCGTGGGGTTGTTGCACCAGTCGGACTGCAGATGGCCGTCGGCGAACTGGTTCTGGATGAGGTAGATGGAGAACTGCGTGAACCAGTCGTTGGGACCGTAGTTGACGAGCGCAGGAACGTGCGCACGCGCCGCGTCCTGCATGTGAAGCATGGCGTAGGCGTTGCCCAGGTGATCGGTGCGCTCGAAGTCGGCGAGCCCGCCGGAGCCGAGCTCCCACAGACCGGAGGTCCAGGACGTGTTCACGCCGCTCTCCTGGAACGTGAGCCAGCGCGAGCCGACCATGTTGAGGTAACGGTCGTAGTAGGTGCGCAGCGTGCCGCGCGTGTAGGCCGAGTAGCCGGGGAAGGCGACGACGGGATCGGCGGTGTCGAAATTGTTGATGCCCAGCCAGCCGGCGGCGAGCAGGTGGCCGGCGGTCAGAGTGAAGTCGCAGCCGAGGTTGCTCGTTCGGTAGCGGGCGCAGTACTCAGTGGCCGTGAGCCCGTAGGCATTGGTGATGAAGTTGTTGGCGGTGCGCAGCTTGGCGCGGTTGCTGACGATGACGCCCTTGTCGCTCATGAACTCGTCGGCGTGCCAGAGCCCGGTCAGAGCCCAGAGGTTGGTCGACGCGTCCATGTAGTCGCAGGTGGTAGGCGGGTTGGGCGTGTAGTACCAGCCGCCGTCGCCGCAGCCGCCGTCGATCTGCGCCCAGGTGAGCGCATCGACCATCTGCTGGATGATGTACTCGAAGGGACGGCCCATGACGTAGGTGGGATCGCCCACCTGCGCGGCGAGGCCGGCGAGGTGCGCCACCGAGAGCGCGGCGAGGGCGTGGCCCATCGGGTAGGTGGTCATGTCGCCGGGGGCGAAGCCGATGTAGATGCCGATGCCGTCGTCGGTGCCGCCGATCGGAGTGCGCACGATCTCGGGGTACATGCCGGTGGCGTTGGACTCGTCCACGGCCGGGATCCCGCTGACGATGGTGAGGCGGTTGGTCAGCAGCCAGTTGATGTTGCGCAGCACGTCCTCGGCGTAGGGGTCGTTGTTCCAGCGCGCGTCGTTCTCCGGCTCGTAGCCGGCGGGAAACGTGCCGATGTAGGCGCCGACCGGGAAGGCCACGAAGTGTCCGTTCAGCGAGTTGGCCCAAATGAACGTCGAGGCGCTGGCGGTGCGGTAGCTGACGTCGCCGTGGTTGAAGTAGCCGGTGATCTGCGCGCCGGTGAAGGGATCGAACTCGCTGCCGGCGCGGCCCGTGACGTTGAGGTGCATCCACCAGAGCGCGTCGTCGGTGGCGACGCCGCGCATGATCTGGAGCTGGCGAGGCGAGGCGAGCGTCGGGTCGGCGGGCACGTCGGCGAAGACGCGCACGGGGTAGTAGCCGACGTCGACATCCGGGCCGCTGGTGACGCGCACGGCGGCGTTGAAGGTGACCGTGGCGGCCTGCGCCGGATATGTGTAGACGGTGGAAAGATTGTACCGATCGGTAGACGTGAAGAGAACATCGAACGTCCCGTCGCCGTCGAAGTCCCATTCGACGGTGTAGGGGCTGGCGCCTCCGCGGGCGATGGCCTTGAACGTGGTCGGATGGCCGTTGTAGGCCTGATGCGGGATCGCGGGATCGAGCGCGTTCCAGGGAACCGGGATGACGTCCACGGCGGCCCAGGCGGCCGACGCCAGGCCCAGGGTGCCGAGCCCGACGACGACTGCGGCCCACCGCGCGGCGCGGGGTGCAAACCTGTTCATGGAGCCCTCCCGTTAGGAATTCGAGACGTTTGAACTATGGCAGGATGGTCGCGGAAGGCGGCTGGATCTGTCAATGGGCTCGTGGAGCGCGCGAGAGCGAGCGATAGACAGTGAGCGCCGCCAGGAGCAAGCCGATCGCCAGTGCGGCGAGGACGGCCAGCCGCGGGCGGACGCGCGGAGGCGGCACCAGAGCGCTCGCAGCCGGCGCAGGGGATACGGGGGCAAAGAAGTCGGCGTCCACATCCGGGCCGGCGCGCTCCGGATCCGGGAGCACGAAGGCAAGGCGGCCCACCGGCGTGTAGGCCACGTGCAGCCCCGGGCGGGGCGCCGGGAGGCGCGCGCTGAACCGGCCGAGACCCTCGGCGACGAGCGCGAGGGTCTGCCCCGCACCGCTGGGGTCGACCGCGTCGATCCGATACGCGGCGGGCAGCGACGGATAGGACGATGGATCCAGCACCAGCGTCAGGACCACTGCGCTGCCGTCCCGGTCGATGCGCGCCGCGCCCGCCGGAGGCACGGTAGCGGCCAGGCGCGACGCGGCGGCGATGATCTCGTCCGACAGCGCCGGCGGCGTGGGGGCGTGAAGCGGCGCGGCGAAGGCCAGGGCCCAGCCGGCGCCGGACCGGCGCGCGGCCAGCAACGGGTCACCGCCGGCGTCGGCGACGATGACGGCGTCCGGCGCCGCGGCAGTGCGGGCATGAAGCGGCAGGAGCGGCGCACCGGCGGCGCCGAAGGGCGCGGGCGCGGCACCGAGCAGCACGCGGAAGGCGTCGCGGAGCGCCGGCGCGGCGGGATCGCGCACGACGAGGGGGCGTGTGCCCGGTGGCGCGGCGAGCAGGGACGGCAAGGGGCCGCGAAGAGCGGCGCCGGTCGCGAGAGGGTCGGCCGCATCGAGGAGCGGTCCGCCGCCGCGCGCCGCGAGCGCCCCGAGAAGGGCGCGGGCTTCCGGGTCGGGCGAGCCGGCGCTCACGACGGCGAGGCGCGCGCCGGCGGCGACGAGGTCGTCGACCGCGTCCAGAGTGGCGGCGGCGCGCGCGGCAAAGCGACCATCGCTCACCAGCACGGCGAGCCGCCGCGCGGCGGGTGGAGCGGACGCGAGCCAAGCGCGCGCGAGCTCGATGGCGGGGGCAGGATCGGTCGCGCCGCGCGGCGGCGGCAGGTCGGGGAAGGGCCCGCGCGGAACGAGCGCGCCCGGCGCAGACGCCGGCGCGGGCGCGGGCGCGCCAGGGGCAAAGGGGGAGGACGCAGGCGGACCGAGCGCCACGAGGGCGTGCGGCGCGGTATCGAACGCCACCAGGCCCACGAGGTCGGTCGGGCGCAGTCGCCCCGCCAGCGAGGCGAGGTCGACGGCAGCGGGGGCACGCGTGCGCGCGTCGGGCTCGCCCAACGAGCCGGAGCGGTCCACCAGGATCACGAGCGCGGTGCGATCGCCGGACGGCCGAGGATCGGCGCGCAGCGGAAGAAGCGCGTCGAGCGCCGTACCCGACCAGCCCCCGGGACCGAAGGCGGCCTCCGCGCCGGCGGCGAGCAACGTGCCCCCACGGGCGACGAAGGCGCCGAGCGCAGCGGCGCGCGCCGCGCCCATCGTGTCGAAAGGCACGTCGTCGAGCACGACGAGGTCGAGCGCGGTCAGAGCGCCGGCGTCGGCGGCCAGCGCCGCGACGGAGGAGGCGTCGACACGGAGCGTGCGCGGCGGACCGGCCACCACGATCGGCACCAGGGCGGCGTCGTCCTCGGGGACGGCATCGCCCGGCGGCGCTTCGAGGCGCGCGTCGAGAACGACGAGCCCGGCGGAACGCAGAGTGACCGGGACCGTGACGGTCGTACGGCCCGGCCTCACCAGCAGCTCGCGCTCGGCGACGCGGTCGCCGCCGGCGCGCACCGCCAGGCGCAGCGCCAGCGGCGGATCGAGCGAAGCACCGGCCGCGTCGATGATCAGCGGCAGCGCGAAGGAAACGCCCGCGGTGGCGAAGGTGGGCTCAGGCGTCGCCTGCAGCCGCACGCGATCGCCGCGCGCGACGGCGACCGCTTCCACGCGAACGCCGTCGGCTGCGGCGGCGGCCAGCGCGTGACGGGCAGCGACGAGGCCGCCGGCGGTGTCATGACCGTCGGTGAGGACCACGACCTCCTGGCCGAAGCCGGCCAGTCCGGCGGCGGTGCGTAGCGCCAGCACGAGATCGGTCCGCGAGGCGTCGACGATGGCGGCGCCGGGGCGCCGCGCCCACTCCGTCACGGCGGCGGGCTCGCCGGGCGGGACCGCGACGGCAGGCGTGGCCCCGAAGACGATCACGGCGGCCTCCCCGTCGGGAGGCAGCGCGGCTGCGCGACGGGCGAGCTCGGCGCTCACCGCGGCCGACGCCGCGGCGCCGCCCAGCGAGGCGGACACGTCCACGGCGAAGACCGTGCGCCGGGACGCGGCGACGCCCAGGGCGAGCGCGAGCACCGAGGCGAGGAGCGCTGCGAGACGGATCGCGAGCGCGGCGCGCGCCGGCCGCGCCGCCCAGAGCTCGGCCAGCAGCAGGGCGAGCGCCAGGGCCAGGAGCGCGCGAACCGGCCAGACGGACGGTGGCGCCGGGCCGGCCGCGGATGCGGCCACGGCAACGGCGGCGGCGGCGGGCTCCGCGGCCGGGACGCCCGGGTAGAGCGGGGCGGCGGCGAAGAGATCCGCCAGCAGCACGGGGAGCACGAACGCGCTGCCCTCGTCGGGCGGCAGCGCGACGACGACGGCCGGCGCCGCGCCGATGGTCGTACGGTACACGGCGGCGTGGGGGCCGGCGCGAAGCCAGACGTCTTCGAGTGGGCGCGCTGCGGGGGTCGCAGGCGCCGACGCTGGCGGCGGTGGGACGCGCGCCGGCGCCACCCGCGGCACCGTCGCCTCGGCGAGCGCGGCCGGCGTGAGTCCCACGAGGGGGCCGTGCGCGACGGCGAGCAACGGATGCGGCCCGGCGATCGCCGCCGGCGCCGCGGGCGCCGCCGCGGGGTCGAACCACAGCAGCGCGTGCGCGCCGCCCGGGAGCGCCTCGCCGGCGGCCAGCTCGACGCGGTCAGCGACGAGCACGTCCGCGGCTGCCTCCGCCTCCACGAGGCGGACGGTGGGAAGCACGCGCAGCGCCCGCTCGACGGCGCCGCCCGGCGCGGCGGCGCGCAGGACGACCCGGCGTGGCCCCAGCGGCGGTACCTCGACGATCACCGCGCCAGACGGCCCCCGCGGCCCGCCGGTGCCAGCCGCCTCGCCGGCCGCTTGGCCCGCCGCTTCGCCGACCCCTTCGCCCGCCGCTTCGCCGGAACCTTCGCCGGAAGGTTCGATCGACAACGCGACGCGCAGCCCGCCCGCGCCGGCGTAGGGCACCTCGAGCAGGGTCCCGACCTCGTCGGACGCCGGCCTGACGCGCCGCCGCCACAGCTCGCCCGATCCGACAGCGCTGGCGACGACATAGACGTCGCGTGGCGCCGCACTGGCGGCGCGGCGCAGTCGCACCAGGAACGACCCGGCCGCCGGCCGCAGCGGCTCGGGCGCGAAGCGCGCGGCGACCACGATGACCAGCGCCGCCACGGGTGCGCCCTTGGCGGCCACGGCGGCGACGTCCGGGCGGGAGGGCGCGTGCACGGGTGCGGCCGCCGCGACGGCCAGAGCGGTGAGCGCGGCGAGACGCAGCGCGAGGGGGACTCTTGAAAAATGCCCGCCGCGCGCGCCGGCGAGCGCGGGCGGACCCGGCGCCAGAAGGAACCACAGGGGATGCGGCGCGGCGGCGCGCGCCGAGGCGCGCCGGCCGAGCCACCAGGCGATTGGAAGCGCAGCCAGCAGGACGAGCGCGGCTGGGTACGTCAGCGCCATGGCGGCGACAGCAGGGCGCGGACCACTTCGGCGAGGGCTGGCAGAGCCGGCGCGGCGTCGAGAACGACCGCATTGGCAGCATGTAAGGCCACGCCGGCACGGGCGGCGGCCGCCCCGAGCGCGCCCTGCCACGCCGTCACCGCGGCCTCGAACGCGTCGCCGGCGGCGAGCGCGCCACGCCCCTCCGGCAGCCAGATGGAACGCACCTCGCCGGTCTCGGGCGAACGCAGGGCGCGCGCCCCCGGCGGCAGCCGCGCGTCGGCCGGCTCTCGCAGGTGGACGACGTCGACGCGCGCCTGTGCGGCAAGGGCACGCAACGGCTCCAGGATCGCGGCCGGGCCCGCCGGATCCGCCAGGTCCGAGAGCACGACCAGCTGGTCGGCGGCGGCGGCCGACGCTGCGAGCGCCAGCGCTCCGAGCGCGTCCGGAAGCGCGAAACGCGCGTCGCCCCGCACGGACGCCAGCCGCCGCAACGCTTCGGCCGCCTGCGCCGGGCCCCGCCAGCGCGTTGCGCGCGGCACTGCGGCGGCCGGCGGCGTGCCCAGCGTTTCCACCGCCACACGCACGAGCCCCTGCGACGCCACCACGACCAGCGCCGCCGCGACGCGGCGCGCCGCCGCCAACTTCACGCCCGCCATCGAGGCCGAGGCGTCGAGGCCTATCCACAGGCGCGGCTCGCCCTCCTGCTGGAACGTACGGACCCACCACGACCCCGTGCGAACGCGGGCGGCGACGTCGAGGTGGCGAACGTCTCCTCCTTCGCGCCACGGCTCCAGGCCGAGCAGGTCGAAACCCCGCCCGGCGGTGCGACCCGGCGCTCGTCCCGCAGCGCGCCCTGGCCGCGCCCGCAGGACACGGCCCAGCCGCTCGAGGGCGTCTAGCTCGGCGGACGCCAGCAGCGCGCCTCTTGTCCCGCCGACCTCGCCGCCGATCCCAACGGGGTCCGAGTGGACTGGCGCGCGCGTGCCGCGCGAGGGCGCCGGCGTCACCCGCGTGCTCCCGCCGCCTCCAGCGCTTCGACGACCAGAGCGTCGCAGGAGACGCCCTCGGCCGCGGCGGCCAGGCGCAGGAGCAGGCGATGGCGCAGCGCCGCCGGAGCGGCGGCCCGCACGTCAGCCGCGGCGACGTGGTGGCGCCCCGCGGCCAGGGCGCGCACGCGCGCGCATCGCAGCAGCGCCTGCGCGCCGCGCGGCGAGACGCCGGCACGCACGGTGCGCTGGATCGCCGCGGGCGCCGTTGCACTGGTGGGATCGGTCGCGCCGGCCACTGCGGCGACGAGCGCGCGCAGCTCCGGCGCCACAACGACCTCCGCGACGACGGCGCGCAGCGCCAGGATCGCGGCGCGGTCGGCCAGCGGTTGCAGGGCGGCGAGGCGCGCCGCGGCGTCCACCTCGAGGATGCGCGCGATCTCGCCTGCCGTCGCCGGCTCGACGCGCAGGAGCACCAGGAACCGGTCGAGCTGCGAGTCGGGGATGGGGTACGTCCCTTCGTCGTGCGGATTCTGCGTGGCCAACACGACGAAGGGCTCCTCCAGCGCATGGGTGAGGCCACCCTCGGTGACCTGCCGCTCCTCCATCGCTTCGAGCAGAGCGGCCTGGGTGCGCGGGCTGGCGCGGTTGACCTCGTCGGCGAGGACCAGGTTGGCGAAGAGCGGGCCGGGACGGAACTGGGCGCGCTCGGTGCCGTCGGCTTCGCGGCGGAGCACGGCCCCGCCCAGGATGTCGGAGGGAAGCAAGTCGGGGGTGAACTGGATACGCGAATGCTGCAGGCCGCACAGACGGGCGACGGCCTTCGACAGGAGCGTCTTCCCGGTTCCGGGCGGCCCTTCGAGGAGCGCGTGGCCCCCGGCCAGCAAGGCGGTGAGGACGCCGAGGACGGCCTCGTCCTGTCCGACCACGACGGTGGCCAGCGCGCGCCGCAACGCGAGGAGCTGCTCGCGGAAGCCGGCCGCGCCGGCGGGGACGTCGAGCGGCGCGCTCACGGCCCTGCCCGACCCGCAAGGAACGCGGCCACGAGGTCGCGGTACGCCGCCGGCAGCGCGCGCGGCACCGCGACCGCCCCGCCCGGCGCCGCCGGAACCAACACCAGGCGCCCGAGCGCAGCCGGCATCGCTGCCGGCGCCGGCGGTGACGCGAGCGGCGAAGACACCGACGGGGGCGCCGCCGCGCCGGCGCCCGCCGCGTCGTCCGCCCCCGCCGCGGGCGCGCCCACCGACCCGGCCGCCGCGGCAGCCGCGAACGCGGATTCGGCGCGCGGCCGGGAAGCGGGGCCGGAGGCGGACGGCGTGCCCGCGGTCGCCGCGGAGGCTAGCGGGAAGGCGGCGGTCGGACGGTCGTTGCTCCCGGCGGTCTCGCCCGTCGCCGCAAGGCGCGCCGCCGCCGCGACCATCGGGCGATCGCCGCTGCGGGCGGTCTCGCTCGGCCCCACCGTCCGCGGCGCCCCGGGCGCGAACGCGCCGGCGGGCTCCACGGGCGCAGGTGCCACCGCGGCCGGCGGCGCCGTGGTCTTGCTGGCGGTCGTCACCGCGGCGCGCGCGCCGGCCTCGGGGAGCCCCGCGGTGGCGCTAGTTCGGGCGCTGGAGGCGACCGGCGGGCGCGCGTCGGCCGAAAGGAGCGCGGCGCTCTCCGGCCGCGCGATCCACACGCTGCCGGC
>DASYRF010000458.1:0-18032 GCA_036004705.1 Myxococcota bacterium
GGGGGCTCGCCGTTGCGCACGGCCGTGCGCAACGCCAGGAAGCCAGCTTCGATGTCGGCCACCAGCGCGCCGTGGCGCGGGCGCAGCAGCGGCTCGGCGCGCTCGAAGCCCTCCAGGTAGGCGTCGACGAGAAGGTCCGAGGCGCCGGCGCGGTCGCCGGCGGCGGCGCGGGCGAGGGCCTCGTCGAGCAGCCGGCGGGTGACGGCGATGGGTGCGCGGCCGGCGTCGGGGCGGTAGGGGACGTCGGTCCGCAACGCTGCCAGCGCCGCTTCGGCGGCGGGCTCGCCGGCCGGAGCAAGCGCGTCGCGCAGCTCGCCGTCGGTGGTGGCCGCGAGCGCCGCCAGCGTGGTCCGCACGCTGGAAGGGAGCGGTGCGGGCGCGACGCCGGACGCGGGCGAGGCGGGTGCGCCGCGCGGCGGCGTGTGCGCGAGCGCCAGGACGTAGAACGCGAGGTCCCAGCGGTCGTGCGCGGGGAGGGCGCTGAAGTCTGGCATCGCCGTCCCCTCCACGCCGTAGGTCACGGCGTTGAAGACGCGATAAGGGGAGAGGCCGTCGGTGACGGCGCGGTCGCGCAGCGTACGTGGCGGTGGGTCGAGCGCCTTCACTTTGTCGGCTGGCGGGTAGCCCTCGGCGCCGTGGCACTCGGCGCAGGCGCGCGTGTAGAGCGCGGCTCCGTTCTCGCGCGAGGGCGGGCTGGAGGGGGACAGCACCAGCCCGAATCCGTCGACCACGGCGCGCCGCACCGACGTCAGGCGGGCGCGCAGCACGGTCGGATCCGCCTTGGCGTCCAGCAAGGCGGTGGCGGCGCGGAGGTCCGCGTCTATCGCGGCGACGGTGGCCGCCGGGGCCCGCCCGGGCGGTACGGCCTGAAGCAGCGGCAGGAGCTTGGCGGCGAGCTGCTGCTGCTCGGCGTACTCGCCGGCGTCCAGTATCCTCCCGCCCGGCGCGACGGCGCCGGCGTAGTCGGAGGCGAGGTAGTCCAGGAGCGCTACGAGCCGGTGGAGGTCGTCTTCTGCGGGGGATCGGTCCTCGGGCAGGAGGGCGCTGGGCGTTGTCGTGGGCACCGAAGTCGCAGGCGCGGCGCCGGCCGCCGGAGCCCCTGGGGCCCGGCGCAGGACCGGGAGCAGGAAAGTCGCGGACGCCGCCGCGGAAAGGCACCCAAGCAGGGCCGCCGAAGCGAGGGCGCTCTTCCGCGGGCGGCTCATCAGCGGGCGTTGCACTTGAAATTGATAATGATAATCAAAACCATGATTTTAGGATATTCCGCACGTGAGGACCGTGTCAACGACGCGCGTCAGGTCGCACGGCGGCCCTTGCTTCGTGGTAACGGCCTGGGTATACACTTGTTCAGTGCAAGACCTTCCCTTCCATGCGCTGGTGGCCCGCTGGTTCGCCGACACGTTCGCCGCGCCAACCGCCATCCAGATTGAAGGCTGGCGCCGCATCTCCGCGGGCGAGGACACGCTCATCGCCGCGCCCACCGGCTCGGGCAAGACGCTTGCCGCCTTCCTCTGGGCCATCGATCGCCTCGCCCGCGCCGCGCTGGACGGCACGCTCGAGGACCGAATCCACGTGGTCTATGTCTCGCCCCTGAAGGCGCTCGGCAACGACATCGAGAAGAACCTGCAGGTTCCGCTACGCGGGCTGCGGGCGCTCGCCGAGGCCGCCGGCACGCCGCTCCCCGAGATACGCGCGGCCGTGCGCTCGGGCGATACTTCGGTGCGCGAGCGCAACCTGCAGGCGCGCAAGCCGCCGCACATCCTCATCACCACGCCCGAGTCGCTGTACATCCTTCTCACCGCCGAGCGCAGCCGCGCTGCGCTCCGGCAGGCGCGCACTGTCATCGTCGACGAGATTCACGCGGTCGCCGCCGACAAGCGCGGCGCGCACCTGACGCTGTCGCTCGAGCGCCTCGATCAGTGCGCCGGCCGTCCGTTGCAGCGCATCGGCCTGTCCGCCACCCAGAAGCCCATCGAGGAGGTCGCCGGGCTGCTGGTCGGCGCCGCGCGCGTGCGTGCCGACGGTTCTCCTGCCTGCGCCGTCGTGGACGCCGGCCACCGGCGCGCGATGGAGCTGTCGGTCGAGATCCCCGACATGGAGCTGGGCCCCATCGCGACCCACGAGATGCGCGCCGCCATCTACGACCGGCTCGTGGAGCTGGTTGCGGCGCACCGCACCACGATCGTGTTCGTCAACACGCGTCGCCTCGTGGAGCGCGTGGCCCACGCGCTCGGCGAGCGCATCGGCAAGGACCGCGTCGCTGCCCACCACGGCAGCCTCTCTCGGGAGACGCGCCTCGCCGCCGAAATCGGCCTCAAGTCCGGCGCTATCCCCGTCGTCGTGGCCACCGCCTCGCTCGAGCTCGGCATCGACGTGGGGCACGTCGACCTCGTTTGCCACCTCGGCGCGCCGCGCGCCCTCGCCACGCTCCTGCAGCGCGTCGGCCGCTCCGGCCATTTTCTCGGCGCGGTTCCGAAGGGCATCTTCTTCCCCCTGACGCGCGACGAGCTGGTGCAGTGCGCGGCCGCCGTGCGCGCCGTTCGGCAGGGCGCGCTGGACCGCCTGACGATCCGCGACGCGCCGCTCGACGTCCTCTCCCAGCAGATCGTCGCCACGGTCGCCACGGCCGAGATGGACGTGGAAGCGCTTTGGAACATGGTCCGCCGCGCCTGGCCCTACCGCGCGCTGGAGCGGGCCGATTTCGACGCGGTCGTCGAGATGCTGGCGGAGGGCGTTTCCACGCGGCGCGGCCGTCGCAGCGCGCACCTCCACCACGACCGCGTGAACGGCAAGCTCCGTCCCCGCCGCGGCGCGCGCCTGGCCGCCATCACCAGCGGCGGAGCCATTCCTGACACCGCCGACTACGAGGTCATCGAGGAGCCCACCGGCGCGTTCGTCGGCAAGGTCAACGAGGACTTTGCGATCGAGAGCATGGCGGGCGACATCTTCCTCCTGGGGAACCGCTCCTGGGGCATCCAGCGGGTGGAGGCGGGGCGCCTGCGTGTGGTCGACGCGCACGGCGCGCCGCCCACGATCCCGTTCTGGGTCGGCGAGGCGCCGGCGCGCACGCGCGAGCTGTCCGACGCCGTATCCGATCTGCGCCAGGAAGTGGCGGCGCGTGCCGGCGATCCGGCGGGGGCTTCCGCCTGGCTGGCCGCCGAGGCGGGCGTGGGGGCCGCCGGCGCCGATCAGATCGTCGCCTACGTGCTGGAGACGCTGGCGGCGCTCGGCGCCATGCCGGGCGTGAGACAGCTCGTGGCGGAGCGCTTCTTCGACGAAGCGGGCGGGATGCAGCTGGTGCTGCACGCGCCGCTGGGCGGGCGCATCAACCGCGCGCTCGGGCTGGCGCTTCGCAAGCGCTTCTGCGTCACGTTCGACTTCGAGCTGCAGGCCGCCGCGACCGATGACGGCGTCGTGCTCTCGCTGGGCGAGCAGCACAGCTTCCCGCTCGACGGCGTCTTTTCGATGATACGACCCGAGCGCGTGGAAAAGGACCTGGTGCAGGCGGCGCTGGCGGCGCCGATGTTCACGAACCGCTGGCGCTGGAACGCCACGCGCGCGCTGGCGCTGCTGCGCCACACCGGCGGGCGGCGCGTACCGATGCCGATCCAGCGCATGCGCGCCGAGGACCTGCTGGCGGCGGTCTTTCCCGCGCAGCTCGCCTGCGGGGACAACCACGCGGGGCCGATCGAGCCGGTGGACCATCCGCTGGTGAACGAGACGCTGGACGACTGCCTGCACGAAGCGATGGATACGGAGGGGCTGGTGAAGGTGCTGCAGGCGATTGAGCGCGGCGAGATCCGTACGGTGGCCGTCGAGACGCCCGCGCCGTCGCCCATGTCGCACGAGATCCTCAACGCCTACCCGTACGCGTTCCTGGACGACGCGCCGCTGGAGGAGCGGCGCGCGCGCGCGGTTTCGCTGCGCCGGACCGACCCCGGGCTGGCCGGGGGCATCGGCGCACTCGATCCCGAGGCGGTCGCTGAGGTGCGCCGTCAGGCGTGGCCGGAGCCGCGTGACGCGGACGAAGTGCACGACGCGTTGCTGACCTTGGCACTGTTGCCGGCGGCGGAAGAGGGCGCGCGGTCATGGGCGGCGCCGCTGGACGCTTTACTGGCGGCCCGGCGGGCCACGCGCGTGGAGACGGCGGCCGGCGCCGCGCCGGCGTTCGTGGCCGCGGAACGAATGGCGCTGGTGCGGCTCGCCTTCCCGACGGCACGCTTCACGCCGGAGTTGGCGGCGGTGCCGGGGCTGCGGCGCGACGAAATTGCGCAGGCCGACACGGGGAGCGCGCTGGTGGAGATCGTGCGCGGCTGGATGGACTCGATCGGGCCCACCACGGCGCTCGCGCTGGCGGCGCGGCTGGGGGCGCCGCTCGACGGCGTGCGCGCGGCGCTGGCGCGGCTGGAGGCGGACGGGACGGTCATGCGCGGCCGGTTCGGCGCACCCGCGGCGGGCGAGGGAGCGGGCGGCGCGGGAGGCGTCGAGGGCGGCGCCGGACTCGTGGGCGCGGCGGGGCAGGGCGGCGGCGAGCACGACTGGTGCGAGCGCGGGCTGCTGGCGCGCATCCATCGTCTAACGCTGGGCCGGCTGCGGCGCGAGATCGAGCCCGTGACCGCCGCCGACCTGATGCGCTTCCTCTTCCGCTGGCAACACCTTCAGCCCGGAACCCAGCTGCACGGGCGCGACGGGGTGCGCCAGCTGATCGCGCAGCTCGGCGGCCTGGAGCTGCCGGGCCCGGCGTGGGAGCGCGACGTGCTGCCGGCGCGCGTGGCCGATTACGACCCCGGCGACCTCGAGCGGCTGTGCCTGGCCGGCGAGGTGGCTTGGGGGCGGCTGGCGCTGGCGCGTCCGCCTGCCGCCGGCGACGAAGAGAACAGCGACGGCGACGGCGACGGTGGCGGCGAGGGCGTCGAGCGCGCGCCGGCGCGGCGGCGGCAGGCGCCTACACGCGCGGCCCCGCTGGCGTTCGTGCTGCGTGAAGACCTTCCGGCGCTGCTGCGGCCGCTGCCCGTCGACCGCGACTGGCGCGCCGAGCTGTCGCCAGCCGCACGGGAGGTGCTCGATCATCTGGAGCGGCGGGGCGCGTCTTTCCTCGCCGATACGGCGCGCGCGATTCATCGGCTGCCCACGGAGGTGGAGGCGGCGCTCTGGGAGCTGGTCGCGTCGGGCCTCGTTACCGGCGACGGCGTCGCCGGGCTGCGCACGCTGCTGCTGCCGGAGGACCGGCGCGCCCCGCGCCGCGCCGGCCGGCGGCGTGCGCCGCACCTGCGCCTGCTGCCGGGGGTGCCGGTCCGCGGGCGGCTCATGCCGGTCGGTCGCTGGGCGCTGCTGCGCGCCGTCGAGGCGGCGCCGGCCTCGCCGGTACGCGACGACCTTGCCGAGGCGGACGCCGCGGTGCGGCGACTGCTGCGGCGCTGGGGAGTCGTGTTGCGCGAGCTCTGCGCGCGCGAGCGTCACCTTCCCGGCTGGCGGCCGCTGCTGCTGGCGTTGCGCCGCATGGAGGCCCGCGGCGAAGTGCGCGGAGGCCGCTTCGTCGCCGGCTTCGTCGGCGAGCAGTTCGCCCTGCCAGAGGCGGTGGAGACGCTCCGCGCGGTGCGCCGCCGACGCGATGAGCCGGCCGAGACGCTGCTCGTCGCTGCGACCGACCCGTTGAACCTGTGCGGCATCGTCACGCCCGGCGCGCGCGTCCCGCCGCACTCCGGCCAGTTCATCGTCTACCGCGACGGCGTCCCCGGCGAGGTAGGCGAGCTCGGCGCCGTGCGCAGCGCCGTGCAGCGCTCGGAGCCGCCGTAGCGGCTGCGCTTGCCCGCCGCGCCGCGTCGCGATAGGTGACGCGCCATGGCCGGCCACCGCACGCCTGCTGCCACTGAGCGCCTGCGTGCGGCGCTGCGCTGTCCGGCCTGCGGCGCCTCCGTCGTCGCTGAGGCCGCAGCGTTGGCGTCGGCGCCGACATGGCGCCCGTGGTCCGACGCGGGCGCGCTGCGCTGCGAGCGCGGACACACCTTCGCGGTGCTGGGGGGTGTGCCCGACTTCTTGGGTGACGCGCACGCCGGGCGCATCACGCCGTTCCAGCGCGTCATGCAGTTCCCGCCGGTAGTGGCGGTCTACGAACGCTGGTGGCGCCCGCTCGGCTTCTGGGTGGCAAGCCGCTGGGACGTCGCCGAGGCGGTCGCCGAGGTCGTCCGCCTTTGCGAGCCGGCGCGGCGTGCGCTCGTGGTCGACCTGGGCTGCGGCCCGGGGAACTACACGCGCGCGCTCTGGCACGGCGGGGCGGCGACCGTGGTTGGCGTCGACCTCTCGCCGGTGATGCTGGCGCGTGCCGCGTCCTCCGGCGGCGAGGGGCTGTGCTTCGTGCGTGCGAGCGCGATGGACCTGCCGTTCGCTGACGCTTCGGTCGACGCCGTCTGCTGCGCCGGCGCGCTGCATCTGTTCGACGACCCCGACCGAGCCATGCGCGAAATAGCCCGCGTGCTGGTGCGAGGCGGCGTGCTCGTCGGCCAGACCGTGGTGCGGCCGGCCGGCGGTGCGGCGCGCGCGGCCGCGGCCATCCTCGACCGCTACGTCCGTTTTGGCTTCTTCGACGGTGCCGCCGACCTGGAGGCGCGGCTGCGCGCCGCCGGCCTGACGCCCTCCGCCGGGCGCACACAGGGCATCGCCCACCTGTTCAGGGCGGAGGTGCCGGCCTGACGCTGCACGGGCCCGCGCGGCGGTCGACCGCGGCGCGGGGACCGGGCGGGACGGGTTTGCAAGGCGCGTCGGCGCGCGGGGCTGCGCAGGGCACCGGCAGAAACACGCCCCGCATGACCTCGGTCATGAAGGGCGTGCTTGACAGCGACATCTGCACCCAGTACCTTGATGGGTGAAGTTGATATTAATTATCAATATCAGTATCAGCAAGGACGAACGTAGTCCGGCGCCCCGCGCCGGGGAGGGAGCCTAGATGGGGAAGGTGGTCACGGGCCTGGCTGGCAAGATCGAGCGCTTCAGCACCTACGTGCAGCAGCAGGGACTGAAGTGGACACGCCAGCGTGCCGTGATCTGCGATCTCTTCTTCCGCGAGGCCGCCGAGTCGCACATCGACGTGGAGACGCTCCTCGCCAAGGTCCGCGACGTCGAGCCCGGCGTCGGGCACGCCACCGTCTACCGCACGATGAAGCTTCTGAAGGAAGCGGGCCTCGCCGCCGAGCGCGAATTCGGCGACGGGCGCCGCCGCTACGAGCCAGGCGAGGTCGCCCACCACGACCACCTCATCTGCACCGGTTGCGGCTCCATCGTGGAGTTCCAGAACGACACCATTGAGCGGCTCCAGGACCATGTCGCGCAACGACACGGCTTTACCATCACCCATCACAAGATGGAGCTGTACGGCCTCTGCCGGCGCTGTCGCTCCCGGCGAAAGAAGGAGGCGAGCTGAGCTCGGCGGCGGACCGGCGCATCGACGCCGGTGGGGGCCGGACCAGCGCTCGAATCTGAGAATGACAATCAATTTCACCACTACCGCGCCGCGCCGGGCGGCGCCCGTCACGCGCCTTCTGGCGATCGGGCTTCTTCTCGCCGGTGGCGTCCTGCTGCCCGCGGCGCGCGCCGCTGCGACGGAGCGTCGCTTCGGGTACGTGTACGGGTCTGGCGTCCTCATTCCCGGCGACGTCGAGCTGGAGTCCTGGACCACGGCGCGCCTCGGGCGCTCCACCTTCTACGATCGCTTCGACGAGCGCCTCGAGCTGGAGGTCGGCCTCACCGAGCGATTGCAGACGGCGTTCTACCTGAATTTCGCGGGCCTCGCCGAGGACAGGATGGGCGTTCGCGTCCACGAGTTCGAGCTCGAGGGCGTCTCCTCGGAGTGGAAGCTCAAGCTCCTCGACCCCGTCGCCGATCCGATCGGCCTGGCGCTGTACTGGGAGCTGTCGGCGGGGCCCACCGAGGTCGAGCTCGAGGCGAAGGTCATCCTCGACAGGCGTTTCGGGCGGTTTCTCGCGGCCCTCAACGTCGTCGGCGCGTACGAGCTGGAGTTCGCGGAGGTGGGCGTGCTGGAAGGGGAGGCCGAGCTGGAAATCGACGCCGGCTTTGGCGTGTTCATCACGCCCGCGCTCTTCGCCGGCCTGGAGCTGCGCAATCACAACGCCATTTCCGCCGACGGTTGGGAGTACTCCGTGCTTTTCCTCGGACCCACCTTCAGCTTCGCGCAACCCACCTGGTGGATGTCCCTCAGCCTGATGCCGCAGGTCGGCGCGATCGCGGGCGCCACGGAGGGCCCGTTCAACCTCGCGGACCACGAGCGCCTCGAGGCGCGTCTGCTCTTCGGGATCCATCTGTGAGCCGCCGCCTGCTCGCCGTCCTGGCCGGCGCTGCCGCGCTGGCCGCGGTGTCGGCCGCGCCGTCCGGCTGCATGCCGGGACTGGTGCAGCCCAGCGAGGCCGATGTCTCCTGGGCCGCCACGCACAGCCCAGGCGCTACCATGGAGGACCTTCGCCGCGGGCGGGCGGCGTACGTCGCGCACTGCGCCGGGTGCCACGACCTGCATCGCCCGCAGGAGTTTCCGCCGGAGCGATGGAGCGCGCTGGTGGACGAGATGGTGGTCGACGCGAAGCTCTCCCCGGCCGACCGCGACGCCGTCGTCCTGTTCCTGCGCACTACCAGCACGCGCCTGCGCGGCGAGACCGTCGCTCCCCCTCCGGGCGCTGCGCGCGGCGAGCCGGCGCCCGCCACGCGCCGCTGAACGCCTGGCTGCCGCCCCCCGGCGGCGCTAAGCTGGCTGCACGTATGCGTCGCCGGCCTCCGCCACCGGGCCTGTCGATCGTCGCACTCGCCGCGCTCCTCGCCTTGGCCCTCGCCGCGCTCCCCGAGCTCGCCGCGCGTACGCGTCACCCGCCCGGCGCGACCGCCGCGCCATCTACCGCCGCGACCACCGGGAAGCCGGCAGCGCCCCGGCCGGCCGCGCCCAAGGCGGCTGCCGCCAAGCCCACGGCGCCGTCGCCCACCGCCTCAAAGCCGCCCGCGCCCGGCCGGAGCGACAAGTCCGTCGCGGAGCCGCGCGCGCCGATCACGACCGGTACGCCGGCGATCGCCGAGGTCGGGCTCGACGCGCGTGGCCTGGAGCTGCTCTTCTCCGACCGCGATCCCGACGCGCTGCCCACGCGGGTGGCGGTGCGCAAAGTAGATCTCGTAGCCTCGCTGCTGGCGGGCTTCGACCCGGACGCCGAGGTCCCGCTCGCCGGGGCAGTGCGGTTCGCCGGGCCGGAGCGGGCTGCGCCCGCCAAGCCCGGTGCCAAGCTGGACTGTGGGAGCGACGGTCCGGTGTGCCGCATCGCCGCGCTCGGTACAGACGCGCCCGGCGCGTACTGGGTCACCGCCGCGCGCGGCAAGAAGGCCGCGAACGCGCTCGTGCTCCGCCCCGGCGCTCACGTCTGGGTGCGCGGCGACGCGGCGCGGCTGGTCGTGTTCGGCACCGACGACGGCGGCGCGCCGCTCGCCCGCGCCGTCGTCAGTGTGCTCGCCGGTCGCAAGGTGCTCGGCAAGGGCGAGCTGTCGACCGACGGGATCGGCACGTTCGCTGCGCCGGGCGGCGGGCCGGCGCGCCGTACCTTCGTCGTGGTGCGCAGCGCCGGGGGTGACGAGGCGCTGCTGGTACACGCGCCCGTGGCGGCCACCCCGGCGCCGTTCGCCGCGGAGGTGCTCACGGATAGGCCGGCCTATGCCCCGGGCGACGAGGTGCGCCTCTTCGCCGTGACGGCCGGCGCGCCCCGCGGCGTCGCGTCGGTGCGCGTCCGCGACCCTGGCGGCGAAGAGGCAGTGGCGTCCCTGTCTGCCGTGGGCACCTTCGTCGCGGCGCTGCGCCCGACCGCCGCCCCCGGGCGCCGGACGTTGCGCATCGAGGTCGACGGCGCGCCCGGAGCGGACGTGCCGCTGGACATCGCCTTTCGCCCGGCGGCCCCGGCCGCGGCCGACGGCGCCGGCGCCGTCGATTCAACGGCGCCGCTGTCCGTGACGACCCTTCCGCCGGTCGTCCTTCCCGCGGGGACGCCGCTACGCGCCGCCGGGCCGCGCTGGACGCGCGCCCTGGAGCGCGCCGGCATGGGCGAGGCGTGGATCCGCGCCGTACCGCTCGGCGCGACCGATCGCGCCGCCGCCGCCACGGGGCCGCTCGTCGATCCCGGCGAGCTGGCGGCGATGGCGGTCGAGCGCACCATCGACGTGCGCTTCCACGACGACGTCCGCTACGAGATCCCGTTCGATGCGCTCACGGCCTTCGGCGGGCCGAGCGTCGCCTACGTGACGATTGCCGAGAAGCCCGCCGCGGGCGCGGAGAAGTCAGCGTCGGGCGCGCTGCGGCTCAAGGCCGGCGCGAAAGGAGGGGCGGCGGCCGGGGCGCCCGCGACTCCCGCCGCGCCGCTCTGGTCGTTCGTCGTGTTGGCCGCCGGCGCTGCTCCCCCGCCGGCGCTGCCCGCGCGCGAGCCCGACGACGATCACCCCGTCACCGTCGCGGCGGCGTTTCTGCGCTCGGGCGACGAAATCCCGCTCAAGGCACGCCTGTCAGGAGGCGCGCGCGGCGTGGCCGTTCTCGAAGACCACGGCGTGCTGGCGGCGGTGGGGCTCGGCCCCGGCTCGACGCGCGGCGCGCCGTTGCGCCTGCCCGCGTCCAGCGCCGGTACGTTCCCGCACCTCGTCACGCACGTCGGCTTCGGGGCGGGCACGGACGGCGGCCTCGGCGGCGGCGAGACGCTGCCGCTGCTCTCCGCGCGGCGCTGGCTGGGCATCGACCTGCGCAGCTCCGCCAGCGCCTTGACCATCGATCTCTACGACGAGGGCGGCGCGCCCGTCAGCGGCGAGGTGGGCGTGGTCGTGGCGCGCGAGGAAGGCCTGCCGGCGGCCACGGGCTGGACGTCGCCGGCGCGCCACCTGTACGCCGCCCCCGACGCCGACCCGTCCGGTTGCGCCGCCGCCGACGCGGTTGCGGTGGAGGCGCGCTACTACGCGCCCGAAGGCGGGCTTGCCTTCGGGGCCGGCGACTTCCGGCGTGCAGGCGGCGGGCCCGCTCCCGCCGGCGCGCTGCTCCGTGCCGCGCCGCCGCCGCTGCTGTGGGCGACACTGCACGTCGCCGGCACCGCCAACGTGCCGTGGGCGCGGCCTGCCGACGGGCCAGCGCTTCTGCGCGTGACGGTGCTCGCCGCGGCCGACGGGCGCGTCGGGCGCCGCGTCTTCTTCATCCCGATCGAGTAGAAGACGGGCGAGCCCAACACCAGCGAGCCCAGACCGGCGCGCACAGGACCGGCGAGCCCAGGACCGGCGAGCCCCAGACCGGCGAGTCCAGGACCGGCGAGCCCCAGACCGGCGAGTCCAAGACCGGCGAGCCCAGGACCGGCCGGTCCGCTGCCGCGCGACCCGGACGGGCGCGGTCGGGCGCACGCCTGCCTCACGGCCTTCCGTCAGGCCGCCACCTCGATCACCGGGCCGTCGCCCGCGGCGAGCACTTCCCCGACGATCGCCGCGGCGGCGTGGTCGGACTCGTGCAGGGCCTCGATCAGCTCGAGCGCCGCATGGCGCGGCAGCGCTACCAGCAGGCCGCCCGACGTCTGCGCGTCCGCCAGCAACAGCTTCTCGTGCTCGGCGATAGCGGCGTCGAACCGCACCTCCCCCTCGGCCGCGCGCAAGTTCGCGCGCGTGCCGCCGGGAACCACGTCGGCGCGCGCCAGCCGCTCCGCCGCCGCCTGAATCGGCACCGCCTGCCACCACAGCCGCGCGCGCGTGCCGCTCGACTTCATCATCTGTCGCAGGTGCCCGAGCAGCCCGAAGCCCGTCACGTCGGTCGCCGCGTGCGCACCTCCCGCCGCCTTGACGTCGGCGGCGGCCGGCCCGTTGAGCCGCGCCATCACGGCCACCGCGGCGCGTACTTCTTCGTCGGTCGCGAGGTCGCGCTTGTGGCCGGTCGTCACGATCCCGGAGCCGAGCGGCTTTGTCAGCACCAGGGCGTCTCCCGCCCGTGCCCCGGCGTTGCGCCAGACCGCGTCCGGGTGAACGAGCCCGACCACCGCCAGGCCGAACTTCGGCTCCGCGTCCTCGATCGAGTGTCCACCCGTGACGGCGATGCCGGCCTCCTGGCACTTGTCGCTGCCGCCGCGCAGCACCCTTTCCAGGACGTCGGGGCCCAGATCGGGATCGCCGGGGGGCCACGCCAGCAGGTTCAGCGCGCTGAGCGGCGTGCCGCCCATGGCGTAGACGTCGCTCAAGGCGTTGGCGGCGGCCACCGCGCCCCAGTCGTAGGGGTCGTCCACGATAGGCGTGAAGAAGTCGGTCGTGTGCACCAGCGCCAGATCCGCCGTCAGGCGCACCACGGCCGCATCGTCGCGCGTCTCCGTGCCGACGATCACCCGCGGGTCATGGACACGCGGGAGCATGTCGAGAACCTGGACCAGGTCCGCTTCACGCAGCTTGCAGGCTCAACCCGCGCCGTGGCTGTAGGCGGTCAGGCGCTTGCGCCGTGCTTCGCTCATGGGCCGCATCATACTTGCATCCGCGGCGCCCGGGAGGGGCGGTATGATGATGCCCGGCATGGCGGAGAAGCTCGATCTCGGCACGTTGGTGGCGCGCCTCGCACTGCCCGACCCGGCCGGACGGCAGGCGCAGGAGGCGATCTACGCGGCCGGCGCGGTGGCGGTCCGCGCGCTGGGTGAGGCGGTGCGCTCACGCGAGTCGAGCACGGCGCGCCGCGCCGCCGAGGTGCTGGGGTGGTTCGCTACGCCGGACGCGCGGGCGGCCCTGCTGGATGCGCTCGCGGCGGGCGCGGTGATGGCGGACTTGCGGGCCGTGGTGGTGCGGGCGGCGTGCCAGGAGGCGGGGCTTGGTGACGCGCCGGCGCTGCTGCCGAAGCTCGTCGCACTGGCGGAGGACCGCGACTATTTCGTCCGCGCGGCGGCGTGCGACGGGTTGGGGCGGCTCGGGGATGCGCGCGCGGAGCCGGTGTTGCGGCGCGGCGGCGCCGACGCAGAGAAGTTCGTGCGCGACGCGGCGCTGCGGGCGCTGGCGGGTTTGCCGCCGTCGATTGCGTCACGGGCGGCGTCGTCGTCCTCGCCGTCTGCATCGCCCGCGTCATCCAAGTCGCCCGCGTCGCCGTCGGCTCCGGCGTCGGCTTCGGCGCCGGCATCGGCGTCGGCTTCGGCTTCGGCGCCGGCATCGGCGTCGTCCGCTGCCGTGGTGCCTTCGGCGCCGGCGCCATCGCCCGGCGAGCGGCTGCGGACGGCGCGGACGGCGGCGGAGCGGGAAGAGGCGCTCGAAGCGCTGGTGGCGCAGGGACGGCGCTCCGATCTGGAAGAGGCGTGCGACGATCTTAGGCCCGCGGTGCGTCTCGCGGCCGTTCGCGGCCTCGCGGCACTGCGCGACCGGCGCGCGCTCGACCGCCTGTGCGCTCTCGTGACCACGGACGCCGACGCCGACGTGCGCGGGCTGGCGGCGCGCGCCGTGTCCGCGCTCGTCACTGCGGCCGACGCCCCGGCGCGCGGCGCCGCATTTCTGCAATGGAGCTTCGACGCGGACGGCTGGGTGCGCGCGGGAGCCGCCGGCGCGCTCGGCATCGCCCCGCCCGACGACGTGCGCGCCCTGCCGCGCCTCGTGGCGCTGGTGGGGGACGCCTTCGACCCGGTCGCCGAGGCCGCCGCGCGCGCCTGCCTCGCGCACGCCCATGCCGCCGGCACCGCGCGCTGGCCGGACGCCGTGCGCGCCGCCATCGGGCGTCTCGCCGACGAGTCTCGCCAGGCCGCGCCGTCCGAGGCGCTCCTCGTGGCGCTGCTCGATTGCTGCGCCGCCCTCGTCGGCCCGGACGAAGCGCCGTTCGCCGCCCACGCGGCGCGCCTGTTCCTACGGGGCGGCGCCACCGTGCGCGCCGCCGCGGTTCGCCTCCTCGGCGCTGCCGCGCCGGGGCTCGACCCCGAGCTCGTCCTCTCGCTCGTGGCGCTCCTCGACGATCCAGCCGCCGCCACGCGGCGCTCCGCGCTCCAGGCCCTCGCCGCCGCTGCCGCCGCCGGCGCCGGCCCACCCGCGCTCGGCTCCGCGGGGCTGGAGCGCATCACGCGCTTCCTCGACGATCCCGACGCCGAGGCCGGTGCGCTGGCGGTTCGCCTGCTGGCGCGCGTCGGCTCGCTCGCCTCCGCCCGCGCGCTATGCCGCGCCGCGCATCTCGGCGGCCCAACCGCGCGCGCCGCCGCTGAAGCACTGGCCGCCTGGCCCACCGACGGTGACGTCGCCGTGCACCTTCTCGCCGGCGGCGAGCTGGTCGCCGAGCCCGTGATGCGTTGCGGCCGCTGCCGCGCTGAGCTTGCCTGGGCGCCGGCGGCGCTCGACCCCGCCGCGCTCGTTCCGCCCGCTGCGCCGGCGCCCCGCGAGGAGCTGCGCTGCGCGCGCTGCGGCACGCTGCACGCGCTCGGCGCGCGCGATCGCGTCGTGCCCGTCACCGACGCCCCGCTCGGCGTGTGCGCTTGCGCCGCGTGCGCCCGCCCGCACCTTCTCGTCACCACCGCCGAAGGCATCGTCTGTCCCGTCTCCGCCGAACGGTACGTGCTCGTGGCCGACACGCGCACCGCCGTGGCGGTGCGCACGCTTCCCTACGGCGTGTGTGCTTGCTGCGCTTCGCCGCAGCCGCTCGAGCGCGAGGTCGCCCCTTCGGGCGCGCCGCGCGTCGTCTGCCGCCGCACGCGCGCCGAGCACGTGCCCGACACGGCCGGCCGCTATGCGCCGGTCACGCCGGCCGCCACGCTCGACGGCGCGGCCATCGATCGCGCCCTGCTCGCCGGCAGCCTGCGCGTCGGCCGCTCCGGCGTCGCCGCGCCGGCCGCGGCCGCACGGCCCGACGAGGACGACCTGTAGCGGCGCGCCGCCGCGACGCGCACCCTGCCAAGGAGACCAATGACCGCCCGCCCCCCCGCTCCCGCCCGCACCACCGCGCGCCCGATCGCTGCGCTCGCCGCCGCCTGCGCTTTTGCCTTCGCCGCCGCCCTCGCCGCCGGCGCCGGCGCCTCCGGCGCCGCCGCTCCTGCGCCCAAGGCTGCCGCGCCCGCCCCCGCCCCCGCCCCGCCCGCGGCCGCGTCGGCGCCCGGCCCACGGCTCAAGTACGCCCCCGAAAGCGGCCTTGCGCCCGGCCGCGCGCTGGTGCTTCGGCCCGAGGTGCTGGCCGTGAAGGAGCACACGCTCGCCAACGGCCTGCGCTTGCTGCTCGTGGAGGACCACTCCGTTCCGTCCATCAGCTACTACACCTTCTACGACGTCGGCTCGCGCCTGGAGCGGCCCGGCATCACGGGCATCTCGCACTTGTTCGAGCACATGATGTTCAACGGCGCGCGAAAGTACGGCCCCAAAGAGTTCGACCTCTTCCTCGAGCGCGCCGGCGGCTCGTCCAACGCCTACACGACCCGCGACGACACCGTCTACTACGCCGACTTTCCGCCCGCCGCGCTGCCTGTGGTCATGGACCTCGAGTCCGACCGCATGGGCGGCCTCGACATCCGCCCGACCGTCCTCGCCAACGAGCAGGAGGTCGTCCTCGAAGAGCGGCATACCCGCGTCGACGACAACCCCGAGGGCGCGCTCGACGAGCTTCTCTGGGCGACGGCCTTCATCGCCCATCCGTACTCCTGGCCCATCCTCGGTTGGGAGAAGGACATCGTGCGCACCAGCCGCGATGACTGCATGGCCTACTACCGCGCTCACTATGCGCCCAACCGCGCCACCATCGTCGCCGTCGGCGATTTCGCCACCGCCGACTTCCTCCGCCTCGCGGAGCGCTTCTACGCGCGCATCCCCGCAGGCCCCGCCCGCCCGCGCACCGCTACGCCCGAGCCCGAGCAGTTCGGCGAGCGGCGCGTCGACTACCGGCGCGCCAGCGAGATCCCCATCCTGCTCATGGGCTACAAGTCCCCGGCCGCTGCGGATCCCGACACGCTCGCGCTCGACGGCGTGCAGTACCTGTTGGGCGAAGGCGACAGCGCCCGGCTGTACCGTCGCCTCGTTCACCGCGACGAGGTCGCAAACTGGGTCTACGTGGACTTCCCGTGGCACGTCGACCCCGGGCTCTTCATCGTCGGCGTGGGCGTCAAGGCCGGCGTCGACCCGCGCCGCGTGGAGAAGATCGTCGACGAGGAGATCGCCGACCTGGCGGATCATGGCCCCAACCCCGCCGAGCTCACGAAGGTACGGCGGCTGCTGGAGATGTCCTTCCTGCGCGCGCTCGAGACCAACGCTAGCCGCGCCGAGACCATCGGAACGTACCAGCTGCTGATGGGCGACTGGCGCGTCCTGGACGACGTGCTGGAGACGTATCGCACGCTCAGCGCCGAGCGCATCCGCGCCATCGCCTCGCATTACCTGCGCAAGGATTCGCGCACCGTCGCCACGCTGCACCCTCTCGAGGACGGAGGTGACAAGTGAGCGCCCGCGCCGCCCTCCAGTTCCGCGCCGGGCTTTTCGCGGCGCTGGCTCTGCTCGTGTGCGCCGCGGCGCTCGGCACCGCCCTCGTCCCGGCGCGCGCCGAGACGCCGTTGCACTTCCCCGCCGTCCACGCCGCCAAGCTCGCCAACGGCCTGCGCGTCTTCGTCGTCGAGCACCACGAGCTTCCGTTGGTGTCGGTGCGCGTCGTCGTCGAGGGCGCCGGAGAGGTGGCCGACCCCGCCGGCAAGGAAGGGCTCGCCGACCTGGTCGCCGAGACGCTCACGCTCGGCGGCGGCGGCATGGGCGCCGAGGCCTACGCCGACGCCGTCGCGGCGCTCGGCGCCAGCATGGGCGCCGCCGCCAACGTCGACGAGGCTTACCTCGCCGGCACCGGCGCCGCGCCCGACCTCGACGCGCTGCTCGACCTCTCCGCGCGCGCCGTCCTCACGCCGTCGTTCGAAGGCGGCGAGGTGAAGCGCGCCGTGCGCAAGCGCATCGCCGACCTCGAGGAGCGCATGGACCGTCCCGGCATGCTCGCCTCCGACGCCCTCCTGCGCTGGGTCTTTCCCAGCCACCCCTACGGCCATCCCATCGGTGGCACCATCGCCGGCATCAAGGCCTGTTCGCGCGCCGACGCGCAGCGCTTGCACCGCATGCGCTACGGCCCTGCCGCGGCCTTCGTGGTGGTCGCGGGCGACGTCAGCGCCGCCGCCGGCCGCGCCGCCGTCGAGCGTCGTTTCGGCGCGTGGGCGCCCGCCAAGGAGTTCGTGCCGCCCGTGGCGCCGCCGTCGCCCGCGCCCCCGCCCGACGGCCGTACGCTCTTCATCGTCGACAGCCGCGACACCTCGCAGGTCAATCTCAAGCTCGCCGTGCCCGGCCCGTCGCGCCGCGCCGCCGAGGGGCGCTACCCCGCCCTGATGCTGGCCAGCGCCATGTTGGCCGGCGGCTTCACCTCGCGGCTCGTCGACCGGCTGCGCGTGGACCTCGGGCTCGTCTACAGCGTCGACTCCGGGTTCGAGATGAACGTCGCGGGTGGCTACTTCGACGTGTCCACTGCCACCGACCTCGACACCGCCCGCAAGCTGGTCGACGAGACGATGGCGGTTCTGGCGGACTTCATCAAGACCGGGCCCACCACCGAAGAGCTCGACGGCGCGAAGGCCTATCTGGGCGGGGGCTTCCCCCTCGGCTATCAGACGGCCGACGGGCTGGCGGCCGCCGTACACGACCGCGTGGTCTTCGGCTTGCCCGACGACTGGGACGAACGCTACCTGCCGGCGCTGCGTGCCACCAACGCCGCGGCGGTGCGCAGCGCGCTCGCCGAGCTGCTCGCGCCGGGACGCGTGGGTCTGGTGGTGGTCGGCCCTGCCGACAAGATCCGAAAGGCCTTTGAGGGCTGGGCGCCCCGCACCGTCGTGCGCCCCCGCGACGACATCTAGCCCGGGGGCCCGTCCGCGCGGCGAGTACGCCGTGCTCCGATGCCCCCGGACCCCGTCGGCGGGGCGGCCAAGCCGCCTCGTCCGCCTCCATCTAGCCCGGGGGCCCGTCCGCGCGGCGAGTACGCCGTGCTCCGATGCCCCCGGACCCCGTCGGCGGGGCGGCCAAGCCGCCTCGTCCGC
>DASYRF010000459.1:0-11329 GCA_036004705.1 Myxococcota bacterium
CGCCCGTCGAGCTCGGCTTCGGCGACGGACGGGATCTGGTTGGTCTTGGCGCCGGCGCGCACCACGGTGGGCGAGGCCGTGTTGTGCAGCAGCGCGTCGAAGAGCTCCGCTCGGGCGCGGTCGGGCATGACGCGATCGAGCACGAGATCGCTGAGGAGCGGGTTGGCGAGCAGGCGCAGCACCGTGGCGGCGGGGAACGGCTGCGTCTGAGCCATGCGCGCGAGGAAGTGCCGCATCACCGCGGTGTCGTGGTGCGGCAGGCGGTGGCGTCCGATGGCGGCAAGCGCTTCGCCGAGGCGCGTGACGGGGTTCTCGGCGTGGGGCACCGAGCCGTGGCCCTGGCGGCCGCGCGCGCGAAGGCGCAGCCAGCAGAGACCCTTCTCGGCGACCTGCACGGGATACAGGCGGCGGCCGCCGGCGTACAGCGTGAAGCCGCCTAGCTCCCCGAGCGCGTACTGTGCGCGCACGCGGTCGGGATGGTGGTCCACGAGCCACTTGGCGCCGAGGTCGGAGCCTAGCTCTTCGTCGGCGACGGCGGCGAAGAGCACGTCGCGGCGCGGGCGTACGCCGGCGCGGGCGAGCGTGGCGACGACGGTGAGTGACATGGCCACCATGTTCTTCATGTCGACCGCGCCGCGCCCCCAGACGTATCCGTCGTGGGTCTCGCCGGCGAAAGGCGGGTGGCGCCAGTCGGAGGGGTCGGCGGGAACGACGTCGAGGTGCCCGTGCAGGAGCAACGGGCCGTCGGAGCTCGACGCCGCCGCGCCGCTCAGACGCGCCACGCAATTGGCGCGGCCCGGCGCAGCCTCCAGGACGGCCGGCGGGAGGCCGGCGTCGCGAAGCACCCGCGCGCAGTAGTCGGCGGCGGCGCGCTCGTTGCCGGGGGGGTTGGTCGTGTCGAAACGCAGGAGCGCGGCGAGGTGCCGCAGCGCCTCGTCGCCGATCGCCGTCCAGTCGAGCGTCGCCGCAGCCACGTCGCGGCGAGCTTACTTGATCGCGCCGCCCGTTTCAGAGGAACGTGGGGCTGTGCCGCGCTCCCGCTCGCCCCGCCGGCCAACCGCGCCGAGACGCTCCAAGTCTCCCGCCAAGCGCCCTGCCGGCGCGACGGCCGCCCCGAGCCGGCCCCCCGCGACCAAACGAAAGCCGATGTCCCCGCCGAAGCCGAGACCGAAGCCGACGCCGACGCCGACGCCCACGCCGAAGCCAACGCCGACGCCGACGCCAACGACGACGCCGACGCCGACGACGAAGCCGAAGCCGACGACGACGCCGACGACGACGACGACGACGACGCCCACGCCGAAGCCGACGCCGACGCCGACGCCGCCGACGACGACGACGACGCGCCCAGCCTCCCCCGCTCCCAAGTCGCGCGCCCGCCCGACGCCGCGCGCCGGCCGCGAGTCGGAGCGACGCCTGCTCGACGAGTACTTCCGCTGGATCAACGCGTCGCCCCCGATGACCGCCGAGGAGGAGCGCGACGCCGCCCATCGGCTGCGCGAGGCCCGCCGCCAGGTCCTGCGGGTGGCCATGGAGACCCCGGTCGCGACCGACTACGTGCTTTCAGTTGGCCGGAGGGTGGCACGCGGTGAGTCGGGCGCGTTCGACGTGCTCGAAGACCATCCGGGCGGCGACGAGGCCGAGGCCGCCGCGGCCCTGGCCGACGCCTGCCGCCGGCTGTTCGCCGCCGACCGGGGCGCGCGCCTCGCCCTCGAACGCCTGGAATCGCCGCGGCTGACCGACGCGCGCCGCGCCGCCGAGTCCGCCGCCCTGGCGGGCGCCCGCCGCGAGGCGACGTCGGTGCTGCTGGGCTTGGACCTCAAGCGTGCGCACGTCCAGGAAATGGCGCGGCGCCTCCGCGACGCCGCCGCCGTGGCCGCCCGGGCGCGCCGCGACCTGGCCGCTGCGCGCGCCGCCGCCGGCGACAGCGCGGCGCGAGCGCGCGAGACCGACGCGTTGCGCCGCTTGCGCTCGCTGCGTGACCGCTGGCGTATCGAGCCCGCGCGCCTGGAGCGCCTGGCGCGCGCCGCGGGCGCCGCCGACCGCCGCGCCCGCGCGTTGCGCGACGAGCTACTGGCGGCGCACGGCCCGCTGGTGATGAAGCTCGCGCGGACCCACGGCGGGCGCGGGCTCGACTTCGAGGATCTGCTGCAGGAAGGCAACATCGGCCTCGACGTGGCCATCGAGCGCTTCGACCCGACGCGCGGCACGCGCCTGTCGACGCTCGCGGTCCACTGGGTGCGCCACCAGATCGGCCGGGCGGTGGCGAACAAGGCGCGCAACGTACGCATCCCCGTGCACGTGGGGCAGCAGCTCCACCGCATCCTGCGCTTGCAGGGCCAGGTCCTCGCGCAGACCGGCCGCGCCCCGTCGCCCATCGAGGTCGCGCAGCGTCTCAAGATGCCGGTGGCCGACGTGCAGGAGCTCATGAGCCGCACCTTCGGAAGCGTCTCGCTCGACGAGACGCTCGGCCCCGACGGCGACGCGCCGCGCGTGGACTTCCTGAAGGACCCCGACGCCGTGTCGCCGGAATCGGCCGTGGAGCGGGAGAGCGACGAGGCGGCGCTGGCGCGCCTGCTGGAAACGCTGCCAGCGCGCGAGCGCGACGTTCTGGAGCGCCGCTTCGGCCTCGGCGCGGGCGCGGCCGACGGAGAGCAGACGCTGCAGCAGATCGGCGACCGCCTGAAGGTCACCCGGGAGCGTGCCCGCCAGCTCGTCGCCCGTGCCATCGCGAAGCTGCGCAGCGCCGCGCGCGCGCAGGGCATCGACCTGCCGCTGCCGCCCGAGGACTAGAAGCGGACGGCTTCGACGTCGACCAGGCGCTCTAGGTCGGAGGTCACACGCGTCGCCGGGCTGAACTGCGCGAAGAAGTCCGCGGCGGCCTGCACCACGCCGGCGTCGCGGAGCACGCGCCGGTGGCCAAGCCCGGCGGTGCAGCGCAGGCGCGCACCGGGCCAGGCGGCGGCCAGGGTGGCGCCCGCCGCCAGCGGCACCTCGTCGTCGTCCCGATCGTGGACGACCAGCAGCGGCGTGGTCATGCGCCGCGCGAGCGCCTCGCCGTCGATCTCTTCCCAGGACATCCCCACGCGACGGGCGACGTGGCGGCGCATGCCCTGACGCACCTCCGGCGTCAAGCCGAGCAGCTCCGCGAAGCGCTGCGCGCCCTCCTCCATCCGCACCGGCGGCGCGATGAACACGGCGGCACGAGCCTCCACGCCGCGCGCGAACGCCAGGGCGACGCCGGGCGCGCCGAACGAATGCGCCACGATGCCGTGCAACGGCCCGACCCGATCGGCGAGCGCGGCGATGATCGCCGCGAACTCGACGAGCGTGGCCTGCCGTCCGGGAGAATCGCCGTGCGCCGGCGCGTCGAACGTCACGACACGGTACCCGGCGGCCACCAGTGGATCGACGAAGGCGCCAAGCTGGGCGCCGCGCCCTTCCCAGCCGTGGACGAGCAGCACGGTGGGGCCTCGACCCCATTGCCAGGCGGCGACGCCGCCGGGCTCGCGCGGCAGCGGCTCGCCCGTCGCCAGCAGCGCGCGCTCGCGCTCCGGCCGAGGGAACCGTCGCGGCGTCAGGAACAGGCGCGCCGCCCAAGAAGCCGCCAGCGCCGGCGAGAGCCACGTCGCCAGTGCGAGCGTTCGGCGCAGCGTCGCCAGCCCGCGAACCGGACGGTTTCCATTAGAACGACCAGTCGTGCTTTTTTCCGCAGAAACGAACGACGCGTAGGTCACGGTGGTCTCCTTTTCAGCGGACGGTGGAGAGGAGCGTCTCGAACGCCGCCCGGGTGCGCTTGATCGACCGGGCATCCTTCAACAGCCGGGAATGGTGGTGACCGCCGAGCATGAGGGCGTACTCCTCGAAGGCGAACTGCTCGACGTCGAGCCCTTTGCGGAAGTGCCCCTCCTCGACCGCCAGGCGGGCCGCCTGCGCGAGCGCGTCCAGCCAGTCGCGCTGCGTCTTCACCAGCGCGTCGCGTACTGGGCCCGGACGATCGTCGAGCTCGGCGGCGGCGGAGACGAAGATGCAGCCGCCGGGCAGCTCGTTGGACAGGCCCCAGCGCAGCCAGCCTTCGAAGAGCGCGCGCACGCGCGGCTCGCCACGCGGCGCACGCAGCGCCGGCACCACCACCTTCTGCACGAATCGCTCGGCGGCGGCGTGGATGACGTCGATCTGCAGCGTCTCCTTGGAGCCGAAGTGAGCGAACAGCCCGCTCTTCGACAGGCCCAGCGAGGCCGCCAGCTCACCGATGCTGATTCCCCCCAGCCCCATCGTGCTGGCGATGCGCATGGCCTCGTCCACGATGGTCTGGCGTGTCTCTTCGCCCTTCGACATGAGGGCATAATAGCACGATCGTTCGCACTGTCAAGGGCCGAAGCGCACGCGTAGCTCCGGCGGAACGAGCGGACACGCCTCGGCGGGTCGCGCGAAGAGGCGGTAGCGGATGCGCGCCACCAGGTCGTAGGCGCGGTCACGCACGCCCACGGGCGCCAGCGCGACGAGACCCGCGGCCAGCCGCCAGAGCCCGCCGAGCCGCCGGCCGATGTGCAGTATCGCCGCCGAGCGATACAGCAACACGCCCTCGGCGGTCCGCACGATGAGGCTGTCGGGGAGGCGCGGGCGCACGGCCTCCGGCACGGCGGCCCGGAAGGCGTCGCTGTCGAGCGGCGCCAGGCGGAACGCCTCGCCGCGGCGGTCCTCGGCGATGACGAAGCGGACGGCGCGATGGCACAGCCCGCAGTGACCGTCGAAGAACAGGACGCCGACCCGCCCCGGGCGGACCGCCGGGACCCAGGAGGGGTCGAAGCAGAAGAGCTGCAGCAGCACCAGGCCGGCGCCTGGAACGGCGGCCGTGCCGGCTGCGAGCGGCACGACGAGCAGACCCAGGCCGACCACCCACAGGCACCGGCGCAGCGGCGGCACGAGCGCCAGCGCGGCGAACGCCAGCTGCCCCGCCGCCAGCAGGCCGCGGACCGGCGGTCCGCCGCCCGCGCAGAGCGACAGGCTGGAGCGCGCGCCCCACCCGGCCCAGGCGTAGCCCAGCACCAGCAGCGCCCAGCCCGCCGCGTGCACGAAGCCGGGCTTCGCCCAACGCACGCCGGGATCCGCCTGGCCCCGGCGCGCCCACGAGCCGTAGGGCGCGGGCGGCACCGCCGCGTGCAACACAAGAACCGCACTCAGCGCCGCCATCCCCGGATCGGCGGCGCGAAGATCGACGCCGTGCAGGCCTGCCCACCCGACGGCGAGGACGAGCGCCGCGACGCGATCGAAGAGCCCGATCGCGAGGGCGACGGCGGAGGCGAGGCACGCCGCGCAGAACAACCACGTCACGGCGACGCCCGCGCCGCTCGGGAGCCAGCGTCCGGCCGGCCCCGCCGCGAGCAGCGGGGCCGCGGCGCCCCCTACCAACAGGCGCACCAGGTGAACGGCCAGCCAGAGCCCGAGCGCGACGCGCCACACGCTGTACTGCCCGCCGGTCCAGCCGTTCGCGCCGAGCCTCATCTCCGCACTCGATAGCGCGCGAAGACCTCCCCGGTGGGCTGCGGGACCGCCTCGATCAGCTCCAGCCCCAGCCGCGCCTGCTGCGGGCGGCCCGCGCCCTCCACCAGCGTCGGCACGTCTCGGCCGCCCACGACGACCGGCGCGATCGTCACGTGGATCTCGTCCACCACGCCGGCGTCGAGGAAGAGCGCGTTGGTGCCGCCGCCTCCCTCCACCACCACCTCGCGCAGGCCGCGCGCACGCAAGACCGCGAGGAGCCGCGCGGCGTCGACCGCCGCTTCCCCGGCGACGAGCACCTGCACGCCTCGCTCCTCCAGCGCACGCCGCGCCGCAGCGGGCGCGCCCGACACCGTGGCCACTAGCCGTTCCTGCGCGGCGTTACCGACCACACGGCCGGCCACCGGAAGGTCCAGCGACCGCGAGACGACGACGTGCGCGGGCTGCGCGGCGCGCCCAACAGCCCGGCGCGCCGCCAGCAAGTCGTCTCCGTCCACCATCGCCGGCAGGTCCTCGCGTCGCACGGTCCGCGCCCCCACGACCACGGCGTCCGCGCGCGCGCGGCTCTCCATCAGCCGGCGCCGGTCGAGCGGCGAAGCGAACGCCGGCGCCCCACCGTCGGTGCCGGTGAGCTTCCCGTCCAGCGTCATCGCCGCCATCAGCCACACCGTCATCTGCAGGCAGCGTAACCCGCCCGCGCGCCGGCGCGCAGGGCGCGGAGGAAAAAGCTCTACCCCTGGTCGGAGCCGTGCCGACGGCGTCGACTCCCACTCACGCAGAGATTCACGTCCTCGGAGTCGGAGACGGACGCCCCTACTCGGACCATTTCCCGTCGGCGTCGGGCGCTCCCAGGATCGTGCGGTAGCCGTTGACGATGAGCGTGTCGTTGTAGACCCACTTGTCGAAGGCGTCTTCGATCTCGCGCTCCATCAGCAGCGTGCGGTGGCCGTCCACCTTCTTGAAGCAATCGAGGTACGGGAAGGTCGTCAGGTTCTCGCCGGCGAACGCGTCCAGCCCGTGGGCGATGTGGGGCGGCGGCTTCCCCTCGGGGGGCTTCGACAGCTCCGGCGCGCAGCGCGCGCGCACGTCGTCGGCGAACTTCTCGTTGTCCATCTCGTTGCACTTGTCCGTCACCATGTCCACGAGCGGCTGCGCGTCGGAGAGCGTGGCGAAGTCCTTGTCGTCGCCGTAGGTGCAGGCGAGGAAGGCCATGTACTTTCGGGCGTCGGCCCCGCCCTTCTTGTGCGTCATTCCCCATTCCACCCAGCGCTTGCCGATCGACTCGACCGTGTCGGTCAACAGTCGCCGGTCGTTGAGCGTCTTGTAGTCCCCCTGCAGCGCGGTCCACCCTTTCAGCAGCCGCTCCGCCTCCGGCACCACCGCCGTGAACGCCTCGCGGTAGTCGACCACGCCGGCGGTCTTCTCCTCGGGCGCCGGCACGTCCGTGATGCCCTTCGCCGCGTCGACGTACGCCTTCAGCTTCGGCAGGCAGCGCCCCAGGTCGGCGGACAGCTCCACCTCGTCCTTGCCCGTGTCCGCCGTCGGCTTCGTCTTGGGATGCTTCTTCAAGAGCCAGTCGGAGACGACCTTGCCCTTGAGAATCTTCTTCATGCCGTCGGGGTAGACGCAGTCGTAGAAGCCGATGAAGCTCGCGCGCGCCTCCTCGTACGGCCGGGCGAACGCGAGGTGCGCCTCGCGCAGCTTCTTGGCCTTCCAGCTCGAGTACCCCATGAACGCCCCGACGACGGCGCCGATGATCACCAGCACCATGATGAGCTTCACGGCGGCGCCCATCCCGCCGACCTTCTTGTCCGCGTCCGACAGCTGCACGGCCTGGGCCTGCGCCATCATGTCGCGCGCGTCCTTCGCCTCGAAGTAGGCGCTGCCGGTCTTCCACACACCGTCGACCGGATCCTGCACCTGCGCCGTGATCGGAAGGGTGGGGAGCAGGTCGCGAAGCTCCTCCTCGGCGACCTCGAACTCCTCCTCCGGGGAAACCCGAACCGTGATGTTCATGGCGCGTGTATACACTGGGTCGCCGTCCCATTTCGAGTCCTGCGCTCGTCAACCCGGGACCGCCGCCATGGGGCGCCGTCCCATTTCGAGTCCTGCGCTTGTCAACCCGGGACCGCGCCGGCCATGGGTCGCCGTCCGATTTCGAGTGCTGCGCTTGTCAACCCGGGACCGCGCCGGCTAGGTTGCGGGCCGGCGGCCGTGGACGAGGGCGAAGCAATCTTCCGGGTGGAGACGAGCGACGGGTGGCGGCTCGAGGTCGAGCGCGTCGGGGCTCCGGCCGGCGCCCACCACGCCAGGGGCGCCGCCGCGACCGGCGAGGCCGGCGCCCCCGCCACGGTGGCGGCCGCGCACCCGGCAGCGGCCAGCGCCGCCACGGTGGCGGCCGCGGAGGCGACACCGGCGCGCGCCGCCTGCATCGTGGGCCACGCCATGATGACCAACCGGCGGTCGCTCGACCGACCGCGCGGCGCGGGGCTCGCCAGCACGCTCGCCGCCCGCGGGCTGGCCGTCTACACGTTCGATTGCCGCGGTCACGGCGGCAGCCGCGACGGCGCGCCGCGGCGCTCCTGGACGTACGACGACGTCGTCCTGCGCGACGTGCCCGCCGTCGTGGCGGCCGTGCGCGCGCGCCATCCGCGGCTGCCGCTCGTGGTCGTCGGCCACAGCCTGGTCGCCCACGCCACGCTGGCGTGGCTGGGGGTCGTGCCCGGCGCCGCGGTCCATGCCGTCGTGGCGCTCGCCGCCGGCGTCTGGATCCGCCGCCTGGAGCCCGACGCGCTCGCCTGGCTGGGCAAACGCGCCACCCTGGAGGCCTGGCGCGCCGCCTCGGTGCCGCTCGGCTACTTCCCGGCGCGGCGCTTGGGCCTCGGCAGCGAGGACGTGCCGCGCGCCTACATCGAGCAGTTCCTCGGCTGGGCGCGCACCGACCGCTGGACCGCCGCCGACGGCGGTGACTACTTGCGCGGGCTGGCCCGCGTCCGCGCGCCGGTGCTCGCGATCGCCGGCGCCGCGGACCGCTTCATGTGCCGTCCGGCCGCCGGCCGCGCCTTCGCCGACCAGCTCACGGGGGCGCCGGTCACCTTCCGCGTCGTCGAGCGCGGGGAGCTCCCCGGGCTGCGGCCCGACCACATGGGGCTCGTGACCGCGCGCGCCGCCGCGCCGCTCTGGGGCGAGCTCGCCGCCTGGATCGAGCGCACGGTTTGATCACCACCGCCGCCGCCGCCCCCCCCGCCGCCGCCTCGCCGCCCGGCGCCCCGCGCGCGGAGCTGCCCGCGCTGCTGCGTCTCGCCGCGCCGCTCATCGCCGGCCAGGCCGGAAACCAGCTCATGAGCTTCGTCGACACGGCGTTCGTCGGGCGGCTGGGGCCGGCGGCGCTGGGCGGGGTCGGCATCGGCAACGGGCTCTACTTCGCGCTGACCATCGTGGGGATGGGCTGCGTGATGGGCATGGACCCGCTGGTGGCGCAGGCGCACGGCGCCGGCGAGCTCGGCCACGCGCGGCGCATCTACTGGCAGGGCGTGCGCGTGGCGCTGCTGGTCGGCGTTCCGCTCACGGCGCTGGTGAGCCTGACCCCGCTGCTGCTCGGGCCGGCGGGCGTGAACCCCGAGACGGCCGCGCAGACGCGCCTGTACCTCATTGGGCGGCTGCCCAACGTGGTCCCGTTCCTGCTTTTCAGCGCGGCGCGCAGCTACTTGCAGGCGCACGACGTCACCCGCCCCATCGTCGTTTCGATGGTCGTCTCCAACGTCGTCAACTTCTTCGGCGACGCGCTGCTCATCTATGGAGATGAAGCGCTCGCCTGGGTGGGCCTCGCCCCGCTGGGGGTGCCGCGGCTCGGCGTGCTCGGCGCCGGGCTGGCGTCCAGCGCTTCGTCCGTGCTGTCGGCGGTGGTGTTGGCGCGCGCCATCGCGGCGCTCGACGCGCCCCCCGATCCGGGTCGCCGTCGCGCCGACGCGCGGATCATCCTCCAGGTCTTCCGGCTCGGCCGCCCGCTCGGCCTGCAGCTCCTCGCCGAGGTCGGCGTGTTCGCGCTCGTCGGCGTGCTGGCCGGGCGGCTCGGCAAGGTGCCCAGCGCCGGGCACCAGGTCGCGCTGACGCTGGCGAGCTTCACGTTCACGGTCGCCCTCGGCGTCTCCTCGGCGACGGCCGTCCGCGTCGGCCAGGCCGTCGGTCGCGCCGACACGCCCGGCGCACGCCGCGCCGGCTTCACCGGCCTCGCCCTCGGCGCCGCGTTCATGGCCTGCTCGGCGATCGCCTTCGTCAGCGCGCCGCGCGCGCTCGCGCACCTCCTCAGCGACGACGCCGCCGTGATCGCCGCCGCCGCCCCGCTGCTCATGATCGCCGCCGTCTTCCAGATCTTCGACGGCCTTCAGGGCGTCGGGGCCGGCGCGCTGCGCGGCGCCGGCGACACCCGCGCCCCGCTGTGGGCGAACCTCGTCGGCCACTACGCCGTGGGCCTGCCCCTCGCCCTCCTGCTCTGCTTCGGCCGCGGCCTCGGCGCCGCCGGCCTCTGGTGGGGCTTGTCGGCCGGCCTCATCACCGTGGCCCTCGGCCTCGTCGCGCGCTTCGCCGTCCTGTCCGCCCGTCCCATCGCCCGCGTCTGATTCACCGCGTGAGCTGTGCTGCAGCCCGCCGCGGCCAATTCGCGTTCGAGCCCCCGGGCGGCGTCCGCGCGACCAGAGGCGCAGGGTCGAGCTCACGGCCGGCTCGACGCGGCGCTCGACCGACCCGGCGCGCCGCTCCAGCTGGCCGGCGCGAGGCCGAGCTCGCGCGATGTCGTACCGCGCTTGCCCGAGGCGACGCCCCGACGGCTGGACGTCATGCTGGGGCTGCCCGGCGCGCAACCAAGGTGGCCCCGCGCGCCACCGCGGCGGCCCGACGAGCTACGGAGACGACCCGACGCACCACCCCGACGGCCCGACGCGCCACCGAGACGGCCCGACGCGACGGTGAAGTGGCCCGCGGCGCGGTGAAGCGGTTCCCTCGCGCCCAAAACCGGGCACGCCAACGCGACTTGCACGATTTGTAGACCCGAAATGCCCGCTCGCCAGTTGATCCAAGCGCGGCCTGCCGCCGGCCCGGCGGCGGGCACGGCCCCTACGAAGACGAGGTCCGAAGGGAGAGCGGCAGGGTCGTGCGCCGCTCCCTGGGGCGGGTGAGGCAGTCGGCCGCCTGACCTGACGAGCCTCTGGCACCGCGCCCACCTCGACCTCGAGCAGGATCCACCAGCCTCCGGGCCCGCTCGGCCCGCCGCCGCGCCCGTGGAAGCGCCGGAACAGGAACGCATGGAGGGCGCCCTGGGCGAGGCTATGCTCGGCGCTCGGGCTCGCCTTCTCGACGATCGCGCCGCCCACCACCTCCGCCCACTCGTCGCCCGGCAACACCTTCAGGTCGTCCGCCGTCGCAAGCCGCCGCGCCGGATCCGTCACGCCCGCAGTATACCGCGACCAAGTACCCTCCGGCGCCGTCCCTGGAGGTTCGTCCGCCACGCAAGAAGGACTCCGGCCTTCCGCCGCGCCCGTCTGTCTCGGCCGGGAGATCGGGCCGCCGCTGCAGACGGCCTACGGGGTGCAGCCGAACGAGGCCATCGAGACGCCGTCGGCGCCGGGGTTGCCGGTCGACGTGCCGCCGAGGCCGCCGGCGTCGTTGGAGAGGGTCGTGGACGTGAGGGGCGCTTCGGCGGTGCCGATGCAGACGAGCGCGATGGACGGGCCGCCGCCGCCGCCGCCGCCGCTGCCGCCGAGGCCGCCGGGGCCGCCGGCGCCGCCTGCGGCGCCGTTGCCGGCGTCGTCCTGCTCGCCGCCGCCGCCGT
>DASYRF010000460.1:0-6801 GCA_036004705.1 Myxococcota bacterium
GGTGCCGGGCGGCTCGGCGGCGGCGCGGGCCCAGCGCGCGCCGTCGTAGGGCGGGGCAGGGGCGAGGCGGGCACCGCGCGCGGGGTGGGCGCGGTGCAGGTGCGCCGTCATGCGCCGGTGCGTGAAGACGTGGGTGACCTCACCGACCGGATCGGGGTCGAGCGTGACAGGCACGCCGCACGAGGCGCTTACGAAAGCGGCGAGGGCGCGCAAAGGCGGCGCCGCGCCGCCCGCCGGCCCGTCCAGGCCGGGCAGCTCCCACAGCCCGCCGAGCAGTCCTTCGGCGCGGCGCATCCACAGCAGGCGCCCGGGGCGTTCGACCGCGGCGACCAGGCGCGTGACGGGCTCGGGCGCGCGACGCGGTCGCGGGCCTCCGAGCTCGCCCTGCCGGCCGCTGCGGCGGGCGGCGCAAGGGTCGTGCACGGGGCACAGGAGGCAGCGCGGCTCTACCGGCAGGCAGACCAGCGCGCCCAGCTCCATCATCGCCTGGTTGAAGCGCGCGGGCGTGGGGCGGCCCACAAGCGGGCCGGGAGCGGGGGAGGGAGGGGCCGGCGGAACGAGCGCCGCCGCCAGCTCCCAGAGGCGCGGGGCGAGCGCAGGCGCGCGCGGGTCGCCGTCGATGCCGAAGAGGCGCACGAGCACGCGCGCCACGTTGCCGTCGAGGATGGGCTCGGGCGCGTCGTAGGCAATGGAGGCGACGGCGCCGGCCGTGTAGCGCCCCACGCCCGGCAGCGCGCGCAGGCCGGCGGCGTCGGGCGGCATGCGGGCGCCGCGGCCGGCAGCGAGGAGGCGCGCGGCGCGCTGCAGGTTGCGGGCGCGCGAGTAGTAGCCCAGGCCCTGCCAGAGGCGAAGGACGTCGTCCTCGGGGGCGTCGGCCAGCGACTGCACCGTGGGAAAGCGGGCGAGGAAGCGCTCGTAATAGGGCACGACGGTGTCGACGCGCGTCTGCTGCAGCATGACCTCGCTGACCCACACGGCGTAGGGGTCGCGGGTGCGGCGCCAGGGGAGATCGCGGGCCGAGCGGTCGAACCACTCGACGAGGCGGCGGCGGAGGTCGTCGGCGACGCCGGGATTCACGGTGGGGCGATGGTACACGGGTCCGCGTTCGGGTCCATCCGGGGCCGCGTTCGACCAGTTATCATCTTGTCATTGCGATGACGAGATGATACATTCGCCCGGAGATGCCGACGCTCGACGCCACGCTGGATCTGCTGCGGCTGTTCGGAGACCCGACCAGGGTCCGGCTGGCGGCGCTCGTCGAGAGGCACGAGCTGACCGTGGCGGAGCTCACTTCGGTCACCGGGCTGGCCCAGCCGCGGGTGTCGACCCACCTCGCCAAGCTACGCGAGGCGGGGGTCGTGCGCGACCGCCCGCGCGGGGCGTCGACTCTGTACGCGTTCAACGACGGCGCCATGCCCGCCGACGTGCGCGCCGTGTGGGAGCTGCTGAGCCGCGAGGTCGAGGACGACGTGCTCGCCTCCGACCGGACCCGCTGCGAGGCGCTGGTCAAGGCGCGCGCGCGCGCCGCCGGCTGGCCCGACGCGCTGGCCGGGCGCATGGAGCGGCACTACTCTCCGGGCCGCACGTGGGAGTCGCTGGCGCGCGGCCTCCTCGGCTTGGTGCACCTCGGCGACGTCCTCGACGCCGGCTGCGGCGACGGCACCATCGCCGAGCTGGTCGCGCCGCGCGCCGGCACGGTCACCTGCCTCGACCTGAACGAAAAGATGCTCCAGGCGGCGCGCGCGCGCCTGCGCGGAGCGCGGCACGTCCGCTTCGCCGCGGGCGACGTCCACGCGCTGCCCTTCGAGGCGGCGTCGTTCGACCACGTCCTCAGCTTCCACGTGCTGTGCGACGTCGCCGATCCGGCGAAGGCACTGGCCGAGGCGGGACGCGTGCTACGGGCCGGCGGCGCGCTCACCGTCGTCACGCTCGCCGCCCACCGGCACCTCGACGTCACCGCCCCCTACGGCCACCGGCACGCCGGTTTTCGCGCCGCCCAGCTGCGACGCTGGCTGCAGCGGGCCGGCCTCGCCGTCGAGCGCTGCGCCGTCGCTACGCGCGAGCGGCGCGAGCCGCACTTCCAGGTGCTCACCGCCTTCGCCCGCCGGACGCGCCGCGCGCGGAAAGGATCTCCCACGCCATGAATGACTCGCTGCCCGTCCTCGAGCGGATCGTGCAGGAGCGCCTCCTCGTCCTCGACGGCGCCATGGGCACTATGATCCAGCGCCGCGGCCTGAGCGAGGCCGACTTCCGCGGCGAGCGCTTCCGCGACCATCCGCGCGACCTCAAAGGCGACAACGACCTCCTGGTGCTGACGCGCCCCGACGTCATCGCCGACATCCACGACGCCTACCTTGCCGCCGGCGCCGACCTCATCGAGACCAACACATTCAACTCCACGTCCATCGCCCAGGCCGACTACGGGCTCGAGGCGGTCGTTTACGAGATGAACGCCGCCGCCGCCCGCCTGGCCCGCGCCGCCGCCGACGCCTGGACCGCCCGCACGCCCGACCGGCCGCGCTTCGTCGCCGGCGCCATCGGCCCCACCAACCGCGCCCTCTCCATGTCGCCGAAGGTCGACGACCCGGCCTACCGCGCCGTGACCTTCGAGCAGGTGCGCGCCTCCTACGCGGAAGCGGTGCGGGGGCTCGTCGACGGCGGCGCCGACTTGCTCCTGCCCGAGACCGTCTTCGACACGCTGAACCTCAAGGCCTGCCTCGTGGCCATCGAGGAGGTGTTCGCCGCGGCGGGCCGCCGCCTGCCCATCATGCTGTCGGTCACGGTCACCGATCGCAGCGGCCGCACGCTCTCCGGCCAAACGCTCGAAGCCTGGTACGCCACCGTGGAGCACGCGCGGCCCTGGAGCGTGGGCGTGAACTGCGCGCTGGGCGCGCGCGACATGCGCCCCTACGTGGAGGAGCTGTCCGAGCTCGCCGAGTGCTGGGTCAGCTGCTACCCCAACGCCGGGCTCCCCAACGCGTTCGGCGAGTACGACGAGACGCCCGAGGTCACCAGCGCGCTGCTGCGCGAATTCGCCGCGGCCGGCTTCGTCAACGTCGTGGGCGGCTGCTGCGGCACCACCCCCGACCACATCCGCGCCATCGCCGCCGCCGTGGCGCCACTATCTCCGCGCCGCCGCCCCGCGCACGCCCTCGTCCCGCCGCACCAGCGCCTCACGCGCTTCGCCGGGCTGGAGGCGCTCACCATCCGCCCCGATTCCAACTTCATCATGATCGGCGAGCGCACGAACGTGACCGGCAGCGCGCGGTTCGCGCAGCTCGTCAAGGCCGGCGATTTCACCACCGCGCTGGAGGTCGCGCTCGACCAGGTGCGGGGAGGCGCCAACATCCTCGACGTGAACATGGACGAAGGGATGCTCGACTCCGAGGCGGCGATGACCACGTTCTTGAACCTGGTCGCCACCGAGCCGGAAATTGCGCGCCTGCCGATCATGGTCGACAGCTCCAAGTGGTCGGTCATCGAGGCGGGGCTGCGCTGCGTGCAAGGCAAGCCCGTCGTCAACTCCATCAGCCTCAAGGAGGGGGAGGACGACTTCCTGCACAAGGCCCGCCTGGCGCGCCGCTACGGCGCCGGCGTCGTGGTCATGGCCTTCGACGAGAAGGGACAGGCCGAGACCGTGGAGCGCAAGGTCGCCATCTGCCACCGCGCCTACCGCCTGCTCACCGAGCGGGTCGGCTTCCCCGCCTGCGACATCGTCTTCGATCCGAACATCCTGGCCGTCGCCACCGGCATCGAGGAGCACGCGGAGTTCGCGCGCAGCTACATCGAGGCCGCGCGTCTCATCAAGCAGACCTGCCCGGGCGCGAAGATCTCGGGGGGCGTGAGCAACCTGTCGTTCTCGTTTCGCGGCAACAACAAGGTGCGCGAGGCGATGCACTCGGCCTTCCTCTACCACGCCATCCGCGCCGGCATGGACATGGGCATCGTCAACGCCGGCCAGCTCGGCGTCTACGAGGAGATCGAGCCGGAGCTGCTGGAACGCGTTGAGGACGTTCTCTTCAATCGCCGCGCCGACGCCACCGAGCGGCTGGTCGACTACGCCGAGGCCGTGAAGGGCAAGGGCCGCAAGAAGGAGCAGGACCTCGCCTGGCGCGACGCGCCGGTGGAGGAGCGTCTGGCCCACGCGCTCGTGCACGGGTTCGTGGACTTCATCGAGAGCGACGTGGAGGAAGCGCGACAGCGCTACGCCCGGCCGCTCGACGTCATCGAGGGCCCGCTGATGAACGGCATGAAGACGGTCGGCGACCTCTTCGGCGCGGGGAAGATGTTCCTGCCGCAGGTGGTGAAGAGCGCGCGTGCCATGAAGAAGGCGGTGGCGGTCCTGACGCCCTACATGGAGGCGGAGCGGGCCGCGCGAGAGGCGCGCGGCGAGGCGGCCGCCGCCGATTCACGCGGGAACGGGCGCATCGTGATGGCCACGGTGAAGGGCGACGTCCACGACATCGGCAAGAACATCGTGGGCGTGGTCCTGGGCTGCAACGACTACGAAGTGATCGACCTGGGGGTGATGGTGCCGGCGGACACGATCCTGCGCACCGCCGTGGAGCGGAAGTGCGACCTGGTGGGGCTGAGCGGGCTCATCACGCCGTCGCTCGACGAGATGGTGCACGTGGCCGCCGAGATGGAGCGGCGCGGCATGAGCCTTCCGTTGTTGATCGGCGGCGCCACTACCAGCCGCGAGCACACCGCCGTGAAGATCGCGCCGGCGTACCACGAAGCCACCGTGCACGTGCTCGACGCGTCGCGCGCCGTGGGCGTGGTAGCGGCGCTGCTCGACCCGCGCCAGCGCGCCGCGCTGGACGCGAAGAACCGCGAAGAGCAGGGACGTGTGCGCGAGCTGCACGCGCGCAAGGCGGAGCGTCCGCTCCTGCCCATCGACGTCGCCGACCGCAACCGGCTGCGCCTGGCCTTTCGCGCCGAGGACGTGCCGGCGCCCGCCTTCACCGGGCGGCAAGTGCTGGACGACTTTCCGCTCGAAGACCTGGTCCCCTACATCGACTGGACGTTCTTCTTTGCCGCCTGGGAGCTGAAGGGGCGCTTCCCCGCCATCCTGGACCACGAGAAGTACGGGGCGGCGGCGCGCGACCTCTACGACGCGGCGCGCCGCCTCTTGGACCGTATCCTGGCGGACAAGCTGCTGCGCGCGCGCGCGGTGTGGGGCTTCTGGCCGGCCAACGCCGAGGGCAACGACCTGGTGCTGTGGGCGGACGCGACCCGCGCGCGTGCGCGCGTGCGCTTCCCCATGCTGCGCCAGCAGCAAGCGCGCGCCGACGACCGGCCCTACCTGTGCCTCGCAGACTTCGTCGCGCCGGCCGAGAGCGGCGCCGCCGACCACGTCGGGGCGTTCGCCGTGACCGCGGGCCACGGCACAGAAGAGCTGGCCCACCGCTTCGAGGCCGAGCACGACGACTACCAGGCCATCATGACGAAGGCGCTCGCCGACCGCCTCGCCGAGGCGTTCGCGGAGCTGCTGCACGAGCGCGCCCGCCGCGCCTGGGGCTACGGCGCCGGCGAGCAGCTGGCGAAGGAAGATCTCATCGCCGAGAAGTACCGCGGCATCCGTCCGGCCTTCGGCTATCCGGCGTGCCCCGATCACAGCGAGAAGGCGAAGCTGTTCGAGCTGCTCGACGCCGGCGCGGTGGGGCTAACGCTCACCGAGCACGGCGCCATGCTGCCGGCGGCGAGCGTCAGCGGGCTGTACCTGGGGCACGCCGAGGCGCGCTACTTCGCCGTGGGGCGCGTCGACCGCGACCAGGTAGAGCGCTATGCGGCGCGCAAGGGCGTGACGCTCGCCGAGGCGGAGCGCTGGCTGGCGCCGAACCTCGGCTACGACCCCGCGGCGCGCGACGCTGCTGCGGCCGCTGGCTCGGCGGTCGCGCCCGCGGTGCCCGCGTAGCGGCGCGGGTTGCTACTCCGGGGGGAAGGTCGCGACCAGCGCCTGCAGCGCGTCGCGCGCGCCGGAGAGGATGGGCGCGCCGTCGCCGGTCAGCAGCACGTCGAAATCGACGTCGGCCGCCAGCCGGCGCAGCGAGCGGCGCAGCGCCGGCGGGTCGTCCATGACTTTCTCGGGCAGCAGCGCACAAGCGCCGGGCGGCTTGCCCACGCAGGCGTCTCCCACCAGCAGAAGGCGCCGCTCCGGCCAGTGCAAGGCCACCTCGCCGGGCGACTTGCCGGGCGCGGCCAGCACGACGAATGGTCCCACGCGCTCGCCGGCCGCCACCGCGTCGTCGACGACGGCGCCCTGCTCCGTGGCGTAGCGGGCGTCGGCGGCGTGAATGGCGACGCGTGCGCCCGTGCGCGCGCGCAGCTTCGCGCTCGCGCGCGTGTGGTTGCGGTTCGTGAGCACGATGCGCGCTACGCCCAGCGCGGCGATCTCGTCGAGCACGTCGTCCGCCATGTCCACCGGGTCGGCGCAGACGTTGCCGCCCGAGTCGCGCACCAGCCAGCCGTTGAAGTCGTAGCCGTGGCGCTCGCTGAACCAGGGCCAGGTGAAGATGCCGGGAAGGATCTCGCGTAGGGCCATGCTCTCGCCTACCACGCCGGCGCGGCGTCGGAGAAGAGCACGCGCAGGCAGCAGTACGGTCGCGCCGCGGCGCCGCCGCTACCGCCCGCACGACCCGGACCGCTCGCGCCACCCGTACCCGACGCGCGCCCTGCGTCGCGCTGATCATGCGCGGCGCCGTCGGGGACGAGGGCGCCGCAGGCGCCGACGGCTTCGCCCACGGCGAAGGCGCGCAGCACGATGCGCATCTTCTCGCCGGCGAAGCAGGGCTTGCGCCA
>DASYRF010000461.1:0-15836 GCA_036004705.1 Myxococcota bacterium
GCCGGCTGCAGGATGAGGTCGTTGTTCAGGATGAAGAACAGGGTCGCGTCGCCGATGTCGTTTTTCATGACCGTATTGTCCCAGTCGAAGACCGCCACTGGCCGATCGCTACCCGACCAGGTCGGGCTGGTGCGTCCGTAGTCGAGGAGCAGGTCGTTCAGCGCGCTCACGTTCGCGGGCTCCCAGAGGACGTACGAGGCATCGATCAGGCGCGGCATCGCGTTCGTGCCGTTCGCGCCGTTCGTTCCGTTCGTTCCGTCGACGCCGTCTTGGCCGTCGATGCCGATTGTGCCGTCGACGCCGTCGATCCCGTTCGTGCCGTCGGCGCCGGGGATCCCGTTCGCGCCGTCGGCACCGTCGATCCCGTTCATGCCGTCGGCGCCGTCGATCCCGTTCGTGCCATCGGCGCCCGGCGGGCCTTCGCACGCTGCTACCAGCGCGCCGGCGCTCGCGACCGCGAGCGTGCCGAAGAGGGAACGAGCGAAGCGGCCGGGCCGACCGACTTCAAGCGGTGCTTTCATGGGAGGCTCCTGGTTGAGGGTTGCGTCACGACGGGATCGCGCATTGCGCCCGCCGTGCCAGCCACACGGCACGCGATCCCGCGGGCTTGCCGCGCTCGGCCTCGAAGCGCGACCTGCGCTTGTCGGGCAGTGATTACCCCTGGAGGGCAATCCTGGTACGAGCCGTGCTAGATCATCTCCCATGAGCGGCCGCATCCTGGTGGTCGACGACGAGAAGAACATCCTCGTCACGCTCAAGCGCGCGCTGGAGCTGGAGGGCTACGTGGTGGACGTGGCCGGCGGCGGCAAGGCGGCGCTGGAGAAGCTGCGCGGCGTGCCGTTCGACCTTGCGCTGCTGGACGTGAAGATGCCGGACCTCGACGGCCTGGAGCTGCTGTCGCGGCTGCGCGCCGACGGGCTCGACGTGCCGGTGGTGATGATGAGCGGGCACGGCTCGGCGGAGACGGCGCTGGAGGCGACGCGGCGCGGAGCGGTGGACTTCCTGGAGAAGCCCATCGGCACGGAGAAGCTGCTGGTGACGGTGGCCAACGCCCTCCGCCTGCACCGGCTGGAGGACGAGGCGCGCGAGCGGCGCACACGCGAGGCGGCGCGCCACGCGATGGTGGGCGACGGGCCGGCGATGCGGCGGCTGCGCGCGCTCATCGAAAAGGCGGCGCCGACGAACGCGCGGGTGCTGGTGGTGGGGGAGCGCGGCACCGGCAAGGAGCTGGTGGCGCGCGCGGTGCACGAGGGCTCCCGGCGGCGGCGGGCGGCGTACGTGCGGCTCAACTGCGCGGCGGTGCCGGCGGAGCTGATCGAGAGCGAGCTGTTCGGCCACGAGAAGGGCGCGTTCACCGGGGCGGTGACGGCGCGGCGCGGGAAGTTCGAGGCGGCGGACGGCGGGACGCTGTTCCTCGACGAGATCGGCGACATGCCTCTGGAGATGCAGGCCAAGCTGTTGCGCGTGCTGCAGGAGGGCGAGCTGGAGCGGGTGGGCTCGTCGACGGGCGACGTCGTGCGCGTGGACGTGCGCGTGGTGGCCGCCACCAACCAGGACCTGCGCGCGGGCATCGCGCAAGGGCGGTTCCGCGCCGACCTGTACGACCGGCTCAACGTCTTTCCCATCGAGATGCCGCCGTTGCGCGCGCGGCTGGAGGACGTGCCGGCGCTGGTGAAGCACGCCGCGGCGCAGGCGGCGGCCGACCACGGCATCAAGCCGCGCGACTTCACCGCCGAGGCGCTCGACGTGTTCGTCCACTACGACTGGCCGGGGAACGTGCGCGAGCTGCGCAATACGGTGGAGCGGCTGCTGATCCTGGCCGAGGGAGCGGCAGTGACGGGGCGCGACGCGGCGGCGGCGCTGGCCCGGGCGCGGCCGGCGGTCGACCCGCGCGGCTACGAGGGCAAGCTGCTGAAGGACGCGCTGTCGGCGTTCGAGCGCGACTTCGTGACGATGACGCTCGACGAGCACGGCTGGGACTTCGTGAAGGGGGCGAAGGCGCTGGGGCTGGAGCGGTCGAGCCTGTACCGCAAGACGCGCGAGCACAAGATCCGCCGCCCGCCGGGGGTGGGCTCCGCGGACGACGACGAGAGCTAGACGGGGCGGGGCGCGCGATGGGGCTTCGGGTCATGCCGCTGTTGCAGGGACTGATGCTGCTGGGAGTGGCGTTCCTGGCGGGGCGCGTGGTGTGGCGCACCTGGCCGCTCGTGCGGCGCTGGCGGAGCGCGCGCGCCACGCCGGAGCGCCTGCCCCCGCCGCTGCTGACGATGACCGCGCTGGGCGTGGCGGTGCTGTGCCTCGCGGGGACGATCTGCGCCGGCGCGTGGGTGCTTCTGGCGGCGGCGCGGCGATGAGCCGGCGGCTGCGCCGAACGGTGGTCGTCCTGTGGATCGCCGGCACAGCGCCGGGGCTGGCCGCCGCGGCGAAGCCACCGGGCACGGCGACGGCACCCGGCGCCGGGCCGCCGGCGGCTCCTTGCAAGCCGGACGACGCGGCCGGGTGCGCGAAGGCCTGCGAGCACGGCGCAGCGTCCGCCTGCCTCGCCGCCGGGTATGCGTGGCTGGAGGGAAAGGGGGGCGCGCCCAAGGACGAGAAGCGCGCGGCGGCGCTGTTCGCGCGCGCCTGCGAGCGGGGGGAGGCGGCGGGGTGCAACGCGCTAGGCGTGGTGACGGCCGAGGGCGTGGGCGTCGCCAAGGACGAGGCGCGCGCGTTCGGCCTGTACGGCAAGGCGTGCGCGGGCGGCTACGCAAAGGCGTGCACGAACGTGGCCGACGCGCTCCTGCACGGGGCCGGTACGAAGAAGGACGCGGCGGCGGCGGCGGCGGCGCTGGTGAAGGCGTGCGACGGCGGCGAGCCAGCCGGCTGCCTGAGCGCAGCGATGCTGTACGACGAAGGCGCAGCGGTGGCGCGCGACGCGCCGCGCGCCGCGGGGCTCTACCAAGAAGCGTGCGACGCGGGCGCGCCGCGCGGCTGCCACTTCTTGGGTTTGATGTACCGCGAAGGCGAGGGGGTGAAGAAGGATCTCGCGCGCGCCGCCGTGCTGTTCGACGGGGCGTGCAAGGCGGGCTGGGCGCGCGCCTGCGGCGACCTGGCGGTGGCAACGCTGATGGGTGATGGCGTGGGGAAGGACGAGAAGCGCGGACTGGCGATGCTGGGCAAGGCATGCAGCGACGGCGCGCCGCACGCGTGCTTCGACCTGGGCGTGTTGACCGACGAAGGGCGGCTGGTGGCGGCCGACGCGGCCCGCGCGGCGGCGCTGTTCGACGGGGCGTGCAAGGCCGGCGACGCCGAGGCGTGCAACAACCTGGGCTCGATGGCGCGCACCGGGCGCGGCGTGGCGAAGGACGCGGCGCGGGCGCGACTGCTGTTCGAGACGGCTTGCGCGAGCGGCTTCTTGCCCGCCTGCACCAGCGCAGCGGTGGCACGCGCCGAGGCCGGCGACCTCGCCGGGGCGCGCGCGCTGCACGAGCGCGCCTGCAAAGCCGGCCACCCGCCGAGCTGCGACGCGCTGAAAAAGCTCGCCCCGGCGGCGCCCGCCACCGCTGCACCGAAGCCTCCGCCAACCGCAGCGCCTCGCCCGTAGCTCACCGATAAGGCGCGCCGCCGGCGACGTCCACGAGCTCCGGCGCGCCGGCCTTACTGCGCGGGGAGGACCCAGAGCCGGCCGCGCAGGTAGGCGAGCTCCAGCGGCGTGAAGAAGGGCTCCTCGAAGAGCGACGCCGCGCCGGAGGCGAGGCCGGCGCCGCCGCCGCCCGACGCCATCAGGTTCAGGCCGGCGACGTCGAGGTGCGCGGGCGTCGTGAGCGGGAAGGCGAACTCCGCCAGGGCCTCGCCGCCGAAGAGGCCCGTGGGCGGCGGGCCGTCGGCGACGAGCCCCAGCGAGTGGCCGATCTCGTGGGCGGTCAGCGCGCCCAGCGCTTTGATGAGCACGCCGAGCACGAGCTCGAAACGGTCGGCGCGCTCCACGACGGCGGGGTCCGCGGCCGGATCGGCCGGGTCGAAGCCGTCGGCGAGGAAAACGGCGTCGCGCGGGTCGTCGCCGAGCGCGGTTCCGCCGAGCGCGGGGACGAACGGGCCGAGCGCCACGGTCGCGAAGTCGATCGCCAGCACCGCGCGGAGCGCCGTGGTGGTGAAGACGCCCAGGCCGAAGGGCGTGTCGTCGTTGCGCACCTCGTTGCGCGGGTCGAGCTCCGCCTTGCCGAAATAGGGAACGAGCCGGTCGGCGGCCGTGCCCTCACCGCCCACGGCGATCATGGAGAATCCGCCGTCGGGCGTGAAGGTGGCGGGGTCGGGCGCGGCGGGGTCGTCGTCGAGGATGAACGTGGCGGCGACGGCGTCCGGCCCGCCGCCGCCTGTCGCGTCCTGCCGGTAGAAGCCGCGGACACGGGCGAGCAGCGCTTCGCGCACGCGCCGCGCCACGACGGCGTTCACGCCCACGTCGGTGCCGGCGACGAGCGTCGCCGCGCCCGGTGCGGTCTCGCCGCCCTGAAAGCCGATGACCGCCATGTCCTCGAGGTAGTCGGGAACGCCGTTTGCGCCGTCCACAGAAGCGACGCTGTAGGCCCCCGTCATGGGATCCGCGGCCGGAGAGATGGCGAAGAGGTCGCGCGTGAAGTCGAGCACCCAGACGTCCGGAACGTCGAACGGGTCGAGCTGCGCGGTGGCGGCCACGGCGGCGAAGGCGACGCCGCTCTCCGCGGCGGGACGGCCGTCGGCGTCCCGCACGCCGGCCGTGCAGATGACGGCGGCGCCCGGCGCGGTCGGCTCGAACGACAGGTCGGCAGAGACGCGCCAGCTCCAGGCGCCGGGCAGCGCCGCGGCAAACAGATCGGCGAGGTCGTCGCCCGCGTCGCGGCCGCCCTGCCCCGCCCCGCCCCCGAGCGGCGCGTCGCACGCCACGCGCAGCGTGGACTCGTCCACCGGCGCGTCGCCCGGATCGGCCGTCACGTCGAGTGTGAACCCGTCGAGCGGCAGCGCCAGCGTGAACGCGGTGAGCGTCCCGTCGAGCGCCGTGAACGGCGCCGAGCCGTTCATCGCGCGCGGCACCTCGTTCACGGTGAGGAAAACGACGGGGGGCAGCCCCGGCGGCGGCCCGGCGTCGCCCGTGCCGGCGTCCGCCGCGCCTGCGCCGCACCCGGCCGCCAGCATTCCCGCGGCGCATGCCAGCCTGCGAAGAGAGCTCACCGCACGATCCAACCCGACCCGCGGCCCGCGCACAAGCGCCGGCCGTGGCGGTCGGCGACCGCCCGGGCGCGCCGCGCGCAGGCGACGGGTCAGGAGCGCAGCACGCGGGCGAGAGCGCGTAACGGCTCGGCGGTACCGTGCTCGGAGAGCAAGCGCCCGGCCACCAGCTCGCCGGCGAAATCGTCGAGGCGCACGTCTAGCTCCTGCTGCCAGCGCTGCGCCCAGCTGGCGAGCGGCACGGCTACGCCCTCTTCCCCGGCGGCGACGAGCGGACTGGCCATGGTGCGGCGCAGCGCGGCGTAGACGTCGTCGGGCCCGAGGTCGGTGCGTGGCAGCGCCTCGTCGAAGAAGTCGTCCAGCCGCCCGCCGCGCAGCCAGCCGAGCGCGAACGCGTGATAGCGGCCGAAGACGCGCGCGCTCATCTCGGCACGGCGGGCACCGAGCTCGGGAACCAGGGCACCGGCGCGCGCCGCCAGCGCGGCGAACGTGCGCGAGACGGGCGTGCCGGAACCGCCGGCGGCGCGGCGCGCCGCCCCGGCGTCGACGGCGGCGCGCACGGCGCGACTGACCTCCTGTGTGTGCGCGTCGACCTTCTCCTCGGCGCGCCGGCGCGACTCGTCGACGATCCCGGCGAGCTTCTCCTCGATGAGCGCGCGCAGGTAGGCGCGGTCCTCGACGTCGGCGCGCGCCGGGCCGCCCGGCCCCGCCGCCCCCCACAGCGTGCGGCGCGGCTTGACGAACTCGAGCACTTCTTTCGCGCCGAGGCGATACACCGTTTCGAGCCGGCCGACGATGGAGGTCGCCTCTTCCACGGCGAAGCGCTCCAGCGCCTCGACCCGCCCGCCGAGATCGCCGCGCAGCGCCTCGATCGCCGCCAGCGCCGCGTCGCAGGCCGCCAGCTCTTCCACCGCCGCGCGCAGCCCCTGCTGTATCAGATGCCGCAGGCGCTCCCGCACGCCCGCGCGCACCAGCTCGCGCGACGGCGCGTAGAACTCGCGGTCGAGCGTGGCGTGCAGCGCCGGGAAGCCGCTCGCCGCCACCGCCGCCTCGTCGCCCGCCATCCGCGCCTGCAGGGCGGCGCGCGCCGAAACCGGCACGACGTCGACCAGCCGCCCGCCCAGCTCGGCGCGCACGTGCGCGAGCACCTCGGCGCGCTCGGCATCACTGACGCGGTCGATCTTGTTGACGACTCCGAGCGTCTTGCGCGCGTGGCCGGAGACGAGGTCGAGCACCCGCGCCTCGGACAGCTTGCCCGCCTGGCCGACGTCGAACACCCAGACGACGGCGTCGGCGCGGGCGATGAAGGCGCGCGTCGCCGCCTCGTGCTCCTCGATCAGCGAGTTGAGGCCGGGCGTGTCGACGACGTTCACGCGCATCAGCTCGGCGATGGGATACATCACCTCGACCAGGCTGACGTCGCGCGCCGCTCCCAGTCCGACCTCGCGGAAGAAGTCCTTCAGCGCGGCGAAGGGGATGTCGCGCGTGCGTCCGTCGCGGTACACGGCGCGCGCGGCGCGCTCGGGCCCGTACTTGATGAGGTTGATGGTCGCGGTGGTGGGCGTCACGCCCATCGGCGCGACGTCCTCGCCCAGCAGCGCGTTCACGAACGTGCTCTTGCCGGCGTTGAACTCGCCCAGCACCGCCAGCACCAGCGGGCGGTCCAGCTGCTCGCGCTGCTCCCCCACGACGGGGGCGAGCGCCGCCAAGGCGGGACGGGCCGCGCACAGGACGTGCAGCGCGGAGGCCGCGGCGGCGAGGTCGTCGCCCCCGCCGACCGGCGGCGGAACGTCGCGCGAGGCGACCTCCACGATCAGCGCCCGCGCGTCGGCGCGCGCCGGATCGACGCGCAGCGCGGCGGCGGCGGCAGCGGCCGCCTCTTCGATCTTCCCTTCGGCGAGCGCGGCGCGTGCAAGCCCCATGTGCGCCTCGGGCTGCTCCTCGTCGTGGGACAGCGCGGCGCGCAGGAAGGCCCTGGCCGCCTCGCGAGCGGCGGCAGCGGCGGCGGGATCGGCCGGCGGAGGAGCGCTGACGAGCGCGAGTCCGCGCGCGGCCGCGGCGAACGGATCGGCGGCGTCGAGCTGCATCAGGCGCTCGGCGTACGCCAGCGCCTGGGTCCAGTCGGCGGCGGCGAGCGCGGCGCGCGTGGCGCTGCGCAGCACCGCGGCCACGTCCGGCGCGGCCTCCAAAGCGGCGCGGAAGCAGTCGAGCGCGCCGCGTGCGTCGCCCTGATCGAGCCGCACCGCCCCCTCCAGGTTGGCCGCCTGCGCGTTGTGCGGGGCGAGCGCCCGCGCGCGTCGCGCCGCCTCCAGCGCGCCGTCGAGGTCCTTCTGCCCGCGCAGTGCGCCGCCCAGCCCGAGCAGCGCGGCGAGGTCGTCGGGCTGCGCCTGCAGCGCGTCGCGGTACGCCACCGCCGCCGCCGCCCAGCGTTTGCGCCGCCGCTCCGCGTCGCCCAGCGCCACGCGCGCCCTGGCGCGCGCCACCGGCGCCAGACTCGTGGCGGTCGCCGCCTCGCCCAGCGCGTCGGCGGCCTCGTCCACCTTGCCGCTGCGCAGCAGCGCGTCGCCCAGCAGCGCCAGCAGCTCGGGCCGCTCCGCCGGGTCGGCGCGCGCCGCCGCCTTGCGCAGCTCGCGCGCCGCGGGCGCGTAGCGCTTTTCCGTCAAGTAGGCATGCCCCAGCCCGGCCGCACCCGCCGCGCCGCGCGGATCCTTCGCAGCGGCGCGCTTGAACGCGGACTTCGCCTCCGCGACCCGTCCCAGCGCGAGGTAAGCGCGGCCCAGCGCTACCACCAGCTCGGGGTCGTCGAGCCCCGCGGTGACGGCGCGCTCCAGGTCGCGCGCCGCGCCCTCGGCGTCCGCCAGCCCGAGCCGCGCCACGCCCATCAGCGCGATCGCCTGCGTGTACTGCGGCTGCGCACGATGAGCGGCCTCGAACTCGCGCAGCGCCGCGGCGTGGTCTCCCGCGGCCAGCGCCGCCTTCCCGCGCTCCAGCGGTGCCTTGAGCTCCTCGGGGAGCAGCGCCTTTTCCAGCGTCTCCAGGACGCGGTCGCCCAGCCGGTCGAAGAGTCCCATCAGCGCTTGCCTCCGCCGCCCGCGCCACCGGCGTCGCCCGCGTCGCCCGCGCCGCCCGCGCCACCGACGCGGCCACCCCCGCTCCCGCCTGCGCCCGCCATGCGCGTGCGGATCTGCCGCCAAGCGAGGTACGCGCCGAGCGACAGCCCGAGAAACAGAACGAGCGCGACGATCGCGCGCTGGTTGCTCATCGGCGGCGCCCCGCCGTGCGCGCCCCCCGGCTCCGGCGCCGGCGTCGCCGCCGCCGCCCCGGCCGTCGCTCCCGTACCCGTCGCCGCCGCCCCCGCCGTCGCACCCTTCACGGCCGAGGCCACGACCCCGCGCAACGCGCCCTCGTAGCGCGGCAGCGCATCCTTGCGCACGCGCAGCGTCGCCACCAGCGCCGGCGCGCCGTCGCCCTCCCCCGCCAATAGATACGCCGCTGCCAGGTCGAAGCTCGGCGTCGGCGCGCGCAACATCAGCACCGGCCGCCCGCCGATCGTTTCCACCGTCGCGGCGCCGTCGCCGGGCGCCGCATCGTTCGCCGCGCCCAGCCCCGCGGCGCCTAGCTCCGCGCGTAGCACGATCAGCGCGGCCGCGCGCCCCGCCGGCGTGTCCAGCGCCCCCTCCGCGCGCGCCGCGGCGTGCAGCCACAGCGCCGGCGGACTAGGGCCAAGCAGGGGCATGCCCAGCGCCACCTCCGCCCAGGGCGGCGCGTCCGCCGGGCCCAGCGCCACGAACCCGGGCGGCACGCGCACCGCCACGCCCGCCTTCGTCGCCACGAACGCCGGCGACGGCGGCGGCGCGGCCGTCACCGTCACGGCCGGAATCGCGAGGTCCAGCATCCGTCCCGGCGACACGATCGCCACGTACGCGCCGGGCGCGCTGACCGCCAGGACCAGCCCCTTGCCGTCATGCGAGTAGCCACGCAACACGCCGCCGACGGCGTGCAGCCCGCCCTCCAGCGAGTCGCCCGGCCGCACCTCGTCCAGCCACGACGCCAGGAGCTCTGGCGTCGCCTCGCGCGCCGCCAGGTCCAGCCTGTACAGATCGATGCGCCCTTCGTTCGTCCGCCAGAAGCTGGCGAACGCCCCGTCCGGCGCGCCGGAGTCGTTGCGCTCGAACTCCGCCGAGACGTCGAAGACGACGCCCGGAAAGGTCGCGTCCTCGCGCACCGGCCCCGCGGTCCCAGTCGCCGTCGCCGTCGCCGACGCCGCCACCGGCGCCGAGGTCGGCTCTGCCGCCGCCGCCGCCGCCAGCCAGACGAGCGGCGCGATCACGCCGGGGTCGGGCCGGCCGGCGCAGCGCCACCCGCCGGGGGCTCAGCGGCGCCAACGCCGCCCGCCCCCGCCGCCACCACCGGAGCGGCCCCGCCCGTCTCCGCCCCCGCCCCCGCCCCTTCGGCGCCCTTGCCCCACAGCGCCTCCTTCAACGCCCACAGCCGGTCCTCGATCACCTCCACCTCGACGACGCGCGCGCCGATCTCCGCTTCCAGCGCCGGCGCCGCAAACCCCGCCTGGCGCCGCTCCACCAGCGCCGCGTCCAGCACCTCACTCACGCCACGGTGCAACGTCTCGCCCGCCGACGTCACGAAATCGGCCAGCCGTGTGCCGAAGTCGTCGATGAACCGCGACAAGCGTGGCTCCACCGCCTTGCTCGCCTCCGCCACCGCCTTGCGCGCTTCGACCTTTGCCCGCTCCTTCACCTCGCCCGCCACCCGCTCCTTGAGCACGATGGCCAGGATCGGCGCCGCGATGGTCAGGATTCCGCCGACGATCAGGTTCACGAACAGGAAGATCGTCCCCACCGCGCCGAGCGCGAACACGCCGATGTCATACCCCAGCGTGTTTACGTCCAACGGGATCCGCTCGCCCGGCCCGCTGAAGTGCCCGGCCAGCGCACGCACCGTCTCGCTGATGTTCTCGTTGGTGACCTCGACGATCTCCTCGGCGAGCCGCTCGCACAGCGCACCCATCTTCTCGCCTTCCATCTCGACCCACTCGCGGAACTTGTCCTGGATGTAGCTGGCCAGGTACTTCTTCAGATCATCCGCGTCGGCGCGGTCGATCTCTCCCGGCAGCGCCTCCAGGAACGCCGTCGTGAACAGGTCGAGGTCGTTCCTCACCGTGGCCTTGATCCCGTCGACCCCTTCCTGGATCCGCCGGTGGTATTCCTGCAGCGCGCGCCGATTCTCGTCGAGGCGCGCGTGACATAGTCTGATCTTCTCCTCCAGCTCCTCGATGGACATCTTGTAGCTGCGGCGCTTGATCTCCAGATTCTGCCGCAGGTACCCCGCCGAGCGCAGCCCGTCGGCGATGGCGTTGTCCAGCAGGATCTTCCCGCGCTCGTCGGCCAGATGCTCCTTGAGGTAGGCGAGCAGCTCCGGCATGCCGCTCTCCGCCAGCTTGCCCGCCATGTAGCGCTTCGCCGACACCGGAAAGATGGCGGGCTCGTCCACCACGCGCGCCAGGTGCCCGCGCGCATAGGCCAGCGCCTCGCCCACCTCCTGCGGCGACAGCAAGTCGGTCTTCCCCACCACGAAGATGAGCTTGTCGCGCGACCGCCGCAACACGCGGTTCTTGAGGAACTCCTCCTCTGAGCGCGTGATGACCTGCGACGCGTCCAGCAGGAAGATGGCCGCGTCGGCGCGCGGCAGGTAGCCGTACGTCACCTCGGCGCGCTGCTCGTTGAGGTCGTTGACGCCGGGCGTGTCCACGAGCGTCACGCGCTCGCGCAGCACCTCCGCCGGATAGCCCACCTCGAGGTGCGAGACGTTGGCCAGGTCGATGCCCGCCGCCCCCACGCCGTCGGTCGTGTAGCGCCCCAGCGCGTCGATGGGCAAGTCGGTGCGGCCGCCGTCGCGCGCCACCACCCGCGCATAAGGTGTCTCCGCCCAGACGATCTGGTTGAGCGTGGCCGTCGTGGGCGTGATGCCGGTCGGCAGCACGTCCTTCCCGAGGAGCGCGTTCACGAAGGTGCTCTTGCCGCGGTTGAACTCGCCGAGCACCACCATGATGAAGCGCTCGTCGAGCAGCTTCGGCACGCGCACCATGAGCAGGTCGTCGCGCAGGGTCTTCAGGCCCACGCGCTCGGCCGCCGCGCCCAGCGCCTGCAGCGCGCCGATCACCTCGTCCTTCACCTCGCCGTACGGTCCGAGGACACTCATGAGCCTCCGTCTTGCGCCCATGGCGGGCGCGCTGCTGCGGGAACCCCGGCGGGGGGTCAGGTGACGCTCAGGATCTCGGCCACTTTGGCGTCGACGTCGGTCAGCGCCAGACCACCCTGCACGCCGAGCACCGTCTGCTTGTAGTACTCGCTCTCGGCGAACAGCCGCAGCGCCGCCACGCGCTTCGGGATGTAGGGATGCGTCTGGTTCAGCTCGTTGACGCGGCCGATCCCTTCCTTGACTTCCTTCAGCTGGGAGACGAACTCCTCCACGTTGACCTGCTCCATGAGCTTCGACGACCCCAGCGCCAGCTTCACCATTGTGCGCACCGCCGGATCGATGTCGCCGCAACAGATGAGGCCCGCGCGGTCGGACGTGACCTCGGCACGGCGGCTCCACGTGTTCAGCGCCAGGATCGCAGGCGTGACGATCCAGCGCACGAACAGGGACGCCATGTTCGTCAGGTAGTAGGTGGCCGTCGAGAAGACGACGTGCCTGTTGTGGATGTGCCCGCACTCGTGGCCGATCACGAACAGCAGCTCCTGCTCGTCGAGGCGATCGATCATGGCCGAATTGATCATGATGAACGCGTCGTCGTCGGTGCCGTAGGTCTGCGCGTTGAGCGACCCGAGCGCCTGGTGGATGTACACCGTCGGCGGGGCGATGTTGAGGCGCTGGGCGCTGCGGCGCACCAGCTTGTCGACGTCCGGGAACTGCGTCGGCGAAACGCGCACCGCGTTCCCCAGCAATTCGTTCTTCTGGAAGTTCTTCCACATGCGCACGGTCGCCTCAACGGCGAGCGTCACGGGCTTCACGCGCTTCATGTAGCCGAGGTAACGGCGGTCGCCGGAGAAGGCGTAGGGGGCCAGCCCCTCGGCATCCTCGGTGGTGGAGCCGCGACGCTTGGCCGCGACGTAGCGTGAAAACGAGAGATCGACGCCGAGCGGCTGATCCATGCTTCCTCCCAAACGCGCGCGACTTTACACCGCGCTGCTTCCCCCTACAATAATGCCCAGACCGTCATGGGCAAGCCCGCCATCCGCATGCGCGCGCCGGGCGCCGCGCTCGCCGCGCTCCTGCTCGCCGCCGCGCCGGCCACCGCCGCCGCCGGTGCGGGCGCCCCTGCCTCTGCCGCCAAGCCCGGGACGCGCCCCGCCGCCGGCGCCGGCGCTGGCACCGGCGGATCCGCCGCTTCCGCGCCCGCCTCGGCCCCGGCGGCGCCGCCAACGGCGCCGCTCGCGACCATCGTCGGCGCGCGCACCGCCGCCGGCCCGTTCGCGTTCTGGGGCGTGCGCTCGCTCGGCGTCCCCGACGCCGAGGCCAAGGAGATCGAAACGGCGCTGGAGGCGGCCGCGCAGCGCATCGCTCTCGCCGCGAAGTTCAGGGTGATGGGTACCGCCGCGGTCGCCAAGACGCTCAGAGCTCCGTCCGCTGCGCCCCTCGCCGCCTGCGACGGCTCGCCCGAGTGCGTCAAGGACATCGCGACGCTCTGCGGCGCTGCCGGTGGCGCGATCGCCGGCCAGGTCGGCGGTCTGGGCGGCACCTACTCGGCCAACCTCATCCTGGTGGCGCCGTCGGGCGAAGTTCTGCGCCGCACCGACGGCGTGCTGGAGCGCGGCCCTCGCCTCACCTTTGCCGCCGAGGCGCTGATGGCGCGCCTGCTGCTTCCCGAAGCCGAGCGCGGCCTCATCGCCGTGACAGTCGACATCGCCGGCGCCCACGTGTTCGTGGACGGCGCCGACGTCGGCACCTGGCCGCTCGGCGGACCGCTCTCGGCGCCGGTCGGCAAGCACGCCGTACGCGTCACTCACCCGGCCTATCACGACTTCGTGCAGTTCGTGGACGTCCCCTACCGCGGCATCGTCGACATCAAGGTGACGCTCGCCGCCTTCCCGGTGCTCGAAGGCGAGCTGACCGGCCGTACCGGCACCGCCGCCGCCGCCGCCGGCCCGAGCCGCCTGCCCTGGTACCGGCGCTGGTGGGCGGTGACCGGGCTGGGCGTGGTCCTCCTCGGCGCGAGCGCCGCCATTGCCTACGCCGTCGCGCTTCCTGACTTCGACTATGTAGTGACGGTACGGAGGGGCCCTTGATCCGTTTGCGTGCCGCGTGGTACCGCCAATGAATGGGAAGAGGTAACGGCAAGCAGGGCCCTCCCGGCAGCGAGCGCCGCGAGCACGAGCGCGTGCCGGTCGACCTGCGGGTCGATTACCGCAGCGAGGACACGTTCCTGTTCGCCAGCATCACCAACATCAGCGAGATGGGAATCTTCATCGAGACGCGCGCGCCCCTTCCGCGCGGCACGCAGCTGAACCTCGAGTTCGAGCTGCCGACCGGCGGGCGCTTCAGCGAGCGCGGCGAGGTGATGTGGGTGAACCCCTACCGGCCAGAAGGGCCGAACCTGAACCCGGGCATGGGCGTGCGCTTTCTCGAGCTGTCCGGCGAGGCGCGCTCGAAGATCGTGGAGCTGGTGCGCAAGATCGCCTACCTCGACGACGACGAGGAGAGCGGCGGACCCGTCGGTCAAGCGTAGTGTCTCCGCCGAGCCTGCTCATCGTCGAGGACGACCCGGTCAGCCGCCGGCTGCTCGACGCCGTGTTGCGGCCGGAAGGCTACCGGCTGTACTTCGCCGACAACGGGCCCGAAGCGCTGCAGGTGGCGGCGGAGGTCGTCCCGGAGCTGGTGCTGCTCGACGTCATGCTCCCGCAGATGGACGGGTTCGAGGTATGCGAACGGCTGCGCGCGATGCGGCGCGAAGAGTTCTTCCCCATCATCCTCGTCACGGCGCTCGACCGCACGTCCGATCGACTGCGCGGCTTCCAGGCCGGAGCCGACGACTTCATCACCAAGCCGTTCAACGGCGCCGAGCTGCGCGCGCGTGTGAAGGCGTTCCTGCGCATCCAGCAGCAGCAGGTGGAGCTGGCGGACAACGTCCGCCGGCTGAACGAGCTGGAGAACCTTCGCGACCGGCTGCTGGCGCTGCTGGTGCACGACCTGCGGGGGCCGCTTTCTTCCATCATGGGCAACTTGGAGCTGATCCTGGAAGAGCAGGGGCTGCCGCCGCTGGTGCTGGAGTCGGCGGACGACGCCTACGCCAGCGGGCGACGCCTGCTGCGCCTCATCTCCGACGTGCTCGACGTGACGCGTCTGGAGGAGAACCGCCTGCCGGTGAAGCCGGTGCTGTCCGACCCGGTGGCGGCGGCGCGCGACGCCCTGCAGGCGCTGTCGGGGATCGCGCGGCGGCGCAACGCCGTCGTGGAGGTCGTCGCCAGCGGCGCGCCGGAGCGCTTCGCGTTCGACCACGACATCCTGGCGCGCACCATCGAGAACTTGTTGGTGAACGCGCTGAGCGTCTCGCCGCCGAACGAGAAGGTCACGATCGTCGTGTCGCTCGACGCCGGCGGCAACCTGTGCATCTCGGTGCAGGACCGCGGGCCCGGCATCCCGCACGACATGAAGCGGAGCATCTTCGATCGCTACGCCCAGGTGAAGCAGGAGCGGCGCGGCTACGGGCTGGGGCTGTACTTCTGCCGGCTGGCGATCGAGGCGCACCGCGGCACCATCGCCGTGCGCGACCGCGAGGGCGGCGGGTCGAGCTTCGAGATCTTCCTGCCGGCGGCCGAGCCGGGCGCGACAGGCGCGGGCAGCGGCACGGGCACGAGCGCAGGCGCCGGCGCCGGCGCGGCGAGGCACCGGCCCGACCCTCACCGCTCGTAGACCTCGATCTCGTTCACGCAGGTGTCGTTCCACTTGGCGCCGTCGACGACGGCGCCGAGCCGCAGCGTGACCTTCTTCGTCTTGAGCTCGCCGTGCGGGATGTAGTCGACCCAGCGGGCGCCTGGATCGATCGTGAGGTTCTTGGTGACGTCGCCGTCGAAGACGAGCTGCGCGTCGGTGAGACGGTTGTTGAGGAACCAGAGGTCGCCCCATTTGGGGGAGATGGCGTCGTAGCCGGTGGCGAAGCTGACACGCGCGATCGTCACCTTTCGCGGAAGCGCCAGCGTGACGCGCTCGCCCATGCCTTCGTCCGGCTTGCCTTCGGTCCAGGTCGTCTTGGGGTCCGCGTCGACCGCGTTCTTCGCCGGATAGCCTTTCAGCGAGGAGCTGGCGGTGGCGACGACGCCCTCGACCTTCTTCTCGCCGGGGGCGATACGCACGAAGCGATAGCCGTTCCACTTGAAGTGGAAAGACTCGGGCGGACCGGACCCAGCCATGAACTCGGCATCCAGCTCGCCGCGTTTCCATTCCGGCGAGGCCAGAAAGTAGGCGCCCGCGTCGCCGAAACCGTCGAGGCGGCGGGCCAGCAGCCGATACTGGAGCATCGTGTAGTCGTCGCCGTCGCCGTCGGCGCCGCGGCCCGCCTCGTGAAGCAGCACGTCGTCCACGCCGTCGCCCGTGACGTCGCGCACCTCGGCGGTGAAGGGGTCGCCGAGCTCCAGGGC
>DASYRF010000462.1:0-31506 GCA_036004705.1 Myxococcota bacterium
GCTCGAGCTCTGGCTCCAACCGCCGTCGGTGGCGGCGGCCTGCATGACCGACTGGATCTCCTTCTCGCTGTGCGTCGTCTCGGTCGTCTCGTCGATCTGTACCTGGGCGGCGCCCGAACGGTCCGCGCGAGACGTGACCGACGTGCGCAGCTCGACCTCCACCTCCTCGGCGGGGGCGAGCGTGCGCACCGCCTCTAGGTCGCCGATGCGCACGTCGGTGACGAACCAGCTCTGCGCATAGTGACCGCTGGCGCCGAAGCGCGCGGTGACGCGCTGCAGCCCCGCGCCGGCCAGGGTCGGTCCGAAGTGGAGCACCGCGCTGTCGCCGGCCGGCGGGAAGCCGGGCAGCGGCAGCGTCCAGGTGACCGGCACGGCCGGAAGCTCGACCCCCTGCAGGTAGGTCTCCTGCGTGAAGTGGGTGATGTAGACCGGCGCGGCGCGTGCCGGCAGCGGCGCGCACGGGTCCCAGGCGAACTCCGGCGGCGCTTCCGGGCACTGCACCGGCACGGGCTCGCCGAGCGCGGGCGTTTCCGGCAGTGTGACTTGCAGGCCGACCAGGGCGGCCTGGCGGACGTTGCCGGCGAGCTCTTGGACCGCCGCCGGCGTGGGAATGGGCGCCGCCGGGGCGGCGAGGAAGGTGACGCGCGTGACCTCCTCGCGCAGGTTCGGCGGGGTCGTCAGCGTGACGGGGGGGCGGATCGCGGGCATGTTCAGACTCCTTTCCGGGATGTGGACACGCTGCGCGACAGCAGCGTGCGGATGGCGGCGGCGGCGCGCTCGGCGTCGGCGTCGGACACGGGGGCGGCGTCGGACGCCGGCAGCATCAGGCCGAGCGCGCTGACGTCGAAGTCGAGCGGGTCGCCGGCGCGCGGGCCACCGGCGTGGCGCAGGCAGCAGCACGACTCCAGCCGCTGCAGCGAGAGGACGCGCACGGGATAGGCGGCGGAGGGCGCGAGCCGCCGCAGGTGGACCGTGACGTCGGCTTCGACGAGCCCGCTCTGCAGGCGGGCGCGGGGATCGAGCGCGTCGGCCCAGAAGCGCCAGCGCGCGGTGCCCTGCACCGCGAGCGTGCCGTCGGGCCGCGGGGCCACCACGGGCGGCTGGGCCTGGACGGCGTTGCGCAGGTGGACCTCGTGGCCGCCGGCCGGGTCGAGCGTCCAGCCGTCGGCCGGCGTGTAGACGAGCGTGCGCGTGACCTCTTCGCCGTACTGGCGCAGCTCGGGCCGCTCCTCGGCCTGCGCCACGTTCCGGTAGGCGAAGCGCTGCACGGCGGCGTCCGGCTCGGCGGGCTTGGCATCGGCGACGAGGCGCGCGCGGTCGAGCGCGACGCCCACGCAGGGGAACGGCGTCTCGGCCGGGCGCGTGACGGCGAGGTGCAGCACGTAAGTGCCGGCCAGCGAGGCGCCGGGGTCTTGGAAGAGCGCGGGCGGCGGCGCGAGCACGAAGACGGCGCGGCGCGCGGTGCGGAAGAGCGGCGCGAAGACGGCGTGGCCGGCGACGCCGGCCGCGGGGCCCGTGGCCGCCGGGAGCGCGTCCCACGGCGGCGGCAGCGCCGAGAGGTCACCAAGCTCGGCCGCCGCGCCCGGCACCGGCGGCGCCGCGCCGTCGGGCTCGGACAGGAACAGCTCCAGGATCGCGCCGTGCAGGCTCGTTAGGGTCGCCGGCGAGGCGACGGCGGCGGCGACCGTCGCCCGGGTGATCGCCGCGGGGCGGGCTGGCTCCTCCGGCAGCGTCACCGTCACGCGCAAGACCGAGGCGACGCACGGGGCCGCCGGGGCGCACTCGGCGGGCGCGATTTCGAGCCGCTGGACCTCGACGCCGGTGCTCCAGGGCGGCGGCTCCTCCGGCCCGCACGGCCCGGCGTCGGGTGCAGCGGCGCACACGAGCTGCCAAGGGACGCATCCCGGCCGCGCCGCGTTTCCCAGGTCCCCGCCCGACGGCTCCTGCCGGGAAATCCCGGCGCTCTCCACCGCTGCTGGATCGTGCATGGCTCCCTCCGGACGCGGTGGCGCGCCGGCCGACGTGCCTGCGAACGATTCGCGCCGTCGGCCCGGTGCGGCCCCCACGTCAGTGATTGCTTACGCTACAAAGCCGCGCAGTGCCTCCGCGCGCAGCGCATCCTCAGATTGTTTCAGGGGACTACAATGTCGGTGGGGCCGGAACGAATCGGCGCGGGCGGCGGGCGGAGGCGGCGTTGAAGCGAGTCGCGTGGCTGGTGGCGGCGTGCGGGGTGTGCGCGGGCGCGGCGGCAGCGCGCGCGGCGGACCCGGACGGCGGGCGCTTCGGCGTGAGTCCCGTGCCGGTGGCGGCCGCGCCGGGGAGCGGAAGCGCGGCGCTCGACGCGGTGATCGCCCGGCACCGGGCAGCGCGCACGGCGGGCGTCGTGCCCGACGAGTGCGAGGCGCTGGCGGTGGCGTATCGCGCGGCGGCCGTGGAGGCCGGGCCGGACGCGCGGTTCAACGCCGGCGTAGTGCTGCTGGAGTGCGGAAGGACGGCGGAAGCGGAGGCGGCGTTTGCCGCCATGACGAAGGATCGCCCGGAATACGCGCGGGCCTGGTGCGCGCTGGGCGCGCTCGATCACGCGCGCGGGGACGTAGCCCACGCCCGCGAGCGGTACGAGCATTGTCTGGAGCTCGACCCGACGATCCTGGAAGGCAACGTGAACCTGGGGGCCATCGAGGTCGCCGACTACGAGCGCACCTTGGTCATGGAGAGGCTGAAGTTTGCGGTCAAGCACATCCGCACCGCCCTCGCGAGCGAGGCGTCGTCGCCGCCGGCGCGCACGCTCATCGGCTACGTCTACTACATCCGCGGCGGCGGCCTGGCGTTCATCGAGCGGCACGAGATAGACAAGCTGGTGGCCGACGCCCCGATGTATGCGCCGGCCTGGAACCTGCGCGGTCTGTTCTTGCTGCGCGAGCACAAGATCCACGACGCGATCGCGGCGTTCCGCGAGGCGCTGGTGCGCGACCCGACCTACGTGCCGGCCTTGGTCAACTGGGCGGCGACAGCCGGCCGTTACCGCGACTTCGACACCGCCATCGAGAAGCTGGAGCGCGCGCTGGAGCTGGGCGCGAACGACAAAGAGGTGCTGCTGATGCTGGCGGGCGCGTTGCGCGCCAAGGCCGGGACGCTGGCCGACGCGCCTGCCGGCGCGGCGCTGCTGAAACGCGCGCACGAGCTGGAGGCCAGCGCGGCAGCACTGCCGTGAGCTGAGGCACGAACGGGCGAGTACGCCGTACGCGCGCGTCACCCGCCCACATGGAAGCGCGCGGCCAAGTCCTCCGCACGCGCCGCGCCGCGCGGATCGCCGGCGAGGCTCCAGACCATCAGCACGTAGCACATCCGTCCGATGGCAACGACGTAGAGGTCACGCGCGCCCGCCTTGTCGTCCATGCGCACGTGATGAGCCGGATGCCCGTCGACGGCCGTGCGCTCGGCGCGCGCGCTGCGGGCGAGCGCGGTGCCCAGGCCCTCTCGAATCCAGGCCAGCAGCGCCGTCCACTCGGCGACCTCGTCGAACGGTGCGGCGGCGTGCATGGCCAGCACGTCGACGTGGACGCCGGCGGCCTCACCTTCGAACAACTCGTCCGGAAAGCCGTCCGCGCCTGGCGGGAAGGTTGCAACGCCCGCCCGCCAAGGTTCGTCATCGGGAAGATCCAGAGACCAACCGAAACGGAGATCGCGTACGACGCCGTGACGCGCCGAGATGGTCGGGAGCGCTCCCGGCGACAGCTCGAGCCCCGCCATGGCAGCGTCGATCAGATGGCGCCCCTTCCGGAGCGAACGACGCGTGCCGCAGAACGACGCCTCCAGCGCGCGCCGGCCAGAGGGAACGACCATCACCTTGCAGCGGCGTCGCTTCCCGGCCGCCTTCACCGTGCCTGTCGTCGTCGCGCGGCCGCCCGCGTCGACCTCGCGCGCGGGCGGCGGGAGCGCAGGCGGCGCGGCGCTCGATACACGCAGCGTCAGGCCGCGAGCGGCGAGCTGCGCGACGAAGAGGAGCGTGCCGGCGACCGCCGGGCCCTCCGGTCCAGGCGTCACGCTCCATTCGCCGTGCGGCAAGCGCCACGAGACGCCGCGCGCGAAGTCCACGTACCGGCCGCGCCGAACGACGCGGTCGGGGCGGAACAGGTCGTCCGGCGGCTCGGGAGGCCGCGGGCGCGCCGCCGCAGGCCAAGGCTCGCCGTCCAGGAAGCGCAGCCCGTCGAGCACCACCTCGGGCGCGGGCGCGCCGGTGTCCGCGCAGGCGTCTATCTCGTACAGAACGTGTCCACGCAGCACGAACGCCACCAGGAACCGCAAGCCTCGGGCGCCGGCCATTTCGCCACGGACCAGCTCGCCGCGCTGGCCGTGAATCCACGCCGGTGCCCGGGCGCCTCCCCCCACGAATCCCGCGGCTGCCCCGCGGAGCCGCTCCTCCATCAGGGGGACGTCGGCCCCCTCCGCCTTCACGACCTTCACGGTGCCGAACGTGCCCGCGGGGCTCAGGGCGGCGACGCGCGCGCCCGGATACGAGCGCGCAACTTCGTCGGGCCCGAAGACGAGCCACCCGGGCGCCGGCGGATCCAGCCGGAGGCGATAGGGCTCGTCCAGGACGCCGTTCATGGAGAAGAAGCCGGGGTCTTCGGGCCGAGCGAGCGCGCGCGTGTCGCCCCGCGCCGCGGACGAGGGCGACGAGAGGACGGCCGCCAGGACCAACACCCAACCGGCGCGGCGCACGCCGCGGGAGGAAGCAACCCGCGTGCCGCGCGTCTCGCGCGCTCGTTTCCCTGGCGCGACGCCGGCCGCACGCGACGGCGCGCCTGCCCTCGCGTGCCGGCGCTGCCTCACCCGTGGCGCCGGACTCACACGGCGCGGCGGCGGCCGCGCGCCTGTCAGGTCGGCAAGCGCCCGGGGTCGGCACGTGCATCCCCCGGAAGTGGTGGTCCTTGTACGTCCAGTCGTTCGACACGCGCAGGATCTTCCGCGTGCCCGCATCCTGCTGCTGCTTGAGCCACTGCTCACCAGCTGCAGGAGCTCTGGCTCCAGCTCGGCATGGCCCCTCTCGCTGCACGATGGGAGAGCAACCACCATAGCAGCGGTTCGCCGGGCGGCTCGCCGTCAAGTATCGCCGTCACCGCGTGTGTCGGGCCCCCTGCGCAGGTAGAGCTTTAGCCCGTGCAGCGAGACGCCCAGTGTCCACGCCGCCGACGCGAGATCGGCGCCGTGGGTGGCGAGCGCGGCTCGGACGTCGGCCGCCACGAGATCCTTGGGACGCCGGATCCCGTGCGAGCGCATCCATTCGAGGAGAGTGGTGCGTGAGATGCGCAGCCGCGCCGCGACGGACGTCTGGTTGAAGGCGTCCTGCTCCAGCTCTTGCAGCAGCGCGTCGCGGTCCAGAGGACCGGCGCGGCGGCTCGCTTCGCGGGACGCTGACCGCGCCCGGCCGTCGTCTGCCGCTTCTCCTCCCGCCCCGACGGCGGGCGATTCGTTCGCTGCAACAGGACGCGCGCCCAGCCCGGGAACGACGAACTCGGTGGACCCGACGTTCAACGCCGCGACCTCGGCGACGAAGTTGCGCAGCTCGCGGACGTTGCCGGCCCAGGGTCGGCTCATGAGGTCGGCAACGACGCCGAGCGGAACCGGCGGCGCGTCCGCGGCCACGCGATCACGCCACAGCCACTGCAACGCAGCGTGCCCGCGCGCCTTGGTCGCCAGAAAATGCACGAACAGAGGCGGGATGTCTTCACGGTGATCGCGCAGAGGGGGCACCTGCACGCACAGCGCTCCTAGACGCTCGAACAGGTCGAGGCGAAATCGACCGGCACCGACCTCGGTGGCTAGATCGCGGTGCGTCGCGGCCACGATGCGCGCGTCCGTGTCGATCTCGCGGCTCTCGCCCAGTCGGCGTAACTTTCGCTCCTCTAGGACGCGCAGCAGCTTCTTCTGCACCTCCAGCGACGCGTCGCCGATCTCGTCGAGGAAAAGAGTGCCACCTTGTGCTTCCTCGAAGCAGCCGGCGCGTTCGCGGACCGCACCGGTGAAGGCGCCGCGCGAATGGCCGAACAGCTCCGCATTCGCCAGCGCGGCATCGAGCTGGCTGAGGTTCAAAGCCACGAAGCGGCCGCTTCGGCCCGAGGCGCCATGGATCGCACGCGCGACCAGCTCCTTGCCGCTGCCGGTCTCGCCGAGCACCAACACCGGCTCGGCAAATCCCGCCACACGCCGGACACGGTCGCGCAGCGTCCACATGGCCAGGCTCTCGCCGATCAGGCCCAGCCGGTCCCCGCTGTTGGCCAAGAGCGGCGCCTGCCGAAGATGCAGCATCACGCGCTGGCCGATGGTCACGAGCGTACCCGGGCTCACGCGCGCCCGCTGCTCCGCGCGCACGAGCTCCGCCTCGACCGGCGTCGCGCGGCCACGCCAGACGGGATCGCGCACGACCGCCACCGGCAGCCTGGCTCCCCGGCAAGGACGGATCTCGAACTGCCGCTCCAGGGACAGCCAGCGGAGCTCCAGATGCCGGCGGCTGATGCAGGGATCGGCAAGCGGCAAGGCGGGGGGCAACGCGGGCGCGCCGCGGCCTCCCGTCGCGGGCGCCGGCGCCCCCGCCGACCCGTCCGCGTGGGCGAACCGCGGGCCGTCCCGGCCGACGGTCACCACGTCACCGCCGGCGAGCAGCGCGGCGTCGGTGCGCGCGCCGATTCGCTGAAGGTCGTAGTGGAACAGTAGCTCGACGAGCGCGGGAGGAGCAGAGTCGCCGCCGCGGCGCGGACCCGGTTCGTCCGGATCGACCGTCGTCGTCATCTGGTCCGGGCGCCTGCTCAAGTGACGGGATCCCCGCGCGGCCGCTGCGCCGCCGTTTGCGCAAGGCTACGTAGGACGTGGCGGGACGTCAATGCTCTCGACGCCAGACCGCGCGCCGCCGGCGACAAGCCCGCGGCCGGACGCACGCTGGCGCCTCGTCAAAGGCGTGCGGAACTCGTAGACTCGGCACGATGGGGGACAGCCGTTGGGCGGTCGAGTCCGATGCCACAGTCGACGCATTTGGCGCGACTGACGCCGCCGCGGCGCCCGAGCCGTCTTCGGCGGTGCCCACGCCGCTGGGCGGCCGCTACCAGCTCGCCGCGAGCCTCGGCAGGGGCGGCCACGGTGAGGTGTTCCGGGCCGCCGATCTGGTCGGCGGCGGCGAGGTTGCCGTCAAGCTGCTGCACCAGCCGCACGGCGCACCTCTCGAACGCATGCGGCGCGAGGTGTCCGCGCTACAGCTGCTGCGCCTGCCGGGAGTCGTGCGCCTGCTGGACCAGGGCACCGCGGGAACACGGCCGTTCATCGTGATGGAGCTCATCGAGGGCTCCCCGTTCCCCGGGGCCGGCTCGGACCGGAGCTGGGCTGCGCTGGCCGGGCGCGTCTTTTCTCTGCTGGAGGTGCTCGCACAAGTCCACGCCGCCGGAGTGGTGCATCGCGATCTGAAGCCCTCCAACGTCCTGGTGACACTACAGGGCGTGGTGACCATCCTGGACTTCGGTGTGGCCTGGGCACCGGTTGGCGATCCGACCCTCACGCCCGCGGGCGCACTGGTGGGTACGCCGGCGTATTGGGCGCCGGAGCTGCTCCAGGGAGAGCGCGCCAGCGCAGCCGCCGACCTGTATGCCTTCGGCGTGATGCTCTACCAGGCGTTGTGCGGAGAGCTGCCTTACCCCGCCGCGAGCTACGAGCAGCTCCTGCTGGCCAAGCTCACCGGGCGCATGGAGCCCATCGAGCGGCTGGCGCCCGCCACGCCGCGTACCATCCGCGAGGTGCTTCCTCGGTTGCTTGCCCGGCGGCCCCAGGACAGACCGCGGACCGCGACCGAGGTTCGGGCCTTGCTCGGCGGCGCGCCCGGAGGGCTCCTGCGAAGCGCCGGGTTGCCGCGGCTGGGGGGCGACGGGCCCGTTCGCCGACTCGTAAGAGCGGCCCGCGACGGAGAGTCTTGCGACGTGTGGGGCGCGGCGGGCACGGGCCGCTCTCGCTTGCTGCAAGACGCGTCGGTCGCGCTCGAGCAGGATGGCTTCGCGGTCGTCTGGATGCTCCCCGGTACGTCGCCCTTTTTCGGCCTGTCCCGGCTCTTCGGCGACTTGGAGCAGGCGCACCGGGAGCCGCTGACCGCGTTGACCGAGCGGGTCCAAGCGCTGCTGCGCGCACGGCTGGCGGGGCGCACGGTGATTCTGGCGGACGACGAGGCAAACTTGGACCGCTGGACTGCCGCGTCGCTCGCGCGTTGCCGCGACGCCGGTCGCGTGTTTCGGGTCGTCACCGCGCCCAGCGACGGCGACGGAGTGGAGCTACGGCCGCTGACGGTCGAGCAGATGCAGTTGTTGTTCCACGGGCCGGATCGCTTGCATCACCTGCGCGAGGACGCCGCCGCGGAGCTTCTCCGCCGCACCGAGGGTGTCCAGGCGCTCGTCGCGGACGAAGTGAACAGCTGGGTGCGAGCCGGAGTCGCCGACTGGGACGGTCCAAGGCTCAGGCTGTCGCGCCGGAACCTCGATCGGCTCCGCGCCGGCGTACGCGTGTCGCCGGCGGGCCTGGGCGCCCGTGCGCTCGGCGGTCCTCTGGACGCCTATCTGGAGGAGATACTGGCCTGGATGTCGCTCGCTTGGCCGCACGCCGACGCCGCCTTCCTGGAACGGGTCAGCGGCCTTCCGCGCTGGCGACTGGAAGCGGGCATCGAGGAGCTCGTGCGGCTCGGGGCAGCGCGCCGTCGGCCGGAGGGACGCTTCGAAGCGACCGCACCGCCGTCCGCGCTGCAAGACTGGACCGGGGAGAAGCGCGCGGCGGCGCATCGGGCGGTGGCGGCCGGCCTGAGCGCTGGATCGGACGGGCGCCTGTATCACCTCGTGGCTGGTGGACTCGCCCACGAGGTGACGCAGGAGGCCTGCGTCCTCGCTCGCCGCTTGACCGACGACGGTCGGCTAGGCGAAGCGGAGGCGGTCCTGCTGGAGGCGCTGGTCCGGCTGCGGACGACAGGCGCCCAGGGCGAGCACGAGCTGCTGGCCCATTTGGTCGGCGCCGCGCTTGCGCGAGAGTCCCCGGGCGCTCTCCGGCGCGTCACCTATGAGCTCGGCCGCGCCCGTTGCCGCGACCAGCGCACATTGGAGCTGGAGAGCGTCGTGATTTCGGCCGAGCTGGCCTTCCGCGGCGACGGAACAGCGGCGCTCGCGCGGCTTCGGGAGACGGCTCCCTTCGAAGACGACGCCCTCGAGGCAAGGCGACTCGCCATTCACGTGCGCGCGGCGGCGCGGGAAAGCCTCGAATGCCATGCGACCGTGCTCCAGGAGATCGAAACGGCCGTGAGCCAGCGCCCGTCCGCAGCACGTCAGAGCAGCCTGGCCAACTGGCGCGGATGGCTCCGCTATCGGCAGGGCGCCTACTCGGAAGCCGCGGAGCTTCATCGAGCGGCGGCAGCACACAAGTCCACGGTCACCGGGCGACTGTCGGCCATGCTCAACGCCGCCTCCGCGCTGCAAGAGGCGTTTCGCTATGAAGAATCAGCAGAGATGGCTCGCACGGCGTTCGATCTCGCCGCGCAAGTCAGGCACCCGCTCTACGAAGCGCGCGCCGCCTGGCTGTTGCGTTCGATTGCCTATCGCACCGCCACCGCCACGGAAATCGACGGGGATCTCATCGAGGCGCTCGACGGCCTCGATGCTCCACAGGTCGAAGGGCAGATCCTCCTGACGGAGGCGGCGGTCGCGTGGCGCGCCGCCGCCAGCGACTCGGCGGCGGCGCTGGCGCGCCGGGCCGTCGAGCGTTTCGACGCCGCCCGCTCCGTCGCTGGTGCGGTGTTGTCGCGCGCCCTGGCTCGTCGTGTCGGCGCCGAGATGGACTGGGAATCCGTGTGGACCCGCTGTCGTGACGCGGTCGACTCGACGATGCCCCGCATCGGGGTTCAGGTGCGTGGCCTGCTGGCGGCAAGTGCCGGACGGCGGTGCCAGGAGCTTCACGAGGAGGCGTCCACTCTGGCGGCGTGCGTGGCGACGGACCAGTGGGCACGGCGGCTAGAAGTGCTCTCGATCTCCGAAGCCATAGAGCAGACAGCAGGCCGCCGGTAGGCGGGGCCGAGCGCCTCGTCACCTATTCCTGATCAGGAGGTTGTGATACTCGTAGCGACTGTTGATGGGGGCGATGCGCGGTTGTCCATCGAGACCGACGAACATGGCCGTCAGAAACTCCTGGGCGTTCTTGTAGGTAGGAAGCTTCTGCTGCAGCCTGATCGGCGTCGGATTGAGCGGATTCGTCGGAGAGGTGTACTTGCCCTCGAAGAGCACCCAATGCTCCTCCAGGACGTTGGCGTCCTTGTGGAGCATGCCTACCACCTCGAGCGTCCCGATATCCACCAGCTCGACCGTGCCTTCGTCGATCTGCGGCGGATTGCCGAGCCCGGTGTCCGCCCCCAGCAGCACCTCCGACGTCAACGCCGGCCTTCCCGCGCCGGACTGGCTCCCGCCGGTGCCGCTGTCCTCGATGATCATGGTCACCTTCATTGTGATGGTCTCCTGTGTCGTTTGTGGGGATCGAATGGTGCCTCGTGCAAAGATGAGGCCGTTCTTGCCGCGCCACCCGTTTCGGGGAGGCCTATGCACGGCGCGGTTGTTGCTTACGACAGGTAGACCAACTTGATCAAGGAGACGCCATGCCTCTGCCCGTCTCGCACCACGGCTTCATACTGGGAAGGTCGCGCGTCATCATTCGGCTGCGCGAAGGAGCTCCTGTGCCGTACGAGAACGACGTTGGACGATACCTGCAGCTCCTGGATCCCGGGGGTCCGACCGCCGGGTTCTTTGGTCGATTTCCAGGCGTGCGTGTGAGTCGTCTGTTCCCCCGAACCGAGCAGCAGCTCGTGGACTTGGTAAAGGGTGGACGCTGGGAGGTAGGCGTGACGCGTCCGCGCCTCCACTCGTACTTCTCCGTCGACCTTCCGCCGTTCTCGGATCCGACGAGAGCGGCGGCCGACCTCCGAAAGTGGCCCTCCGTCGAGTACGCCTACGTCGAACCGCTGCTGGGAAGACCTCCGTCGGCGGCGCCCGACTTCGAGAACCAGCAACGCTACCGGGGACCGGCGAAAGACGGCATCGAGGTCGCTGACGCCTGGTCGCACGGCGGGGACGGTACGAACGTCGCTTTGGTCGACATCGAGCGCGGCTGGTCTCTTTCCCACCCGGATCTCAAGCCGGGCATCATGCTGGTGAGCGGCGGCAACGAGAAGGAGTTCGCCGACCACGGCACGGCCACGCTGGGCGTCGTGGTCGGTCTGGACAACGGCGAATGGGGAGTCGGCATCGTACCCAACGCACGATCGGTCATGGTGGTCGGGCAGCGGAGCGCTGAGGTGGACAGTGCTGGCAACGAGGTCTTCAGCGACCTGCCGCTCGCCACGGCGATCGTATCGGCGATCTACGCTCCCGGATTGGAGCGCGGTGACGTGGTGTTGCTCGAGACGCAGGTCTCCGCCCGAGGACAGTACAACCTGCCCATCGAGGTGGACGAGGCCTCGCTCCAGGCGCTGCTCACGGCTGCGGCCTACGGACTCGTCGTCGTCGAGGCAGCGGGAAACGGATCCCACGACCTCGATCGCATCAAGAACGAGGCCGGGGTCTTCGTGCTGTCCCGCTCGGCCGGGGCCATCGACTCCGGCGCGATCATGGTGGCGGCGGCCGAGCCAATCCATCCACGCGGGCGAAAAAATGCGTCCAACTACGGGAGCCGCATCGATCTCCACGCGTGGGGCGACCAGGTTGCGACGATCACGACGAAACGCGACGGGACGACCCCGTCATGGACACAGGGCTGGAACGGCACCTCGTCCGCTTCGGCGATCGTGGCCGGAGCGGCGCTCGCGGTACAGAGCATGCTCAAGGCCAACGGACGATCGGCGCTGGAGCCGCGCCAACTGCGCGACCTTCTCGTCCAGACCGGCACCCGGCCGACGGCCCAAGGAACGGACCCGGAACGCATCGGATCCATGCCGAATCTGAAGAATGTAGCCGCGACCCTCGGGATTTCGTAGTCGGCGGACGCCCGCCGGCGATCACCGCTCAGATAGAGTCGGGCGCGTGAGCAGTGGCCTGCACGAAGTGACCGAGCAGGTAGCGCGCCTCGGGGCCGCCTTCACGCGCGGCTGCAAGTAGGAATTCGGACAGCGTCGCGAATTGTACGGCGGCCGCGGCGATCAACATTTCCCCGCCCGGATTCGCGTCGAAACCCGGATAGAGCATCCAGTGCTGCCGCTCGGGCGCCGCCGGGCTCACGAATACCGAGGCGAGCTTCATCGGCGAGGGAGGGCGATAGACGACGTAGGTTCCCTCCAGCAGAGGCGCTCGGTCGCAGGTCACCCCGCCGCGCAGTGCAACGAAAGTGCCGTGCGCCCGTTCCGCACCGCACTCGTCCTCCGGGCGGGCGCGCGGGCATCGCTGTTGCAGACCATGTGACCGGCCGCACGATGCGGCCTCAAAAGCCAAGGAGGAACATGGGAGAAAACAGGAATGACGGGCTGCGGGCGGCGGCGCTCGCGGGCATCGGGATGGTGGCGGGCGTGCTCACGGGATGCAGCGTGACGTCCGAGTACATGCGGCCGCTGCCGGCGCGGCCAACGCTCAGCGCGCCGATGGACCGGGCCCTGGTCGTCTTTGTCCGGCCGTCGTCGTTCGCGCGCGGGATCGGGTTCACCATCATCGACGAGAAGGGACGTTACATGGGCGACAGTCTGCCGAAATCGGCCTTCACGGTATCCATGGAGCCGGGGCGCCACGTCTTCATCTGCTGGGCGGAGAACTCGAGCGCGCTGGAGGCCACGGTGGAGGCCGGGAAGACGTACTTCGTCGAGGTAGCGCCCAAGATGGGGGCGCTGGCGGCGCGCGCGCACTTGCTCGCCGTCAAGCCGGGCTCGGCGGGGTGGAAGGAGCGCGACGCGTGGCTCGCCGGAGCCACGCCGCTGGCGGCCGACCGCAAGGCAGGACAGGCCTACCTCGATTCTCGTAGGGCCGCCACCGCCGAACGGATCCGCCGCGGCCTCAGTACGCTCGCGGAGTACGATGCCGCGGAGCGCTCCGCCCGCGTGCTCGCCCCCGCCGACGGTATCTGACCTCACCCTCCCCGCCTCCCCCCATCGTCCACCGTACTGCCCACTGTACAGTACGCCGCCGGACCTCGACGACCGTCGCGCGACCCGCACGCGATCGCGGCTCCCCGTGCGGCGTCGCGACGGCGGAATTCCCCCCGAGCCGGACGCCGGCCCGTGAATCGGAGGGCACGGGCGTTGCAATTCCGTCCTCCGTTCGCCGCAGCAGATTCGATTCAGTCAACGACAGGCACGCGCCCCACGGGCGCAAGGAGGAGCCATGCGACGTATGTTTGCTTGGACGAGTCTCTTCGCATTCCAGGCGCTGATGCTACAGGCCTGCGGTGGGGGGCCCGAGTGCGGCAACGGCGTGTGCGAGCCGGGCGAGACCTCGGCGTGCACCGACTGCACGCCGTCGCCGGATTGTGGCAACGGGGCCTGCGAGCCGGGGGAGACCGCTACGAGCTGCGCGCCGGACTGCGCGACCGGCCCCACCTGCGGCAACGGGGCGTGCGAGGCCGGCGAGACGGCCACCAGCTGCGCGGCTGACTGCGCCACTGGACCCACCTGCGGCAACGGAAATTGCGAGGCAGGCGAAACGACCGCCAGCTGCGCGGCGGACTGCCAGGAGTGGACCTGCAACGCGGCCTGGTACGGCGACGGTGACTGCGACTGTGGCTGCGGCTCTCCCGACGTCGACTGCGGCCCGGTGGGTTGCTCGGGTCCGGGATGCAACGACCCCGGTTGCGACTACTGCTGGCCCGGGGACGGCATCTGCAACCCGTGCACGGATCCGTCGTACCCCGCCTATTGCGCCGGCGGCGACTTTTGCTGCACCGGCAGCACCACCGGCTGCTGCCCCAACATCAACTGCGGCTGCTGCCAGCCGGGGCAGAACGCCTGCGACGCCAACGGCTGCTGCGCCTGGTAACGCGCGAAACAAGGAGCAGACGATGCGCAACTCCACGAAGCTCGGCCGCACGTTGTTGCCGATCCTGATGGCGGTGGCACTCACGGCGGCGCCGGCACTGGTGCCGGCACGCGCGCATGCCGATGACACCGCTGGCGCGAAGCGCGCTTTCGACGAAGGCCGCAAGGCGTACAACATCGCGGACTACACACGCGCGATCGACTACTTCAAGGAGGGGTATTCGCTCTCCGCGCGGGCGGTGTTCCTCTACAATATCGGGCGCTGCTACTACCAGCTTGCGAACTGGGAAATGTCCAAGTTCTTCTTCGAGCGGTACCTCAGCGAGCGGGACGCCGAGGACGCGGATGAGGTCAGGAGCATCCTCGTCGACATCGACGAAAAGATCCGAGGCAAGGGTGAAGGCGGCCCAGACAGCGGGGACCCGGACGCCCGGCCGTTCGCCGCTCCGCACCGGCCGCCGCCGTCAGGCGACGGCGACGGCGAGGGCTCCGGATGGGAACGGGTGGGCGGCTCCGCCTCCGACGCCCGCGGCGCCGACACCGACGGTATCGGCCTCGAGCCCGCCGCAGTGGCGGACCGTGCGTCCCGGCCGGTGCTGGCGGCGTTTAGCCTGGGCTACTTGCCGACGAGTCGGTGCGGCCGCCTGGGGGGCGGTGGAGATTGCTTCCTGGGTGGCCTCGTCGACGTCAACATCCGCGTCTTCAGCCCACGCGTGCTGAGTCTGTACGTGGACGTCGGCGGCACGATCTTCACGGACTTCGTGGAGAAGGGCCTGGCGGCGGGGGGCGGCGTGCGGCTGCGCTTCGACAAGTGGGGGCTCTTCGTCCCCTACGCGCTGGCCACCCTGAACGTAGGCTACGGCTTCTATCCTGGCGGCGGCGGGAGCTTCCGCTTGTGGAACCGGAGCGCCGTCGGCGCCGAGCTGTCGTTACGCAACAGCGCCGGTCATGGTGTGGGCCTGTTTGCCGAGCTCGGCGCAGGCTACGGCTGCTGCACCACCGTCTACACGACGTACGGCGGCATCGACCATCTCACCTACGCGCAGTACTACGTGGACGCGGGTGTCTCCTTCTGACCTGTCCTGGTCCGTCGGGCTGGCGGGAGACCGCGGCTCGCCCCACCAACCAAATCGTCTAGTGCGCGATGGCGAAGCCGAAGAAGTCGTCGCCGGCGGCGGCCTGAAGGTCCACGACTCCGGTGCTGCCGAAGTACACGCGGACGGAGGCGCCGGTGGGCATCGTCGTCCGGGCGGGGGCGCCGAGAGCGAAGTCCGGCGCACCGTCGCCGTCGAGGTCTCCGACCGCGGCGACGGCCAGCCCCATCTCGCCGTAAAGGGTCGCGCCGTCGAGCGGCGGCAAGACGGCGGCGAGCTGCCCGAGGTCAGGGCCGCCCGGGAAGAAGTAGGCGCGGCCGGCGTCGGTGGTGGCGGCGTCGTTGTTCGGGGCCCCGACCACCAGGTCGTCGTAGCCGTCGCCGTCGGCGTCCCCGACGATCGCGACGGCGGCGCCGAATGCCTCCCCCGCCACGCCGGCGCCGCCGTTGAACGCGATCATCGTATCGAGCGCCGCTCGGCCACGATACACGTGGATCTCGCCCGCACCGCCGTCTTCGGCCGGCGCTCCCGCCACGAAGTCGTGGTAGCCGTCGGCGTCGAGGTCGCCGCCGCTCGCCAGCGCCGCGCCGAACAGCCCGTCCTGTCCCGGCGCGTCGACCGTCAGATCCGGCGTCGTGTCGAACGTCGTGCCGGGGCCGCCGCGGAACACGTAGACGACGCCGTCGTCGCCCGCCCCCGCCTGCGGCGCGCCGACGATCAGGTCCGAGTAGCCGTCGGCGTCCAGGTCGCCGGCGGCGAGGGCGGCGCCGAACTCGTCGCCCGGCCCGAGGCCCGTCAGCATCACCGTCGTGTAGGGCCCCGGCCCGGCCTCGCCCAGGTGCACGTAGACGGTGCCGGGCAGCGTGCCGTCGAAGCCCGTCCCGGCGGCGCCGACGGCGAAGTCGTCAAAGCCGTCGCCGTTGAGGTCCCCGGCGCCGGCCACGGCGTCGCCCACGTGCATCTCGATGACCCCGCCCGTCTCCAGCGCGCCGGCGGGCGCCACCAGGTCCGGCCCGAAATACAACAACGCCCCACCGCCGAACGCGACCGGACCGTCCATCTCCGGCGCCCCGGCCAGCAGGTCGGCGTAGAGGTCGCCGTTCACGTCCCCGGCGAAGGCCAGCGCCGCGCCGAGCTGCGCCGGGGCCGCGGAGGCGACGCGCGCGATCGTCGCCGTCCCGGAGAACGACGCGGCACCGGGGAAGAGGCGAAAAACGCCCTCTGCTCCGCTCACGCCGTCCACGTAACGCGGGGCGCCGACGACCAGGTCGTCGAATCCGTCGCCGTCCACGTCGCGCGCGCCGCGGCCCACGTCGAAATGCCAGGTGGCCGACCACGCCGAGCAGGCGACGTTGGCCACGCACGCGCGCACGTGCCACCAGTAGCGCGCGCCCACCGGCGGCACGCTCGACACCGGCAGCGCGGCGAGCGGCACGTAGCTCGCCTCGGTGGTCGCGGCCACCGTCGTGGCGGCTGCCGGAAACGCCGGGTCGCCGGCATACTCGACTTCGTAATACGAGTCGTCGCAGTCGCCGGTGACGTCCGGCGCGGCGGCGGTCCAGGCGAAGGTCGGCGGCGCGCCCGCCGCCAACCGTGCGCCGAGGCGCGGCGCCGCCGGCGCCGGCGTCCCCGGAACGCGCACCGCGTAAAGCGGGACGGTGACGTCGGCCCTGCCGCCCGGGTGCAGGTCCGCCGTCCCGCAGCCGCACGCGCCGACCGCGGCCGCGTCGCCGCTGCCGCGCACGGTGCGCACGCACACTGTGACCGGCGCCCGCGCGCCGTTTTGCACGACGAGCCCCAGCGTGGTCGGCAGCGTGATGCTCGTGGCGTCGCCGCGCGGCGCGTAGGTCAGCGCCTGCGTCTGCGCGCCGTTCTGCGTCGCGTCCACGCGCAGCGTGTCGGCCGGCTCGACCGTCTCGCCCGCCGCCGCCTCCACGGTGACGATCACCTTCGTCCCGCAGCCTGCCGACAAGGCGCCGAGCAAGACACCGGTCACCAGGGCCGCCGCCGACGCGTGGCCGCACACCGGTGCCCCACCGTCGGCGCCCGCCGCGATGCGCGCGCGCGCCCACCCCCGCCTCACGGCTCGAACCTCGCGCGCATGTAGCCGAGGTCCGTATGCGGCGGCGTCGCGGCCGCCGCGATGCCGCCCAGCAGGACCACCAGCGCGACCGCGCCCGCGCCCCCCGCCACCGCCGGCCACAGCCACTTGGGCCGCCGGTGCGCGCCCCCGCCGCCGCCCGCCGCGCCGCTCCCGGCCGGCACGGCCACCGCGCTCCCCGGCCCGGCGGGCCGCGTGGCGGCCGCGCTCTCCGCCGCCGCCGCCGCTTCCAGGCGCGCCAGGAGCGCTTCGGTGCGCGCGCGTGCGTCGGCGGGCAGGTCCAGGCTGGCGAGCGCCTCACGCGCGCGCGCGGTCGCACCCGGGCGGTCGCCCGCGCCGTCCAGCGCGTCGGCCAGCTCCGCCAGCAGCGCGCCCCGTCCCACGTCCGCCGTTCCCGGCGGCGCCGCCGGCAGCACGTCCAGCGCGCGCTCGTACGCCGCGCGCGCGCCCGCGAAGTCTCCCAGCCCCAGCCTCACCGCGCCCAGCGCGTGCAGCGCCGACACCAGATTCCCGCGCGCCTTGCCCGCCCCCTCGTGGCTCGGCGCCGCCGCCAGGAACTTCTCGTAGGCGTCGACCGCCTCCATCGGCTTGTGGAGCTGGTCGTAGCAGCGCGCGATGTTGTAGAGCACCTCGGCGCGCGGGTCGATGCCGTACGCCTTCTGGTACGCCCCCAGCGCCTCGGCGTACGACCCCGCCTTGTACAGCGTCGTGGCCCCGTCGTAGATCGCCTTGAAGTCGCCACCCGGCGCGGGCTTCGGCGCCGCCGCGCGGGCCGTCCCGTTGCCCGCCGCCAGCGCCAGCGCCAGCGCCGCGGCGAGCGCCGCCCCCGCGCGCACCACCACCGCGACGCCCGCTCCGCGCCCTGGCCGCCTCATGCAGGAAGCTTATCCGCCCGCGCCGCCCCGCTTCAAGGTGCCCACCTCAGGCGGCCGCGAGGGCGAGCCGCTCCCGGACGCGCTCGAGCGGCTCGGCGTAGAGCTCGTGCCAGCGTACGCCGAACAGCGGGTGGGCGCGGCGCGCCAGGTCGTATCCGCGCGCCACCGCTTCCAGCCGCGCCGGCCAGTCCTGGCGCGCGAAGATCAGGCCTTGCAAGAGCCCGCCCGTGATGAGCAGCCGGGGCAGCGCGCCACCGTGCTGCGCCGCGTAGGCCGCCTGCACGCCCAGCTCCCCGGCCACGTCCACGCCAAACCCCAGCACGACGTGCCAGAGATCGTGCGTCTCGTAGAGGTGCGCGCGCACGTACTGCACGTCGTCCTGCGCCGCCTTCCGCGGCAGCGCCCCCGGGTCGAGCCCCATCTCGCGCATGCGGTCCGCGAACGTCCGGCCCAGCGTCCCCTCGGGCAGCGCGCCCAGCGCGGCGAGATCCACCGGCGGCAGGCGGTAGCGCTCCGCGATGGCGCGCGCCCCCGCGGCGTGCTCGCCGGCCCGGCGCGCCACGCCCAGCGCGGCGTCCGAATCGGACGTCGCCTCCTCCAGCACGAACACGTCCTTCAGCCGTTTCGGGTTCAGCAGCAGCAGCAGCCCGCTCACCCACGCGCGCAATCGCAGCATCGTCGCCAACATTGTTCGTCTCATGCGCACCAATCTGGGGATGCTTGGGGCCCGCGTCGACTCGCGTTAGCATGGCGCGCGTGCCGCGCGCGACACGCCGAAACCCCCGCAAGATCCCGCGCCAAACGCGCTCCAAGGCCACGGTCGACGCGATCGTCGAGGCGGCCGCTCGCATTCTGGAGCGCGACGGCTACGCGCGCGCCAGCGTCAACCGGATCGCCGCGCTCGCCGGCGTGAGCGTCGGCTCGCTGTACCAGTACTTCCCGACCAAGGAGGCCGTCGTCGCCGCCGTGGCGGCCCGTCTCGGCCAAGACATGCTCGTCGTGTTCGGCCGCGACCTGGCGGAGCTGGCCTTCATCCCCATCGAGCAGGGCATCCAAGGCATCGTTGCGCAGGCGATGGCGGCGTTCCGCGTCCGCCCCAAGCTGCGCCGCGTCCTGCGCGAGGAGGCGCCCGAGCTGCACCCGCTCGTCGACGTGCGCGACTTCGACGCCCAGCTCGCCGACGTGCTCGTCGCCTACTTCGAGTTCGGGCACGCCGGCGCGTCGAACCGCCCGCGCAACACGCGCCTGGCCGTCGGCCTGCTGATGGCGGCGGTGGAGGCCATCGCCGACACCTTCGCCGGCGACCCGACGATCGACCAGGAGGAGCTCGTGCGCGAGACCGCCGCGCTGGTCGCCCGCTACCTGCGAGCGGAGCCGTGAGCGGGCGCGCGCGCGAACGGCGCGGCGCCGCCGGGCCACGCGCCAAGAGGCGCGGCGCTCGCACCGGAATGGGCGCGCGCGTGCGACCGTTCTAGCGGGACATGAAGATCGGCCGGGCGGCGCGAAGCGCGCGGGGGGGCGCGGGGGCGGTGGCGGCGGTCGCGCTCGCGGGGGTGGTGGCAACCGTCGTGCTCGCGGGAGCGACGGGGTGCGCCACGATCACCGGCGTGCTGGCCGCGGCGAAGGTGCGCGCGTTCGACGGCACGTTCGACTCCCCGGTCGCGCCGCCGCTCGAACGAGCGCGTGTGGACGAGGTCGTCGTCGACCTGGCAGCCGCCAAGCTCCAGTGCCTTCGCCTGGAGCGCGCGGCCGTGGAGCGCTTGCGTCACCGGTACGGCGTGGGGTTCAAGGTGCTCGGGGTGTTCGGCGCCCTGGCGGAGGCGGGCGGGGCGACGGCGCTGCTCTACAACGAGGCCGCCGGCGGGAGGCCGCATGCCGCTACGATTGCCGTGGGGGCGGCGCTCGCCGGCGACGCGGTCGCCCTGACGGTGCTGCTCTTCGCACTGCACAAGGTTTCCGAGACCTACGTGGTGCCGGGGGCGCGCACGTTCGTCACGATGGCGGGCTGCCCTGACGGCGTGGCGCTCGTGAGCGGGCCGCGCACCGCGGCGGCCGACGGTGACGGCGGCTTTGCCGCGCCGGACCGCGCCTGGGTGAACGGTTTCGCGGCGGCGCCCGGCGATGCGCCGCTGCGGCTGAAGCTGCCCGCGCGCGAGGTGGACCTGCGGCTCGACGTCGGCACCGCGCCCGCGTTGCGCGTGTATCTGGAGGTGCCGGGGGTGGTGGTGATCGAACCGCCGCCTCGGCCCCCCGCAGCGGCGCCTGCGCCCACGCCCGTTCCCGCGCCCACGCCCGCGCCCACCTCCGGCGCTGCGGGCGCCTCCCTCGCGGGAGGAGCGCGATGATCGCGCGCGCGCGGTGTCGCGGCCGGGCGGCGGGGCTTGCCATCGCCGTGGCGGCGGCGACGGCGGTGGCGGCGGTGGCCGGCGGCTGCCTCACGCCGCGGCGCATTCGCTGGCTGGGCGACGGCTTCTACACGCCCGAAGAGCTCGGGCCGCCCGTCCCCGCCGCCGGCTGCCGCGTTCCGGTCCGCGCGGCCGGGCGCGCGGCGCCCGGGTCCGCCGACGCGACGGCGGCGAGCGCGCCGGCCGCGGCCGCGGCGGCGGCCTCCGGAGCCGAAAGCGCCGCCGGTGCGGCCGCCGGCGCCGGCGTGCTCCCCGGCGCCTACGAGGTCGAGGTCGGCGGCGCGCTCGGGAAGGTGACCGTGGGCGTCTACGCGCCGGGCGCGTCGGCCGGGGCGGCGCTGTGGGTTCCGCCGCGCGCGGCGCGGCCGCTGCGCGTTGCTGAGGAGCGTGCCTGGAACGAGGTGGTGCCAGGCTTCGTCTTCGGCGTCGACCTGCGCGGCTATGCCTCCGTCGCGTTCGTCGTCGACCTCTCCAGCGCCACCTGCGACGACGTCTCCACCTACGTGCCCGGCAAGGCGACCATCGATCGCATCGAGGAGCAGCTCTCCGCCGCCATCGCCGGCCTGCCCGAGGCGACGCGCCTGACGCTGGTGGGGGCGGGGGGCGCCGTCTACACGCTGGTGCCGGAGCCCACGGCGGCCGGCCGCCGCGCCGCGGTGGAATGGGCGTGTGGGCTGTTCTGCAACGCCGAGGCGTCGCTCACGCTGGGCCTGGTGCGCGCCTTCGCCGAGGAGCCGGAGGTCGTGGTGCTGCTCTCCACGGGCGCGACGTGGACGCCCGCCGACCGCGACCCCGCGAAGCACGTCGCCGTGCCACCGGCGCTTCTCTATGCGGACCCGCTCGACGCGCTCCCACGCATGGAGGCCGTGCGCCCCGTGATCGCCGTGTCCTTCGCCGCGCCGTCCGCGGCCTCCGGCGTGACGCGCATGCTGCGCATCGCCGAGCTGACCGGAGGAGCCTATGTGGCGCGCCCGACCCGCTGACGCCGTCGCGGCCGCCGTCCTCGGCGCCGTGCTCGCGCTGGCGGCGGCCGGCGGGGCGGGCTGCCTCGCACCCGCGCCGAAGGCCACGGAAGTGCGTGGCGTCGGGCACGGCGTGATCCTGTTCCCGCTGATTCGCGCGCCGTCGCTCACGCCCGCCGGCGCCACGGTGCGCGTGGCGGAGGGTACGCCGCCGCCCGGCTGCGTGTTGATCGGCGTGGTGACAGGCGCCGCCGGCCGCGACGACCCGCGCCCGGTGGGGCTCAGCCGCGCCGAGGCGGAGGCGTGGCTTCCGCGCGACGCCGCGCTCGCCGACGCCCGCAACCTGGCCTCCGCGCACGGCGCGCAGGTCCTGGTGGTGGACGCGCACGCGGTGATGGAGCTCAACCGCCCTTCGGAGTCGACCTCCTGGGCGGACGCCTTCCGGATGAGCTATTACCTCGTGTACGCGCGCGCCTTCCGCTGCGCCGCGCCGTGAGCGGGCACGGCACGGCGCACGTCCCGCCTGAATCAGGAGCGCGCAGTCATGGTGGGCACCGCCGGTGCCAGCGGTGCGTCAGGGCGCCGGCGCGGCGGGGGCGGGGTTTGCGGCGGCGGCGGCGGCCGCGAGCGCGACGGCGCGGGCGTGGGGGGCGTGGCGCTCGAACACGGCGCGCTGCTCGGCGTCGTCGAGGCGCTCGGCACGCGCACGGACGACGGCCCCGGCGCAGACCGCGGCGGCGCTGGCTTCGGCGGCGCGCCCCAGCGCGACGAGGGCGTCGTGCGCGCACAGATGCGCCTCCACCTCGAGCTGCTCCACCGGCGCGCCCGCGGCGCGGCGCGAGATGGCACGCTCGGCCTCGCGCAACGCGCCGGCGGCGTCGCCGGTCGCCAGCAGCGCGCGCGCCAGCGTCGCTCGCGGCGCCGCGTCCATCTCCGCGACGGGCTCGGCGGCCAGCGCCGCCTGCGCGTCTTCCAGCGCCCCGCGCGCGTCGCCGGCCGCCAGGCGCACCGCGGAGCGGTCGACGAGGGCCGACACCCGCAGGCGCACGTCCCCGGACAGCTCCACGAGCGCCAGGGCCGCCTCCACCGCCGCGCGCGCGCCCGCCGCGTCGCCGCCGTGCAGCAACGCGATCGCCAGCCCATCCAGCGCGTAGCCGCGCGTGCGCGCCAGCCCGAGGCGATCGCACATCTCGATCGACGCCTCGAACTCGGCGCGCGCCGCGCTCCACGCTGCCAGCTGGCTGAGCGACATCCCCGCGTTCATGCGCGCGGCGGCGGCGCGGCGGACGTCGCCCGCCGCCGTCATCAGGCGCGCCGTCTCCTGGTAGAGGCGCAGCGAGGTGCACGGGTCGCCCGCCCAGCCGGCCACGTAGGCGCGCCATTCGATGGCGTCGCGCAGCAGTACCGGCTCGCCGCGCGCGCGCGCCCGCGCCAGCGCCTCGTCCGCCAACGGCACCGCCTCGGCCGGGCGCCCGTGCTCCACCAGCGCCCCCGCCAGCAGGCCGAGCAGCCGCACGGTCCACTCCTCGTCCGCGCCGGCGCGCGCCCGCGCCAGCGCCGCGCGCGTCAGGTCCGCCGCCTCGGCCACGCGCCCCATCCGGCGGAGCTGGTGCGCCCGCCGGTAGGCCACCAGCGCCGGCGCGCCGCCGCCGACGTGCTCCGCCAGCGCCTCCATGGCCTCGATCTCGCGTAGCCGCTCGTCCATCCTGCCCATGAAGAAGAGCGCCTGGCAGCGGAGGTCGTGCAACCGCAAGCGCGCCGCCGGGTCGCCGACCCACGGCAGCGCGCGCGCCGCTTGGTCGAGCACCGCCTCGCTCATGCCGCGCGCGTCGGCCGTCTCGGCGGCGCGCGCCCACAACGGCGCCGCCTCCTCGGGCGCGCCGGCGGCTTCCAGGTGCGCGGCGACCTGCTCGTCCGGCGCGTCGGCACGCCGCTGCAGCCAGTTGGCGGCCGCGCGGTGCAACGCCTCCGCCTGCGACGGCGTAAGCATCGCGTGGGCCACCTCCTGCAACGGCGCCTGGTGGAAGGTCCACTCCGCGCATCCGGCCAGCGCCGACGAAGGCAGCGGCTCCACCAGGCCGCGCCGCCGCAGGCGCGCCAGCGCCGGCGCTGGGGCCGGCGCCCCCAGCTCCGCGAGCGCGTCCGCCCAGAAGCGCACGCCCAGCACCGCGGCGCGCTTCACCAGGTCCTTCTCCTCGGCCGGCAAGTGGTCGAGGCGCGCCTGCACCGCGCCCTGCACGGTCAGCGGCAGCTCGCGTGGCGGCGCCCCGCCGCGCGCTTCGTCTTCCAGCGCGCCGAGCGCCAGCTCCTCGGCGAAGTAGGGGTTGCCCGCGGCGCGCTCGGCGATGGCGTCGTCGTCGCGCCCCAGCACGCCGCGGACAATCTGCCGCACGGCGCGGCGCGGCAGCGGGCGCAGCTCCAGGCGGACCGCGCCCGGGAGCAGGTGGGGCCGCTCGGACAATATGTGCGGGCGCGCCGTGCCCACCAGCAGCAGCGGCCGCGGCCCCAGCAGCAGGTAGTCGGCCAGCTCCAGACTGGGGGTGTCGGCGACGTGCAGATCTTCGAGCACGAGCACCACCGTGGCGTGGGCGGCCAGCGCGTCGACCAGCGCGCCCACCGCCATCTGCACCTGGTCGCGCAGCACGCGCGCGTCGTAGCGCGCCGCGCGCAACGCCGGCGTCTCCGGGAACGGCACGCCCAGGAGCTCGCCGAGGAACGCGGGCGCGTCGGCGCTGGTGCCGCCCGCCAAGCCTGCTTCGGCGCACATCCGCAGCAGCCGGCGCTGCATTTCTCCCGCGCGCTCCCCGGCGGCATCGCCGTCGCGCGGCACGTCGTCGAGCCCGGCGAGCGGCCGCAGCGCGCTGGCGAACGCGGCCCAGCTCCGGTAGCAGCGCGCCACGTCGCCGCGCCCCTGCAGCACCACGGTAGGCTCGCCGAGCTGGTGCAGCCAGTGCACCAGGTCCCAGCAGAGCCGCGTCTTGCCGGCGCCGGGCGGACCGTGCACCAGCGCGCTCGCCGGCGAGCGCTCGTCGGCGGCGCGCTCGAACAGGTCGCGCAGCTGCGCCATCTCCACGTCGCGCCCCGCGGTCGGCGTACGCCGCCGCAGCGGGGCCCAGGCGGCGGCCGGCCCCGGCTCCGCGAACGAGCCGACCACGCGGCGCGGCCCCGCTTCGCCCGGCGCGGGCCGCTCGATGCGGAACGCGTGCTGGATCTGCCGGTCGGTGGCCTCGTCGATGCCGACGCCGGTAGCGGCGAGCGCGCGCTCCGCGGACGCGACGATGTCACCGGTGAAGGCGCCGAAGCGCCCGCGCTCGGTGAGCGCACGCCCGGTGCCCACGCCGATCCGCAGGGCCGCGCCGCGCGCCTCCTGCGCCGCGCGCACGGCGCGCTCCGCCTCGCGCCCCTCCGATTCGGCGCCGCCGAAGACGCCTACGCCGCGCCCGCCGATGAGCGCCGCCGCCTCACCGCCCTGCCCGCGCACCGCGCCCATGAAGGCGTCGCCGTCCGACAGCCCGTCCGCCACGACCACCGACACCAGCCGCACCTCGTCGAGCAGGCCGTCGGGCCCGGGCGTGACCGGCGTCGGGCGGCCCGCGCCCGCCGCCGACCCCGCGGCGGCGCCCGAGCCGGCGCCCGACCCCACGCCCTGGCCGCGCGCGTGGATGGTGTCGCCCGCGCCCTCCGCGCCGCGCAGCGCGGCGGCGAACACGTCAGCGCTCGCCCAGCGGTCCTCCGGCTGGCGGCGCAGCGCGCCGCGCACCGCGGCCAGCAGCACCGCGCCGCCCGGGCCCGGCAGCTCCGGCAGCGGGTCCGGCTCCTCATGCACGATGCGCACCAGCTCTGCGAGCGCGGTGGGTGCCGCGAACGGCGGCCTGCCCGACAGCGCGTGGTAGAGCACCGCACCCAGAGACCAAACGTCCGAGCGCGGGTCCTCCGAGCGGCGCCCCAGCGCCTGCTCCGGCGCCATGTACGAGGGCGTGCCGATCACAGTCCCCGGCGCGGTGAGGCGCGTCTCGTCGACCGCCACCAGCAGCGCCAGCCCGAAGTCGAGGAGCTTCGCGCCCGCGGGCGTCATGTGGAGGTTGCCCGGCTTGATGTCGCGGTGGATCACGCCCGCCGCGTGGGCGGCGGCGAGCGCGCGGCACGCCTGCAGCCCCAGCGTGACGACCTCGTCAGGCGACAGGCGGCCCGTGCGCCGCAGCCGCTCGCCGAGCGACTCCCCTTCCAGTAGCTCCATCGCGAGATAAAGCTCGCCCTCGTCGGTCTGGTCGAACGCCAAGCAGCGCACCACGTGCGGATGCTCGATGGCGGCGAGCGCGCGCGCCTCGCGCTCGAAGCGCCGCAGCGTCTCCGGCGGCGCACCCTCGACGCGCAGCAGCTTGACCGCGACCGCCCGTCCCGTGGCGCGCTCGACGCCGCGGTAGACCACCCCCATCCCGCCAGCCCCCAGCCGCTCGTACAAATCGAACGGCCCCAACTCGCGGGCCCCCGCCTTCGCGCCGCCGCTCATCGCACGCCTGCCCATAGCACGAACCCGCCGCGGCGTCGCACCCCGCCGCCCGCCCGATCACTCGGCCGCCCACGCCGTCGCGCGCCCCACATTGGTGGCCGACGCGGCTCCCGCCCCTCATCCATTCGGGTAGCTGGCTGCGGGGCCGCGCCGGGTTATCTTTGGGGCGCTTGGCTCACGGTCCTTTGCCTTCCAGCTCCACCGCGGCACGCAACGGCGGCGGCAACGGCGGCAAGCGCCTGCGCGACGCGGTCCGCCAGTTCTTCGCCGTCTATCAATACAGCGGTCGCGCCCTCACGCTCGTCTGGACGACCAGCCGCCGCCTCACGCTCGCCCTCGCCGCGCTCAGCCTCGCCGGCGGCCTGCTCCCGGCTGGGCTCGCCTGGGTCGGGCGCCTCATCGTCGACGCCGTCGTGCGCGCCGCCGCCTCCGGCGCTGCCCTCGACCGCCGCGCCGCGCTCGTGTGGGTCGGGCTGGAGCTCGGCCTGGTCGTGTCGCTGGCCGCGGTGCAGCGCGGCCTCGGCGTCTGCCAGTCGCTCCTGCGCGCGCTCCTAGGCGAGCGCGTCAACGAGCTCATCCTCGAAAAGGCGCTCACTCTGGAGCTCGTGCAGTTCGAGGACTCCGAGCTCTACGACAAGATGACGCAGGCGCGCCGCGAGGCCTCGTCGCGGCCACTGTCGCTGGTCATGCGCACGTTCGGCCTCTTGCAGAACGGCCTTTCGATGTTCAGCTACGGGGCGTTGCTGCTGTCGTTCTCCGGCTGGGCCGTGCTCGTGCTCGTCGTCGCCGCCGTGCCCGTCTTCGTCGTCGAGACCCGCTTCTCCGGCGAGGCGTTCCGCCTGTTCCGCTGGCGCACGCCCGAGGCGCGCGAGCAGCTCTACCTGGAAGCCGTCATTGCCCGCGAGGACTACGCCAAGGAGGTGATGCTCTACCAGCTCGGCCCGCGCCTGCTGGGCCGCTACCGCGCCATCTTCGAGCGCCTGTTCGGCGAGGACCGCCGCCTCACCCTGCGCCGCGGCCTCTGGGGCTTCGTGCTTGGGCTGCTCTCCACCGGCGCCTTCTACGGCGCCTACGCCTGGATCGCGCTGGCGGCCATCGCCCGCGCCATCACGCTCGGCCAGATGACGATGTACCTGGCCGTCTTCAAGCAGGGGCAGTCGGCGCTGTCCGCGATACTCGCCGCCGTGGGCGGGATGTACGAGGACAACCTCTACCTGTCGAACCTGTACGAGTTCCTCGACAAGGCCGTGGACCAGCCCGGCAGCGGCGCCGCCGCCGGCCCCGCGCCCGGCGACGGGCTGCGCGTGGAGCACGTGTCGTTCACCTACCCCGGCGCCGAGCGCCCCGCCCTGAGCGACGTGACGCTGCACTTGCGCCCCGGCCAGAAGCTCGCGCTGGTCGGCGAGAACGGCTCGGGCAAGACCACGCTCATCAAGCTCGTCACGCGGCTGTATCAGCCCACCGCCGGGCGCATCTTGCTCGACGGCCTGGAGCTGCGCGCCTGGGAGGTTGGCGCGCTGCGCCGCCGCATCGGCGTCATCTTCCAGGACTTCGTCACCTACCAGTTCAAGGTCGGCGAGAACATCGGCGCCGGCGACGTCGAGCGTTTCGACGACGAGAAGGGCTGGGAGGAGGCCGCCGTCAAGGGGCTGGCCCAGCCGTTCATCGAGGAGCTGCCGCGCCGCTACCACACGCAGCTCGGCAAGTGGTTCAAAGACGGCCAGGAGCTGTCGGTCGGCCAGTGGCAGAAGGTGGCGCTCGCGCGCGCGTTCATGCGCAAGGGCGCCGACCTGCTCGTGCTCGACGAGCCCACAGCGTCGATGGACGCCGAGGCCGAGGCGCGCATCTTCGAGCGCTTCCGCGAGATGACCCCGGCGCAGATGGCGGTCCTCATCTCGCACCGCTTCTCCACGGTGCGCATGGCCGACGAGATCATCGTGCTCGGCGGTGGCCGCATCCTGGAGCAGGGCACACACGAGTCCCTGATGCACGACGGCGGCCACTATGCCCGCCTGTTCTCGCTGCAGGCCGCCGGTTACCGCTAGCGGACCGCTAACGGCGCGCGACGTAGAGCGCGAACGAGCCGTCGCGCGTGGAAGCGAAGTACAGGGCGGACCCGTCGGCGGAGAGGTCCGGGTCAAGATCGGTGGCCGCAAGGTCGTTCACGTCGGCCGCCAGCTCCGGCGGGCCGAAGGCGGCATCGCCGTCGGCGCGCGCGGCGCGCCACAAGTGCACGCCCGCAGGCGCGGTCGTCTCGCCGTGGAAGTACAACACGCGCGCGTCGGCGGAGAGCGCGGGGCCGCCTTGTACGCCTATCCCGGAGACGCCGGCGACGGGGGCGGGCGCGCCCCACGGATCGGCGGGGGCGGCACGCGCGGCGCGCCAGACGTCGAGCGTGCCGGCGCGGTCGGAGGCGAAGAACACCTCGAGGCCGTCGGCGCGCAAGGCGGCGCCGTCGTCGGTGGCGGGCGAGTCGAGCGCCGCAACCTCGATGGGCGCGCCGAACACGAGGCTGCCGGGCGCGGGCCGCGCCGTGAAGTAGAGGTCGAGCCCACCCGTTCCGCCGGGGAGCGCCGCGGCGAAGTGCAGGCCGAGGCCGTCGGGCGCGAGCTCGGGCGTCGTCTCGCCTTGTGTGAAGACGAGCGCCTCGACGCGCACCGGCGGGCCGAAGGGATCGGCGAGGGCGGCGCGTGACGCATACCAGAGATGTGGCGGCCCGCCCGGGGCGTCGCGGTCGGAGTTGAAGAAGATCTCCAGCTCGCCGGGCGCGACCGACGGGTCGTCCTCGGTGGCGGCGGGATCGTCCAGCGCGGCGAGCAGCTGGGCAGGGCCGAACGGCGGGCCGAATGGGCTCGGCGCGCCGCCATCCGGGGAGGCGTCGGCGGCGGCGTCCGCGGCGAGGGCCGCGTCGCCCGCGGCGGCCGCGTCCGGCCGGGCGTCCGTGGAGGCGTCGCGCGACGGCCCGCAGTCGCGGCAGCCCGCGGTGGCTGCGGGCCCAGCCGCCAGCGCCAGCGCCAGCGCCGCCGCCGCCGCCGGCGTCCGTCGGGCGTGCCGCGCGAGGGGCGGACGCCGTGCGCGGCTCACTCGACCTCGTCCCAGCGGAACGGGCTGCCCGAGCGCGCACGCTCGATGAAGTCCTTGGCGCGCGGACCGCCTATCTCGCGAAAGACGGTCTTCGGCCCGGCCACGCCCACGGCGACGAGCCGCGACGAGTCGCCGGTCACGTCGAACACCTTCGACTCGTAGAGGACGCCGCCGACCTCCACCTCGAAGCGCACCGCGTTGGGCCCGGGCGGCAGCCGCACGTAACGATACGTGTCGGGGCCGAAGAAGGCCGCCATCTTGCGCGAGCGCCCGTCGGAGACGTGGTAGGCGACTACGCGGCCGCCGCGCGAGAGGTTGAAGATGACGAGGTGGCCGTGCTCCTCGTGCGCCAGCGGCTCGGCGTAGTGCGCGCTGCAACCGGCCGCGGCGCCGCCGAGGCCCACGCCCAGCGCGACGGCGAAGAGGCAGCAGCGGGCGGAGGCGCGCGCACGCCGGCGCGCCGGCGTGCCCGCGAGCGGGGACGGCGTCGCCGGCGTGCTACCGGGCACGGTGCTCCACCTTCGCCAGCTCGATCGCCGTCTTGCCGTCGGCGGTCGTGAGCCTGCGACCGTCGGGGCCGGAGAAGCCGAGCATCAACGTGAGCGTCTGCGTGGGCGATTTCGCCGGCAGCCACCAGCGGAAGTTGTCGCGCACCACCTCGCCCACCCGCCACTTGGGCGTCGGCCACAGCCCGTCCATCGGCACGTGGCTCAGGTCCTTGCGATCGGGCGCGCCCACGGCTTCGAGCTCCACCTTGTAATGCTCGGCGATGGGCGCCAGCGCATGCAGGTAGAGGGCCATCGGACACTTCTTGTGCGGCTCCAGGAAATCGCATGGGTCGTAGCCGAGCAGCTCGATCACGCCGCCGAACGTGGCGCGCAGCGGCACCTTCGGCGCGGCGGCGGCGAGCGGCACGAGGTTCGCCGTCACTTCAGCGTCGAACTTCGCCTTGCTGGTGGCGGCGATGAAGCCTTCGAGCGCGCCGCGCAGCTCGGCCACCACCTCGGGGCGCGACGCCGCCAGGTCCTTCTTCTCGGCGGCGTCGGCGGACACGTCGTACAGCTCGCTCAGGTCGTAGCTGTAGTTGTAGATGAGGTGCATCGGCGGCCGGTAGGCCGACATGATGCGCGTCAGCGAGAAATAGCCGGTGTGCACCTCGCTGAAGACGATGCGCGCCGGGTCTTCGCGCCCCTCGAAGATCTCGGGCACGAGCGTCTTGCCTTCGCCCTCCTCGTTGGGGTCGACGCCGGCGAGGTTGAGCACGGTCGGCATCACGTCGACGTGCGCGGCGGCGCCCTTGATGCGGCGCGGCGCGGCGCCCGGCACGTGCACGATGAGCGGCACGTGCGAGATCTCCCAGTAGAGCGTGTTGCCGTGCGCCTGGCCCTTGTGGTCGCCGAGGGACTCGCCGTGGTCCGCCGTGAAGACGATGATGGTGTCCTTCCAGCGCGGGCCGGCGCGCAGCTCGTCGAGCAGCCGCCCGAAGTGGATGTCGAGGAAGCGGATCTCGCCGTCGTAGAGGTCGTCGCGCGCGTCGCCGAAGTGCGCCGGCGGCGCGTGCTTGATGTAGTTGTGGTGCGGGTCGTAGTAGTGCAGCCACAGCATGAAACGGTCGGAGGCGTGGCCGTGCAAGAAGTCGAGCGCCCGGTCGGTGACCTTGTCGCTCGTCTCGGACTCGTTGGAGTTGCCGCGCGCCGGGGAGGTGTCGGCGAACTCGATGCCCTCCTTGAAGTTGAAGCCGTTCCAGTCGCCGAGGGCGAAGGCGCCGCCCGTCACCCAGCCGGCGTTGCGCAGGCGCCAGGCGATGGTGTCGGCGTTGGGAAGAAGGAAGGCCTTCTCGTCGATGGGGGCGTTGGAGAAATAGCGGCCGGTCAGGAGGGACGGCATGCAGGTGGACGTGCCGGCCCCGTGCGAGATGGCGTTCTCGAAGACGACCGAGTCGGCGGCGAATTCGTCGATGCGCGGGCTGGTGGGGTTGTGCGTGTAGCCGTAGGTGCCGAGGTGGTCGGCGCGCAGCGTGTCGACGCTGACGATGATGAAGTTCCACTCGCGGTCGAAGCCGGGCGGGAGAGGCGCCACCTTGGGGCCGCCGGCGAGGGCGCCGCCGGCGCCGCGCGTGGCGTCGCCGCCACGGCAGTTCTCGTCGACGCCGTTGCCAGGGACGTCGACGGCGTCGGGGTTGATGCGCGGATTGAACGGGGCGCAGTCGCGCCCGCCGAAGAGGAAGCCGTGGCCGTCGCGGTCGACGTCCGACGCGGCGGAGAGGACGGCGGAGAGGAAGCGCACGAGCTTGGCGTCGGACGCGGCGATGCCGCGCACGCCAGAAAGGGCGGGAAGCGGACCGGCGGCAAGCGCAGCGCCGGCGAGGACGGCGGCGGCGACGCCGAGACGGGCGTTACGGGTCGACCGGCGCGCCGGCGCGGCAGTGGGGCCGGCGACGGCAGCGGCGGCGGCGGCAGCGGCG
>DASYRF010000463.1:0-6661 GCA_036004705.1 Myxococcota bacterium
CGCCTCGTCGGACTTGATGCGCATGCCGTAGAACGAGCGATACACGAACACCAGCGCGATCCCGAAGAAGACGAACGCGAGGAAGCGGCTGGTCTGGATCGGCAGCGTCACCGCCAGCTCGACGGCGAGCAGCCCGAACAGCGTGGTGAACTTGATGACCGGGTTCATCGCCACGCTGGAGGTGTCCTTGAAGGGGTCGCCGACCGTGTCGCCCACGACAGTCGCGTCGTGCAGCGGGGTGCCCTTGGCCTTCAGCTCCACCTCGACGACCTTTTTGGCGTTGTCCCAGGCGCCGCCGGCGTTGGCCATGAAGATGGCCTGGTACAGGCCGAAGATGGCGATGGAGATCAGGTAGCCGATGAAGAAGTACGGCTCGAAGCAGGCGAAGGCCAGCGTGCCGAAGAAGATCGCCAGGAAGATGTTGAACATCCCCTTCTGCGCGTACTGCGTGCAGATCTCCACCACGCGCTTGCTGTCTTCGACGGAGGCCTTCTCCACCCCTTCCAGCTTGATGTTCGCCTTGATGAACTCCACCGCGCGATACGCGCCGGTGGACACTGCCTGCATCGACGCGCCGGAGAACCAGTAGATCATGGCGCCGCCCGTGACGAGCCCGAGCAGGAAAGGCGCGTGCAACAGGGACAGCCCCTGCAGGCCCTTGGTCAGCCCGTCGGTCAGCAAGAAGATGATGCTGAAGATCATCGTCGTGGCGCCCACGACGGCCGTGCCGATGAGCACCGGCTTGGCGGTGGCCTTGAACGTGTTGCCGGCGCCGTCGTTCTCCTCGAGGAACTGCTTCCCCTTCTCGAAGTTGGGCTCGAAGCCGAAGTCCTTGCGGACCTCCTCCTTCACGTTGGGCACGTTCTCGATGAGCGACAGCTCGTATACCGATTGTGCGTTGTCGGTCACGGGGCCGTAGCTGTCGACGGCGATCGTGACGGGTCCCATGCCGAGAAAGCCAAACGCCACGAGCCCGAAGGCGAAGACCGGCGAGGGATCGAGCGTGGAGCCGGGGATGGGGAACAGCACCCCGAGCCCCTGTGTGCTGAAAAGGAAAGCCGTGGCCATCAGCACCACGATGACGATGCCCATCCAGTAGGCGCTGAAGTTGCCGGCGACGAGCCCGGAGATGACGTTCAGCGAAGGGCCGCCCTCGCGCGACGACGTGACGACCTCTCGGACGTGCGCGGAATCGGTGGAGGTGAAGATCTTCACCACCTCGGGGATGATGGCGCCCGCCATCGTCCCGCAGGTGATGATGCTGGAGAGCTTCCACCACAGGGAACCGTCGCCCAGGTTGCGGATCAGGAGGTAGGAGGCGCCGAACGTCATGGCCACCGAAATGAACGACGTGAGCCACACCAGGAACGTGAGCGGCGTCTCGAAGTTCATCTTGTCGGCGTTCGCGTAGCGCCCCTTCTGGATGACCTCGTTGATCATGTAGGAGAGGAAGCTGGCGATGACCATCAGGATGCGCATCACGAAGATCCAGACCAGCAGGGAGATCTGCGTGGGCTCGCTGCCCTTGGCGGCCAGCAGGATGAACGTGATGAGGGCGACGCCGGTCACGCCGTAGGTCTCGAAGCCGTCGGCCGAGGGGCCGACGGAGTCGCCCGCGTTGTCGCCGACGCAATCGGCGATGACGCCGGGGTTGCGGGCGTCGTCTTCCTTGATCTTGAAGACGATCTTCATGAGGTCCGAGCCGATGTCGGCAATCTTGGTGAAGATGCCGCCGGCGATGCGCAGCGCGGAGGCGCCGAGCGACTCGCCGATGGCGAAGCCGATGAAGCACGGCCCGGCGAAGTTGCCCGGCACGAAAAGCAGGATGCCGAGCATGATGAGCAGCTCGGTGCTGATGAGCATCATGCCGATGCTCATGCCGGCCTTCAGCGGGATCTGGTAGGTCAGATACGGCTTGCCGCGGAGCGAAGCGAAGGCGGTGCGCGAGTTGGCGAACGTGTTCACGCGGATGCCGAACCACGCCACGCCGTAGCTGCCGGCGATGCCTACCACGCTGAAGCCGACGATGACGAAGACCCGGAACGCGGTCATGTCGGGGTCGTGCATGAGCCAGCCGAAGTAGGCGACGATGATGGCGGCGATGAACGCCCACAGCACGAGGATGAATTTCCCCTGCGTGACGAGGTACGTCTTGCAGGTCTGGTAGATGAGCTCGCTGATCTCGAGCATCGCCTTGTGCACCGGCAGCTTTTGCAGCTGCATGTACTGCACGAGGCCGAACAGCAGGCCCGCCGCCGAGACGACCAGGCCCACCATGAGCAGCGAGCGGCCGTTCGTGCCGCCCAGGAAGATCTGCTTGGCGAAGTCGGGCAGCTTGAGGGCTGCCTCGCTGGCCTGCGCCGCCGAGGCGCCCGCGACCAGGGCGAACAAGCCCGCGACCGTGGCGAAGAGGCGGCGCGTGGCGGTGCGCGGGGCTGCGGACGCGCGCGGGCGCGGGGCGGGGGCCGCCGGGGTGGAAATCTCCAGGGAAACCGCGTGGCTCATGAGCTCGCTCCTTCGACGAACGCCGCCTCGGGCGGGGCGCCGGCGCGCAGCCAAATAGCACGGCGCTCCGTCCAAGGTCGAATCAAATCCGCGGCGAACGGGCGAGGCCGGCTGTACAATCCCGGGCGATGACCCGCTGGAAGGCTTGGGCGCTGGCGGCTTTGTCGTGGGCGGCGGTCGCGGGCGGCGCGCCGGCGGCCCGCGCCGACGGCGGGGCTGTGCCGCCAGGTACGGCCGGCGTGGCGGGCGCGCCAGGCGCGGCGGGTCCGGCGCCGGCGAGCGGGCCGGCGGAGGACGCCAAGGCGCGTGCGCGCGGCCTTTATCTGGCCGCGGAGGAGCGCTACCGCGCCGGCGACTACGCTGCCGCGCTGGACCTGTATCGCGCGGCGTTCGCCGCGGTGCCCGAGCCGACGTTCCTGTTCGACATGGCGCAGTGCTACCGACTCGCCGGGCAGCCGGCGCACGCGCTGCGGATGTACGAGGCTTATCTGCTGGTGCGGCCCGATGCGCCCAACCGCGCCGAGGTGGAGCGGATCGTCGCGAAGGTGGAGGGTACGCTACCGCTGGCGGGCGGCCCGCCGTCGTCGCGGCTGGGCGCGTCTCTGGCAGCGGCGCCGGGGGCGGGCGCGGCGTCTCCCGCCGCGCTTGGGGACGCTGCGGGCGCGCGGCGCGGCGCGCGCGGGCGTGGCCGGGCGCTGTGGTGGGTGGCGGCGTTGGGCGGAGGTGCGGTCGCCGGGGCCGGCGTCACGCTGCTCGTCGCCGTGCTGGCCGGTGGGCGCGGCGCGACTGACCGCTTCGCCGCGGAGTATCCGGGGATGGTCGTCGACCTGAGGCGCGACCGCTGATGCGCTCCCGCCTCGCGCCGGCGTCGCCCTGCTTGCGCGCGCCTCCCGCCGCGCACGCGCTGTTCGTGGCGCTCAGGCCAGTGCTCCGCGCCGCACCGGCGTCGCCTCGGCTGCGCGCGCCTCCCGCCCCGCACGCTCTGTTCGTGGCGCTCGGGCTGGTGCTCCTGCTGTCCGCGCCCGCGCTCGGGTGCCGTCGCGCCGAATTCGCGGTGGACGCGACGGTGGAGCTGGGCGCGCTGCCCCTGCCGGCGACGGTGCGCTTCGAGCTCGTCGAGCTCGTCGATCCCGGCGGCGCGACACTGTCGTCCGAGACGGTGCTCGCCGACGGCGCGGATTTCTTCGCCGACCCGGGCCGCACGAACCGCCTGCTCGTGCTGCCGCGCCGCGAGGCGGGGGCGGTGCGCGTCCGCGCCTGGGCGCTGGACGAAGCCGGCGCCACGGTGGGCGGCGACGTCGTCGAGGTGGCGCGTACGGCGGGCGTGGCGGAGGCGACGCTCTATCTCGACGGCGCGCGCCCCGATGCCGGGCCGGAGGACGCCGGCGACGCGGGCGCTACCGACGCCGCGACCGACGGCGGCGCGGGACCGCCGGCGCCCGTGCTGCGCGCGCCGCCTAACGGCGCCTACGTCGGCTCCGTCTGGGTGCCGGGCTCGTTGCGGCCCACGTTCCGCTGGGAGGCGGGCGCCGGCGCCGCCGGCGGCGCCGGCGCGGTCGCCTACGAGCTCGAGTACGGCAACGACCCGACGTTCGTCGGCGCCGCCGTCGTGCACGTCGAGACCGCCGCGACGTCTCACCGGCCCGACGTCGACCTCAGCGTCGCGACCGTGCCTCCGGTCGGCGCGCGCGTCTGGTGGCGGGTGCGCGCCTGCGCTGCCGGCGCCTGCTCGCCGCCGTCTCCCACCTGGCGCGTGCAGGTGGGGCGCAGCGCCCACGACCTGAACGGCGACGGCTTCGCCGACCTCGTCGCCGGCGCCGTGGTGGGCGACCTCACCGGCGCGGACGCCGGTCAGGCCTACGTTTACTTCGGCGCGCCCGGCGCCACGTTCGCGCCTTCGCTGGCGGCGCTCATCGGCGGCGCGCCCGGCGACCAGCTGGGGGTGTCGGCCGCGTCGGCGGGCGACGTCAACGGCGACGGGTTCGGCGACTTGATCGTGGGGGCGCGCCTGAGCGACGCCGTAGCGCTCGACGGCGGCCGCGCCTACGTCTACTTCGGCGGGCCGGGCGGCGCGTTCGACGCGGTGCCCAACGGCGTGCTCGCGTGGGCCGAGGCGGGCGCCTGGTTCGGGCAAGCTGTCACCGGCGCCGGGGACATGAACGGCGACGGCTTCGACGACGTCGCCGTGGGGGCCCTCTTCGGCGACGTTGCCGCCATCGACTCCGGCGCCGTGGCCGTCTACCTGGGCGGGCCCGGCGCGACGCTCGACGCGACGCCCGATGTGGTGCTCGGCGGTCCCGCGACGGGCGCGCTCTTCGGCGCGTCCGTGGCCGGCGCGGGGGACGTCGACGGCGACGGCTACGCCGACCTGCTCGTGGGCGCACCGGGGGTTGACACGCCCGCGGTCGACGCGGGCGGCGCCTACCTTTATATGGGGGGTCCGGGCGCGACGCTCGGGACCGCGCCTCTGCTGACGGTGTCGGGGTCGGCGGCGACGGACGTGCTCGGCGCGGCGGTGGCGGGGGCGGGCGACCTCGACGGCGACGACTATGCGGACTTCGCGGTGGGGATGCCGGGGGGCGACGCGCCGGCGCCCGACGCCGGGGCGCTTCTGGTGTTTCGCGGCGGGCCGCGTGCCACGCTCGGTGCGCCGCCGGCAGCGACGCTCCTCGGCGTGCTGGGGGGCGACGGCTTAGGCAGCAACGCGGCCGCGGCGGGCGACGTCGACGGCGACGGCTGGGACGACCTCGTCGTGGCGGCGTCGCTCGCCGACGCGCCGGCGCCCAACTCCGGTGCGGCGTACGTGTTCCTCGGCGGGGCGAGCATGGCGCTCGACGCCGTGCCCGACCTGATCGTCGGCGGGGCGGCGGCGGGCGACGCCTTCGGCGTCGCGGTGGCCGGCACGGGCGACCTCAACGGCGACGGCTTCGCCGACGTGGTCTTCGGCGCGCCGACGGCCGACGCCACCGGCCTCGACAACGGACGGGTGTACGTCCACTTCGGCGGCCCCGGCGGCCCGAGCGCCGTCCCCACCGCCAACTTCGCCGGTCCGCTGCCTGGCGACTACTACGGCTTCTCGCTGGCGAGGTAGGATCGCGCCGATGGCGCCCGTGGAGGTCCGAGGCGGAGAGCTCGTCGAGGCGTTGCCCGCGAGCCTGCTCGGCCAGTGCGTCGGCAACCACCAGCTGGTGCAGTACCTGGGGTCGGGGGCGATGGGCACGGTGTACTTGGCGCGGCACGTGCGCATCGGTCAGGAGGTGGCGATCAAGGTGCTGCACCGGACGCTCGCGGCGGACCCCACGCTGGTGCGCCGTTTCGAGCAGGAGGCGCGCGCGGTGGCGCGCACCGGGCACCGCAACGTCCCGCAGATTTTCGATTTCGGCGAGCTCGGCGACGGGCGCTCGTACTTCGTGATGGAGTACCTGCGCGGGCGGAGCCTGGGGAAGCTGCTGGAGCAGAAGCCGGTGCTGGCGCCGGGGCTGGCACTGGGCATCGCGCGCGAGGTGGCGCTGGCGCTGCGCGCGGCGCACCAGGCGGGGGTCGTGCATCGCGACCTCAAGCCGGAGAACATCTTCGTGCTCGACGAGGATCCGTTGCGGCCGGCGGCGAAGGTGCTGGACTTCGGCATCGCCAAGCTGCAGGGCGGCGGCGGTGGCGCGGGCGGCGCGGGCGGAAACGCGGGCGGGGCGCGCCTGACGAAGATCGGTCTGGTGCAGGGAACGCCGCAGTACATCGCGCCCGAGCAGGTGGAGGACGCTCCCGACCTGGACGGGCGGGCCGACCTCTACGCGCTGGGCGTGGTGATGTTCGAGATGCTGTGCGGCGAGAGGCCGTTCGTGGGCGAGACCGCCGAGCTGCTGGTGCACCACATGCGCACGGAGCCGCCCGACCCGCGGGCGCGGCGGCCGGAGCTGCCGGAGCCGGTGGCGAAGATCGTGCTGCGGTGCCTGAGCAAGCGCCCGGCGCAGCGGTATCGCGATGCCGATGCGCTGATCGCCGCCATCGACGCTGCGGACCTACGCGCGCTGGCGGCGGCGGCGGCGCGTGCGGCGGCGGCGGCGGCGGCGGGGGCGGGGGCGGGGGTCGGGGTCGGCGCGGGGGTCGAGGCCAGGGGCAGGGGCGGCGCGCGGCGGGCGGCGCGCGAGGCGCTCGTCAG
>DASYRF010000464.1:0-14582 GCA_036004705.1 Myxococcota bacterium
CAGCTTGCGCAGCGCGTCCACGCCGTCGTCCGCCTCCACGACGCGCAGGTCGCGGATCTGGCGGAGCGCGTAGACGATGAGCTGCCGCATCAGCGGCGAGTCCTCGACGACGAGCGCGTTCAGCGGAGGCATGTCACCACCTCATTCGGCATGGCCGGCGAGTAGCGCGGCAAAGGCGGCGCGCGTGAGAGGGCGCGCACCGCCGGCGGTGGCGTGGCGCGCCCCGACGATGGCCGTGGCGGCGTGCGCCGCCAGCAGCCTGAACAGCGCGTGATCGACCTCGACGATCTCCTTCTTCTGCACCAGGTAGCGGTAGATGACGATGGCGCCCACCGGCGTCCCGCGCATGGCCAGCGGGATGCAGGCGAGCGGCGCGCCGAAGTCGAGCGGCGCGCTCGGCGCCGGGTTCATCTGCGCCGCCAGGTACGGTGTCCCCGTCTCCACCGCCTTGCCCACGAACCCCTGCCCCAACGGAAACTCCGGCACGGCCTCGACCGACACACCCTCGGCGGCCACCGGGAACAGCCGCCGCGTCGAGTCGTCGATCATGTGGATGCTGAACTGCTTGGCGCCGATGAAGTTGAGCACGATCTCGAGGATGATCTGCAGCACCTCGCGCAGGTCCAGCGTCGAGTGGAGCTGGTCGGACGCCACGTATAGATTGGCGAGGCGCTCGTTCTCCTCCTCGATCTGGTGGAAGCGCGCCTCGTAGTCGCGGCTGCGCGCCTCGACCTCCGAATAACGCCCGATGAGGCTTTGCCGCTCCTCTTCCAGCTCCTGGATGCGGCGGGCCAGCTCGCGGATGGCGGCGGTGCTCTCGCCGGCGCTCGACCGGCGCAGCGCGGTGAGCTCTTCTTCCAGGGCCACCAGCTTGTAACGAAGCCGCTGGTTCTCGACGAGGAGCTCCTCGGTGAGCTCGGCGCCCTTGCGGAAGAAGGTCTTGATGAAGTCTTCGCGGCGCCCGAGGAGATCCGTCTCCTCGCCGCCGCCCGGCGCGGGGGTCCCCGTCCCCTTCGGATCGCGTTCGCTCATCGTTCGCGGCGCGACGCTATCACACGCCCCGCCGCCCGGTCGAGCCGCGCCGCTCCCTTCACGGGCCGCCCTGCTCACAGCAACAATTAACGACCCTGAGTTGACAGTTGACAACTGGCTTGCTATGAGCCGGCCATGAAAACATACGGCGCCTTGTCGGTGGGTCTGGGGGTGCTGATTGCGTTCGTCGCTTGGCCGCGCACGAGCCACGCCTGCCCTGGCTGAACGAACCCCACGCTGCCGGGAAGCAGCGTCTACGGTGGTGAGCTCCGCCCCGCGACCTCCACGAACATCGTGCGCCTCGAGTACGGCTTCGCCACGGGCCACAAGGCCTACGCCGGCTCGGTCGTCGATCCCAACCCGCTCGACATCACCAACATCTCCTGGACGCGGCACGATCTGACGCTGTCCTTCGAGCACGCGTTCGGCGACCACGTGCGCCTCGGCGGGACGCTGCCGTTCTCGATGATCCGCGTGCACAACAACGCGTGGATGAGCGACGTCAAGACGAACGGATTCCAGCTCGGCGACATCGGCGCCTACGCGGTCTTCCAGCCGTGGGAGTCGACCGATCCGCTGGGACACCACTTCTTCGACCCGCACAACCTACAGCTGCTGTTCGGCATGACCTTCCCGACCGGCGACGAGCGCGCCGGCAGCCTCCCCGGCCTGCATTTCCTACAGCTCGGCAGCGGCTCGATTGATCCGCGCTTCGGCGTCGGCTACTCGGGCCGGCTGGGACGCTTCTTCGGCCTGTACGGCGACGTCGGGCTGCGCCTCGACGGCGGCGCCGACTCGAGCGGCTACCGCTCCGGCAACATCTACACGGCGCGCGTCGGCGCGATGTTCACGCCCATCAAGTATGTCTCCATCGCGGTGTCCAACGAGCTGGTCGTCCGCAACATCAACTACCAGAGCGGCGGCGTGGCCGCCGAGTCGGGGGGCGTCTGGGACTTCTTCGTGCCGCGCGTGCTCATCGCGCCGTTCGGCGGCTTCTTCATCGACGCCTCCGCCGGCATTCCCGTCTGGCGGCACGTCTTCCTCCAGCAGCCGGTCGCGGCGTTCAACGCCTCGGTCGCCGTCGGCTACTACTTCTAATGCGAAGGAGAGACGGCATGGCCACTTCGAAGAAGACTTGGTTCGCCGCGCTCGCCGCCGCCTCGGCGGCCGGTTGTGTGAACCTCCCCACGGAGGTCTCCATCAGCTCGCCCGCGGACGGCTCCACGGCCGTCGCCGGGCTCGACGGCACGCTCGAGATCGGCCTCAGCGCGATGGCCTGGCGCTACGAGCCGCCCGGCACCTGCCCGCCCCACGAGAAGCAGTGCGGCCAAGCCTGGATCAACATCGACGGAGACGCCTGCAACGCCGGCGGCGTCTCCTACAACGTCGCCGGGCCCACGCCCGAGACCGACAACGGCTTTGGCTGGATCCCGGGGCTCACCGCCAACCTGACCCTCTGCCCCACGTTCCTGGGCGAGCACACGATCACCGTCACGCTCGTCCGGGACGAGGACGGCTCGGTGGCGGCCACGGCGAGCGTCACGGTGACGGTGGACGCGCCGCCGGTGCTCCTATTGTCCGACGTCGCCGCCGGCGACACGCTCACGCTGGGCGCCGACGCCGATCAGACGGTCGACGTCGCCTTCGACGTGGGGAACTTCACACTGACGGCGGCGGGCACCTGCGCCGGCGCGGCGCGCTGCGGCCACGTGGAGCTGCGCATCGACGGCTTCACCTGCGACGAGCCCGGCGCAACGTTCAACGTCGAGGGCACCACCAGCCCGCTGCCCGCACACTTCGCGCGCTGCGCCGCCCCTGCGGGCATCCACGAGATCGAGATCGCGCTGCACGACGACACGCACACGTGGATCCCGGGCGACTTCACCGTCGCCACCGCGATCGTCACGACCCAGTAGCCGCTTCAGCGGCGGTGCAGGAACGTGCGGGCGGTCTCGACCAGGCGTCCGAGCGGGAGGATCTGCTCCACCTGCCCGCTCTCGACGGCGGCGCCGGGCATGCCGTAGACGACCGCCGTCTCGCGCGACTCGGCGACGACGCGCCCGCCGGCGCGGCGAACCGCGGCGACCCCCTCGGTGCCGTCGGTGCCCATGCCCGTCAGGATGGCCGCCATGAGGCGCCGCCCGAAGAGCAGAGCGGCCGTGTTCAGCATGTAGTCGATCGACGGGACGTAGCGGCGCTCGGCGCGCGACAGACGAAGCACGGCGGCGGCGCCCTCGCGGTGGACACCCATCGAAGCGTCACCCGGCGACACGTAGACGCCGCCTTGGCGCACGACCATCCCGTCCTCGGCCTCGTAGACGGCGTGGCCGAGCAGCCGGTCTAGGCGCTGGGCGAAAGCCCGCGTGAAGCGCTCCGGCATGTGCTGCGTGACGAGGATGGCGCCGGCGAAGCCGATCTCGATGCCTTGCAGGATCTGCTGGATGGCGGGCGGGCCGCCGGTGGAAGCGCCGATGGCAAGGAGCACGAGCTCCTCGGGGGTCGGCGCCGGACCTTCGGGCGCGGGCGCCACGACGGCGAACGCGCCGGACCCGCCCTGCACGGGCGCTGCGCCGCCGGCCACGCCGCCGACGACCACCGCTCCGGAGCCGGATTGCGAAGGAGGCGCGCCGGGCACGGCGGGGGCGCGCAGCACGGGCATGGGAATGGAATCGCCGCGCAGCGAGCGGGCGGCGGCGCGCTCCTTCAGCGGCGCCATTTTCAGGGAACGGACGAGCGCGACCTTCGACAGAAGCTCGTCGCGGATCTTGAGGAGCTCGGAGGAAATGGCGGGCGATGGCTTGGCGACGAAGTCCAGCGCGCCGAATTCCAGCGCCTTGAAGACGTTTGCCTTCTGCGCCTGCGAGGACACGACGATCACGGGCGTGGGCTGGCGGCTCATCAGGATGCGCAGGAACGTGAAGCCGTCCATCCGTGGCATCTCGAGGTCGAGGCAAATGATGTCGGGGCGCAGCGACAACACCTGTTGCAACCCTGCCTCGCCGTCGCTGGCCTTGCCGACGACCTCCACTTCGCCGCTCGACTCCAGGATGCCGGTGATCACGCGCCGGTTGTAGGCCGAGTCCTCCACCACCACAGCGCGGATCTTGGGCGCGGCGCCGGGCGGCGCAGGCGGCGCGGGCGGCTCGCCCGGCGGGCCGGGCGGCACGGGCGGCAGGGTGGTGGGACTCACGGCTTCAACCCGTCGGTGAACAGGGGCCTGCGGTATACCAGATCGTTGCGCAGGTGACATAGCTCGAAGGCCGTCGACAGCGACAGGAGCGACTCCGCATGTCCAAGCAGCAGGTAGCCGCCGGGCGCGAGCTTCTCGTGGAACGTGTGCACGAGCCGCCGGCGCGCCGACACGTCGAAGTAGATCATCACGTTGCGGCAGAAGACGACCTCCACTTCGCCCACGATGCCCACGCGGGCGTCGTCCAGCAGGTTCATGTGGCCGAACGTAACGCGCTCGCGCAGGTCCGCCCGGACTTCGTACGTGCCGTCGTCGCGCCGCGCGAAGTATTCGTGCTTGTAGCGCGGCGGCGTGGAGCGGAAGGAGCCCTGGCGGTAGACGCCGCGCCGCGCGGTGGCGAGCACGCGCCGCGAGATGTCGCAGCCGAAGATGTGTACGTCCCAGTCCTGCAGCAGCGGGTGTTCGCGGGTTAGAATAGCGATCGTATAACACTCTTCGCCGCTGGCACAGCCCGCACTCCAGATACGCAGGCGGCGCCTCCGCCCGAGGTGCTTCACCAGGGCGGGCACGATCTCGTCGGCGAACGCCCGCAGTTGGTACTCCTCGCGGAAGAAGTACGTCTCGTTGGTCGTGAGCAGCTCCACGACCTCCTCCAGCTCCGCGCGCGCCTCCGGGCCATAACGCAGGTAACGATGGTACGCATGGAAATCCGGAAGGCCGCGGACGCGCAGCCGCGGCTCCAGGCGACGGCGCACGATGGGCCGCAGGTCGTCCCCGAAGAGGATGCCGCAGTACTCGTAGATCGAGTCCCGGATGAGGCGAAACTGCTCCTCGTCCATCGGGAACGGTCCGCCGTGCGCGCCGAGCGGGTCGTTCAACCGGCCGCGCCCCCTCCACCCCCACCAGCGCCGCGCGCACGCTCCAGCGCCGCTTCCATGGTCGCGCGCACGAGCGGATCGGCCTCGGCCTGCAGCCGCTCGCGCAGCCACGGCTCGGCGCTGACGCCGAAGCGCGCCGAGGCCTCGGCGGCGGCGCGGCGCACGTCCCAGCGGGGATAGCCGAGCGCGGCGAAGACCTCGCGGCGCACCCGCGCCTCGCCGGCGCCTCCCCCCGGGCCGCCTGCGCCTCCCGCGACGGCGGCCAAGGCGGCTTTCAGGACCTCGGGGTCGGGGTGGCGCAGCGCCAGCTCAAACGGACCCGGGTCGTCCGGAGCGAGTCGGGCCAGCGCCTCCACCGCAGCGACCGCGAGCACCCCGGCGGGATCGCCGGTGAGCGCGCGCAGGGACTCCACGGCGGCGACGTCGCCCAAACGGCCGAGCGCGGCGGCTGCGGCGGCGCGCACCTCGGGCACCTCGTCGGCCAGCGCGTGGCGCAGCGCCTCGGACGCCTCGGCCGCGGCGCCGGCCCGGCCGAGCGCGGCGGCGGCGGCGGCGCGCACCGCGGGGTCCTCGTCGGCCAGCGCCAAGCGCAGCGTGGGCACGACCGAGGCACCGGTGCGGGCGGCCAGGCGCGCCACCGCGGCGACCGCGGCGCGGCGCACCGCGCGGTCGGTGGCGTGCAGCCCGCGCTCCGCCAGCGCCAGGTCGGCTGCGCCGCCCACCTCGCCCAGGAGGCGAAGCCCGGCGATCGATTCGAAGGCCGGCCCCACCTCCGAGACGCCATCGTCGCCCACGAGGGCCGCGCGCACTGCGTCGCCAGCGCGCACCGCCAGCGCCACCAGCGCCTCCACCACGACGCCGCGCTCGGCGTCGCTGCCGTCGTCGCGCGCCAGCGCGCGCAACAGGGGCGCGACGGCCGTCGCGTCGCCGAGCACGCCCAGCGCGGCCGCTGCGGCGGCCACCGGCCCGGGGTCGTCGCTCTGCAGCCCCGCGAGCAGCAGCGGCACCGCGCCGGCGTCGCTCAGGTCGCAGAGGCGCTGGATGGCGAACGTCCGGCTGCGCGAGGACACGCGCGGGTCGGCGGCGGCGGCGCGTAGCTGCGGCAGGGCGGCATGACCGAGCACCGCGATCGCCGCGGTGACCGCCTCCTCGGCCTCGGGGTCCTCCTCGACCAAATCCAACAGGCGGCCGGTTTGGTCGGCGGCGCCCGCCCAGCCGAGCACGAGCGCAGCGGCGCGCCGTGCGTCGGGCCGCGGACCCTGCAGCATGCGTGCGAGCCCTTCGACCAGCCCGGGCCCGGCGGCGGCGGCGGCGGCCAGCGCGCCGCGCAGGCGCGGCAGACCGCGTGGACCTACGGCCGTGGCCAGCTCTACGACGGCCACAGCCGCGACTTCGCGCGTTGAGGCGGGCCCGCCCGCGACGTCGGCGACGAGCAGGTCAACCGCGGCCGGATCGCCGCAGCGACCCAGCGCGGCAAGCACCTCGCGGCGCAGCATGCGCTCGCCGTGCAAGACGCGCAGCTCCGCCAGCGGCAGATGCGCACCGAGGCGCGCCAGCGCGGAGAGCGCGCACGCACGCGTGAAGTGGTCGTCGCGGTCGAGCACCGCTCGCAAGCCGCGCTCCGCGTCGGTCCCGCCGATGGCGCCCAGGGCCTCGGCGGCGGCGCCGCGCACGTTCGGATCATCGTCGCCCAGGCGCGCCAGCAACACCGGCACGCCGCGCGTGCTGCCAATGCGCCCCAGCACCTCGACGACGAACTTGCGCGTGTCGGCGTCGGCGCGCGCCGCCTGCGCTACGAGCGCCTCCAGCACCGTCTCGCCGAGCCTGCACAGCGCCTCGGCAGCAGCGTTGCGCAGCCCGGCGTTGCCAGCGGTGGCGAGCGCCGTCACCAGAGGCGCCACCACGGCGCCCGGCTCGGGCCAGGCGCATACCAGCTGCACCGCCTCCTTGCGCACGCGCCAGCTCTCGTCTCCCAGCGCGTCGAGCGCCAGCAGCAGCGCCGCCGCCGAATCCAGCTCCGCGAGCGGCGCCAGCGTCGCCACCGCCAGGCGCCGCCTCTCTTCGTCACCCGCCGCCAGCTCGGCGCGCAGGGCCTCCAACGAGTCGCTCACGCCGTCTCCTCGCCGCCAGCCGCCGAATGCATGCCGGCGCCGCGCAGCGTGACGTAGCGGTCGAACGCCTCCTGGAAGTAGTCGGCGCGCGCGCGCACACTCTCGGGCACGAGCCGTTCGAACAGCCGGCGCGCCTCGCCGAGATCGGCTTGGAGCCGCCTGCTCGGCACGTAGGTGGCGCCCGCTGAGCGGGCCACGGTGGCGCCGGCGGCCACGGCGGCGTCGCTGCGCTCCAGCTCGGCCTCGTCGTAGAGCCCCAGGTCGGCGACGATGATCCACGCCAGCCGCCGCGCGCGCTGCTCGGCGGCGTCCATCGCGTGCAGGCTCGGGCGCAGTCCGTCGGCCTCGAACAGGCGCCTCTCCTCGGCGGCCAGCGCGTCGACGATCGCGGGATCGCCGCTGCCGAGGATCTGCACGAGCGCGTCTCCCGGCACGTCGACGCCGCGCGCTTGCAGCAGCCGCGCCACCTTGGGAACCAGCATGTCGGGGATGTGGTGCTGCTCGACGTAGTCGTCGGCGCCGTACAGGCGGGCCGGGCGCCGCTTGTAGGCTGTGTTGCGGAAGACGCTGGCGACCAGCACCACCGGCAGCGCGCGCAGGCGGTCGTCCTCGGCGCCGCGCAGCCAGTCGCAGAGCTGGAACGCGGCCACACCGGGCAGGGCGACGTCGGCGACGAGCGCGTCGGCGGCGCCGGCGGCCAGCACTTCGCGCGCGCGTACGCCGTCGCGCGCCAGCAGCGCGCGGAAGCCCGCCTCGCGCAGCACCTGGGCGGCCACCTCGCAAACGCGCGCGTTCTCGTGGGCGACGAGCACGCGGGCCCCCGCCGCCGCGCGCGCCGCGCTCGCCACCGCTTCGCGCGGTCGAAACGGCGTCTGGCAGTTTCCGCACACGAGGCGCTCTCCGGCCAGGTCGTCGGCGACCGTGTACGGCGTTCCGCAGCCGGGGCACGCGGCTTTCACTCGCCGTCCTCCGGCGAGGTTGCGTCTACCACCGGCAGGCCGGCCGACAGCGGGTCAGCGCCGGGGTGCGCGCCCGGGCTGCCGCCGGCGCCTGCGCCGGCGCCTGCGCCGGCGGCGGCGGACGCCGGTAGGCTGGCGCGCTCGGCGTGGCTGAGGAGCTGGTCCAGGTCGAGCAGCACCAGCAGCTGGCCGTCGTGCGCGCAAACGCCCAGGACGATCGGGGCGTTCTCGTTGAGGGTCAGCGCCGGCGCGGGGCGCAGCTGGCTGCGCGTGACGCGGATGACCTCCTTCACGGCGTCTACCACCAGGCCCACGATCCGCCCGGCGATGGAAACGATGATGTATTTCATGGCGCGACCGTCGGCCGCGACCGGCGTGCCGAGCCGCTTGCGCATGTCCACGATGGGAATGATCGACCCGCGCAGGTCGATGACGCCCTCTACGAAGCTCGGCGCCATCGGAACCTTGCGGATGGGCAGCGGGTTGATGATCTCCTTGATGCGCATGATGTCGATCACGTACTGCTCGCCGCCGAGCGTGAACGAACACAGCTGGACGAGCTCGTCCGCTGCCGCGCGTGGCTTCATCGATCCTCCTGAGCACGCCCGCCCGGCTGAACGCCGAATGACAGCACCCGCTCGAGGTCGAGCATGATGAGCAGCTGGCCGCCGCGGTGCAGCACCCCCTTCACCACGTCCATTTCCAGGCGGCGGTGCGTGGGCGGCGGCGGCTCGACGGCCGTGGGAACGAACCGCACCACTTCGGAGACGCCGTCCACGACCAGGCCGAACAGCTCGCCGTCGTGGTGGACGACCAGGATGCGGGAGCGCACCGTGAGCGGGATGTCGGGGAAGCCCAGGCGCTGGCGCAGATCCACCACGGTGACCATGCTGCCGCGCAGCGCGAGCACGCCGACCACGTTGGCCGGTGCGCGCGGAACCTGGGTGATGGGCGGCGGGAAAATGATCTCGCGCAGGTGGCCGATCTCCAGCGCGTACTCCTCGTCGCCCACGCGGAACGCCAGGCACTCGGCCCGCTCGCCCTCTTCGTCGCCGGCGCCGTACGTCTGCCGGTAGGAGCCCTCGGCGGCCAGCTCCAGGAAGGTCTCTCCGTCCACGATGGAGTCGAGCAGCCCGCCGGGCGAATCACCGGGGGCCCGCGCCACCGCGCCCCGCCGCTCTCCGTAGCGGCGGTCCGGCCCGCCGGGGGCGGCCCCCTGCGCGGCCTCCCCCGTGGGACGGCGGCGCTCGCCCTGGCGGCGGTCGCTCGCGGAGCCGGGGCCGGGGGTCCCGGCGCGCGGCGGCTCTCGTCCGGTGGTACCCATCAGGTCGCCAGTGTCTCTTCGATGAGGGCCCCCACGTCCAGCACCAGCACCGTTTGTTGGTTGCCGAGATCGGCGGCGCCGGCAACGCCCGGCACGCGCGAGAGTACCTTGCCGAGCGCCTTGATGACGATGTCCTGCCGTCCCACGAAGTCGTCGACCACGATGCCCAGGCGATGTTGGGCGAGCGCCACCACGACCACGTGCAGGTCGGACCCCGCGGGCTCGCTGCGCGCGAGGCTGAAGACGCGCTCCAGGCGGACGAGGGGCAGCGTCGCCTCGCGCAGCCGCACGACCTCGCGCCGCTCCACGGTGCGCACGTCCTCGGGGGCGAGCAGCACGCTCTCCATGACGCTGTTCATGGGGATGGCGTAGGTCTCGCGCGCGGCGCGGACGATGAGCGCCTGCAGGATGGCGAGCGTGACCGGCAGCGTGATGGTGAACTTGCTGCCGGCGCCGACCTCCGACTGCACGTCGATCATGCCGCGCAGGTGGGCGATGTTGGTCTTGACGACGTCGAGTCCGACGCCCCGGCCGCTGAGCTGCGAGACGCCCTCGCGGGTGGTGAAGCCGGGCTGAAAGAGGAGGCCGAGGATCTCGCGGCGCGTCAGGTCGGAGACGTGGTCGCGGTCGACCAGGCCGCGGCGCAACGCCGCCCGCGCCACTTCGTTCTCGTCGATGCCGCGCCCGTCGTCCTCGATCTCGATGATGACGTGGCTGCCGCGCTGCACGGCGGCGACGGTGACGCGCCCGGCGTCGGGCTTGCCGGCCTGGACGCGCTCGGTGCGCGACTCGATGCCGTGGTCGATGGCGTTGCGGATCAGGTGCATCAGCGGATCCGACAGCTCCTCGACGATGAGCTTGTCGAGCTCGGTGTCGGCGCCGCGGATGACGAGGTCGATGGGCTTGTCGACCTCGCGGGAGATTTTGCGCACCACGCGCGAGAGCTTGTCGAAGATCTGCCCGAGCGGCACCATGCGTACCTCGAGGATGCCCTCCTGGAGCTCGGCGACGCGACGCTCGAACGTGCGCAGCTCGCGGTGCAAGGCGATGACGACGGCTGGGTCGGAGAGCTGGGGGGCAAACCGGTCGGCCAGCTCGCCGACGGCGCTGCGCGAGACGACCAGCTCGCCGACGATGTTCATCAGGCGGTCGAGCTTGCGGATGTCGACTCGCACGGCTTGCGAGACGCTCTTGAGCGACTCGGTGGGGCCGTCCACGCCCGTGACGGAGTCGAGGTCGGGGTTGGCGCCGAGCGTATCGCCGTCAACCTCCCCGGTGTCGCGCCCGCGGTCGGCGCCGACGCGGTCGCGGTCACGGTCACGGTCGCGGCGCTCGTGGCCGGCGCCGCCGCGGCGAGGGCCGCTGGCGGGCGTGTCCAGCGTGGCCGCGTGACCGCCGGGCGCGCCGCGCGGCTCCGGCCCGGCTGCGGCCGAGGCCGCGGCACCGAGCGACGCCGGAGGGGCGGCCCCCGGCGCCGCGCCGAACCCGGAGGGCATGGCGAGCCCCCCCGCCGACGGCGACGGTGAAGGCGCCGGCGCGGAGGCGCGGCCGGCTCCCAACCCGACGGTACGACGCGGGATGACCGAGGCCACCACGTTGCGCGCGGCGCCCACCGAGAGCACCTCCTCCGGTGGGCGCGCCGACCCGACGATGATGTCGAGCTCGATGGCGGACTCGTCGGTTCCCTGCGACCGCGGTAGGTAGGTGATGATCTCGCCGACCGGCTTGACCTTGGTCTTGAGGTCTTCCAGCTCGCGGTCGATGGACATCAACCCGAACGTGGCGCGGAAGTTGTAAAGCGCCGCACCCCGCTTGATGTTCTCGCGCAGGCGGTGCTCCTCGTACTCGGTCAGCACGGCCAGCACGCCGGGGTCGAGCTCGAAGTCCTCGATGGGCAACGGGCCGGAGCGCTCGTCCCCTCCGACCAGCGCGCGGTCCAGCTTGTAGATGAGGTCGTCGACCTTGGTGCCGGCCGTATCGGTGCCCCGCGAGATGTCCGAGATGAGACCGTTGAAGATATCGATGGACTCGAACAACAGGTCGAGGATGGGCGCATCGAGGACGATCTTGCCCATGCGCAGCGAGTCGAGCAGGTTCTCCAGGTTGTGGCTGAGCCCGGTCATGCGCTCGGCGCCGAACATGCCGGACAGCCCCTTGAGGCTGTGGACGCGGCGAAACACGTTGTTGAGGACGTCGGGGTCGGTGTCGCGACGCCGGTGCTGCTCGTCGAGGGTCAGCAGGTCGCGGTTGAGGCCTTCGATGATCTCCTGCGCTTCGGAGATGAATTCCTGGACGGCCTTCTCGCTGCGGTCGCCGACCATCGCGGTCCGGTTAGCTCCGCGGCGGAGCGCCCAGGTAGCTGCGACAGAGCTGGAGCAGGGCGTCAGGGTCGAAGGGCTTGACGACGTAGTCAGTGGCGCCGAGGGCGAGGCCGCGCCGCCGCTCGGTGCCGCCTTGCAGGCTGGAGATGATGATGAGCGGCTTGTCCTTGTACAGGGGGCTTGTCTTGATGAAGCGCACGAGCTCCAGCCCGTTGATGTCGGGCATGTTGATATCGGTGAGGATGAGGTCGAAGCGCCCTTGCGGCAGTGCGCGTAGGGCCTCGAAGCCGGAGGCCGTCTCGGTGACCTCGAACTCGGGGTCGGTCTCGAGCGCCGACGCGATCAGCGCGCGCGTCGCAGCCGAGTCGTCGACGATGAGGATGCGATAGCTCATGTGGGGGCAACCAGACGCTGAAAAGTAACATCTCCCCGGCCCAACTGGAAACGAGAGCGGGGCCGTGGAATCATACCCCGGCGAACGTGGAGCAGCGCTATTACATCCGCCGCCGCAGCGGCCCTTATGACGCAGACGCCCTGCGAGAATTGATCCGCGGGGGCATCGTCGCCGATGAGGACGAAGTCTCGCCCGACGGACAGGCCTGGGTGCCGGTACACGCGGCGATGGCGCTCGGCCCGCTGGCGGCGGGCCCGGCGGACGCGGCGGCGGGCGGGCCGGCGCGCTCCGTCGCGGCGGCGTCGCGCCTTCTGGCTGCGCCGGCGGCGCCAGGGCCTGCCCTCGATTCCCCGACCGCGGCACCGCCTGCTGCCGCAACGGCGGTCTCCGTGCCCGACGCCGCCGGCACGCAAGAGGACGACGACGACGACGACGACGACGAGGATGCCGAGGACGAGGACGACGACGAGGACGAGAACGACGACGGCGGCGACGACGACGGGGCCGGCCCAGACGAGGACGACGGCGAGGACGACGAGGACGACGAGGACGACGAGGAAGACGAGGACGATGACGGCAACGGCGCCGGCGCCGCCGCACGCGACCGCGAAGCGCGCCGGGCCCGCTCCGCCCGCCCCACCCGACCCCTTCGTCCCACGCGGCCCGCGGGTGCGGGGGGTCCCGCCTCGCCAACGGCCGTCACGCCACCGCCACCACCGCCGCCGCCGGCACCGCCCGCCGCGAGCGTAGCCGGCGCAGCTGCCACGGACTGGCGCTCCGCCGCTCCCTCCAGCCCCGAGCTGACGCCCGTCGGCCCGCTGGTGGGGCGCCCTAGCAAGGGCACGCTGCCTGGGGTGGGCGTCCTTCCGCCCGCGGTGCCGGTGGCCGCGGTCAACGCGGCGCCGCCGCCTCCCCCCCCGTTGCCCGCGCCCGCCGCCGCCCGGACGCCGTCCGTCATCGTCGAGGGTGCGCCCGCGCCGACACTGCGGTCGATCCTCGGCCACGAGCCCACGCCGGCCTCGGCTCCGCCGCCGGTCCCGGTTGCAGCAGCCGCGCCTGCCTCGTCCGCCGCGCGCAGCGAGGCCTCGGGCTCGCACCCGGCCGTCGCGCGGCTCGGCGACAGCAGCGAATGGTCGCAGGCCGACATGAAGCGATTCTTCGCCGCCGGCGAATCAGCCCCGCGCGCCGCCGACGAGGACTCGCTCGGCGATTTCGAAGCGCCCGCCGACCGCGCTCGACGCGCGCGCCGCCGGCTCATCGGCACGGTGGTCGCGGTGCTCCTGCTCGGCGGAGCAGGCACGGGCGGGTTCTATCTGTGGACCAGAACGCGCAGCCCCCTGAAGCCGAGCGAGCGTCTCGCGGCGCGGCACGGCGCCGACGGCGAGGGTGCCGGGAGCGAGTCCAAGCCGACCGCCAAAGGAAAAAAGAAGAAAGGGCACGCCGACGAGGCGGCGAGCGCGGGCGACGAGGCCAAGCACGCCCCCGCCTCCGCACCCTCGGCGAGCACCGCGTCCGCGGGCGACACGGCCAGGAGCGGCGACGCGCTCACGCACGGCCGCTCCGCCGGTCCGGAGGCACCCCCCACGTCTGCCGGCACAAGCCTCGCCGCCGGCGCCGGCGCCGCGGCGGGCGCCCACACGGCCGCCACCAGCGCCAGCCCCAGCGCCGCCCCCACGCCGCTGCCGCCCGACAAGCGCGCCGAGTACGACGCCTTCGTGGAGAAAGGCAACAAGCAGCTCGCCGCGGGGGCGTTCGGCGCGGCGAGCAAGACCTTCAAGGCGGCGCTCGCCATCGACCCGGACGGCGCGGCCGCGCACGCCGGCGTCGGGTGGGCGGCCATCGAGAACGGCGCCACGGCCATGGCAGAGGCCGAGGCGAAACGCGCCATCGCGCTCGACCCGTCCATCGCTTCCAGCTACCGCACCGTCGCGCTGGTCTACCACGAGCGTGGCAAGAAGGCAGACGCTTGCGCGAATTACAAGCTCTATCTGGAAAAGGGCGCGACCGGCCCGCTGGCGACGGAGACGCGCGAGAACATGCGCGACCTCGGTTGCAAATAGGTGGCCGTGCCCCGCACCCGCTACGGCCGCGCGCGTCGATGGCCCCCGCCCCCCCGTCAGGTGAGCGAACGGCCGATCCGAGCTAGACTTCAGCCGTGACCCCGGGCGCGGCCACCGCGAAACGCTGCCCCCGCTGCGAGCGCACGTTCCCCGCCGAGGTGGAGTACTGCCCGAAGGACGGCACCATCCTCTACGTGGACGGCGCGCTGCCGCCGCTGCCTCCGCGGCGCGACAAGCGCGGGCGCCTGCTCGACCCGCCCGGCGGTATCACACCCACGGCATCCCACCCCGCCGGCGCGGCGGCCGAGGACGT
>DASYRF010000465.1:0-5763 GCA_036004705.1 Myxococcota bacterium
GTGCAGATGTTCGACGTCGCCTTGCCTCGGCGGATGTGCTGCTCGCGCGTGGACAGCGTCAGCACGTAGCCGCGCCGCCCCTCGGCGTCGACCGTCTCGCCGCACAACCGCCCCGGCATCGCCCGCACGTGCTTGGACGAGCAGCCGAACAGTCCCAGCGCCGGCCCGCCGTATTGCGGCCCGATGCCGAACGCCATCCCCTCGCCGGTGGCGATGTCCGCGCCGCACGCGCCCGGCGCGCGCAGCAACGCCAGCGACAGCGCCTCCGGCACCGCCACGATGCAGAGCGCGCCGCGGTCGTGCGCCGACGCCGCCAGCCCCGGCAGCGCCTCGATGACGCCCAGATAGTTGGGCGACTGCACCACGACCGCCGCGGTCTGCCCGTCGAGCGCCTGCGCCAGCGCCGTCGCGTCGGTCGCCCCGCTCGCGCCGTCGAACGCCACCGTCTCCAGGCGGCCGTGTCCGCCGTCCAGGTAGGTGGCGATCGTGTCGCGGTAATATGGATGTAGCGCCGCCGAGAGGACGACCTTCTCGCGGCCGGTGACGCGCATCGCCATCAGCGCCGCCTCGGCCGTGGACGACGCCCCGTCGTACATCGACGCGTTCGCCACCTCCAGGCCCATCAGGCGCGCCACCATCGACTGGAACTCGAAGATCGCCTGCAGCGTCCCCTGCGCCACCTCCGGCTGGTAGGGCGTATAGGCGGTGAAGAACTCGCCGCGCCGCACGATGGTATCCACCGACGCCGGCGCCGGGTGCACGTAGAAGCCCGCGCCCACGAACGAGACCGCCCGCGCCGGGTCGGCGTTCTGCCCCGCCAGCGCGCGCAGGTGGGCGCGCAGGCTCATCTCGTCGAGTGCCGGCGGCACGTCCAGCGCGCGACCCAGCCGCAGCGCCGGCGGCACCGCGCGATCGAAGAGCTCCTCCACGTCGCCCACGCCCACCGCCCGCAGCATCTCGCGCAGCTCCGCGTCGGTGTGCGGCATGTACTTCTTGCCACCCCCGTGCAGGACCCGCGTCATGTCAGTGTGCGCTCGCCCGCACGTGCTCCTGGTACTGAGCCGCCGTCATCAGCTTGTCCACCTCGCCGGCATCGGCCAGCTTCAACTTGAGCATCCAGCCGTGCCCGTAGGGGTCTGCGTTCACCGTCTCGGGCGCGTCGGCGAGGTGCGCGTTCACCTCCGTCACCTTGCCGCTCACCGGCGCGAACAAGTCCGACACGCTCTTCACCGACTCGACCGTCCCGAACGTCGCCGCCGCCTTCAGATCCTTGCCCACCGCCGGCAGGTCCACCAGCACGATGTCCCCGAGCTGCTCCTGCGCGAAGTCGGTGATGCCCACCGTGGCCGTGTCGCCGGCGACGCGCACCCATTCGTGGTCCTTCGTGTATCGCAGATCGTCCGGGGTCTTCATCGTGGTCTCCGCTGTGGCCGGTTCACGTCTCGGGCCGCTTGTAGAAGGGGGTCTTCACCACCACCGCCGGCGCGCGCTTTCCGCGCACGTCGATCGACAGCGCCTGCCCCACCGCGCCGAGCGCCGCCGGCACGTAGGCGAGGCCGATGGGCTTGCCGACGGTGGGAGCCTTGGTGCCGCTGGTCACGACGCCGCACGGCGACTCCGCCGCCGCGTCCGCCGACTCGTAGACGGCGTGGCCGTGGCGGGCGATGGCGTTGGCCGTCACCTCGAAGCCGACCAGCTTGCGCGCCGGCCCCCGCTCCTTGACGGCGCGCAGCGCGTCGCGCCCGATGAAATCGGGCTTGTCGAGCTTCACGGTCCAGCCCAGCCCCGCTTCCAGCGGATTGGTCGTCTGGTCGATGTCGTTGCCGTACAGGCACAAGCGCGCCTCCAGGCGCAGCGTGTCGCGCGCCCCCAGCCCCGCCGGCTTCAGCCCGTCCGCCGCGCCCGCCTCCAGCAGCGCGCCCCACACGGCGGCCCCGTCGCCCGCGTCGGTGAAGACCTCGAACCCGTCCTCGCCGGTGTATCCCGTGCGCGCCGCCTTGCAGGGCCGTCCCGCCACGCTCAGCTCGACGTAGGAGTTGCGCGGCACGGCGGCGACGTCGCGCCCGGCGGCCCGCGCCAGGATGCCCGAGGCGCGCGGCCCCTGCAGCGCCAGCAGGCAAGTGGCGTCGGAGAGGTCCTCGACCGGGACGCCCGCGTGCTCGCGCATCCACGCCAGGTCCTTGTCGATGTTGCTGGCGTTGACGACGACGAGGTAGCGCGTGTCGCCGAAGCGGTAGACCAGGCAGTCGTCGACGATGCCGCCGTCGGCGTAGCAGATGGGCGAGTACAGCGACTGCCCGACGGCCAGCTTGGCGCAGTCGTTCGTGACGAGACGCTGCACGGCGTCGAGCGCGCGCGGGCCGTCGAAGAGCGCCTCGCCCATGTGCGAGACGTCGAACAGGCCCGCGGCGGAGCGGACCGCCGTGTGCTCCGCCACGACGCCCTCGTACTGCACCGGCATCTCGAAGCCCGCGAACTCGACCAGGCGGGCGCCCGCGGCCCGATGGCTGTCGTAGAGCGGCGTGCGCTTGAGCGGGGCGGTGCGGCTGGGGGGCTCGGACACGACAACGCTCCTCGGCTGGGGGCGCGCGCGAGTAAATCCCAGCGGCTCGCGCTGGTCAAGCACGGCCGCGCGCGCCGCGCGGCGCCACAGCCGGTCCCACGAACGTCGTTCGCTCGGGCTGGCAAAGCCAGCCTTCGCTTGGCCGGGGCGCCGTCCCGCGCCCCGCTTCCGCAGTTCTTGGGGCCGGTGCTGTACGGCGCACGGTTGACCGTGCGCGGCCACGCCCCTAAGCTCGGCGCATGGCAAGCGCGAACAAGGGTGAGCCGCGGGCGATCCTCGTGGTGGACGACGAGCCGGAGATGCGCCGGACCGTCATGCGCTTCCTGGCCGGCAGCTACTTGGAGTACGAGGCGCTCGAAGCCGACAACGGGGCGGCGGCGCTGCGACTTCTCTCGCCGCGCGTGGCGCTGGTGATCTGCGACGTGAACATGCCCACGCTGGACGGCCTCGAGTTCACGCGCACCGTGCGCACCGACCCGGCGTACGCCGCGTATGCGACGCTCCCCGTGATCCTGCTTACCGCGCGCGACTCCGAGGACGACCTGGAGCAGAGCTGGGACGCCGGCTCGACGCTGCACGTGACCAAGCCGTTCGACGTCGCCAAGCTGGACCGCGCCATGAAGTCGGTCCTCGGCCACTAACGCCTGCAAGTCACAGGCCGCGGCGCGCCTTTGCCGCCTGCACCGTGTTCTCCAGCAGGCAGGCCACCGTCATGGGCCCCACGCCGCCGGGCACGGGCGTGATCCACGCGGCGCGCGCCGCCGCGGGCGCGTACTCCACGTCGCCGACGAGCCTCTCGCCGACGCGGTTGATGCCCACGTCGATGACCGTGGCGCCGGGGGCGATCCACTCGCCGCGAATCATCTCCGGCTTGCCCACCGCCGCCACCAGCACGTCGGCGCCGCGGACCATGCCGGCGAGGTCGGCCGTCCGCGAGTGACAGACGGTCACCGTGGCGTGGCGCGCCAGCAGCAGCAGCGCCACCGGCTTGCCCACCAGGTTCGAGCGCCCGACGACCACGGCGTGGCGGCCGGCCAGCGTCACGCCGGCGTGGTCGAGCAGATGCATGATGCCGCGCGGCGTGCAGGGGACCAGACCGGAACGCCCGGTCATCAGCCGTCCTGCGTTCAGCGGGTGCAGCCCGTCGACGTCCTTGGCCGGGTCGATCGCCAGCAACACCGGCTCCGGGTCGAGGTGCGCCGGCAACGGCAGCTGCACGAGGATGCCGTCCACCTCCGGGTCGGCGACCAGCTCGCGCACCAGTCCCGCCACCCGCTCCTGGGTCGCGTCACCCGGCAAGCGCAGCGTCTCGCCCCCCATGCCCGCCTCGCGCGCCTGCTTCTCCTTGCCGCGCACGTAGCTCTGCGAGGCGGGATCGTCTCCGACCAGCACCACTTTGAGCTGCGGCGTGACGCCGTGCGCCGCCTGCAGCGCGGCCACTTCGGCCTTCACGCGCGCGCGCACCGCCGCGGCCACCGCCTTGCCGTCCAGGATCGCCATGCCCGTTGATACCACGCGGCCCGCCGGCCGATCACGCCTCCGCGCCCATTCCCTGCCGGACGGCGGCAGTGCTACGGATCGCATGGATGCGCAAACCCGCCGCCACGACCGACCTGCTGCGCGAGAACCTGCTCGACGAGCGCGACGGCGTGGCGCTGTACGACGGGCTGGCCGCCGCGGAGCGCGACCCCGAGCGCGCGCGCGCCTTCGCCGCGCTGGCCGCCGCGGAGCGAAAGCACGCCGCCCTCTGGGAGCGGAAGCTCGCCGAGCGCGGCGTGGAAGTTCCGGCGTCGCGGCCGAGCCTGCGCGTGCGCACGCTCGTGGGCTTGGCGCGGCGGCTGGGCACCAAGGCCGTGCTGCCGTTCGTGCTCGCCGCCGAGACGCGCGACGCCGACAAGTACGCCGCCCAGGGCGGCGACGCCACCGCGCTGGTGTCCGACGAGCGCGCCCACGGCGACTCGCTGCGCGCGCTGGACGGCGCCCCCGCGCCCGACGCGCAGGGACGCATTGCCCGGCGCGAGCGCTGGCACGCACCCGGCCGCGGCGGCTCGCTGCGCGCCGCCGTCTTCGGCATGAACGACGGCATCGTCTCGAACGTGGCGCTGGTGCTGGGCGTGGCCGCGGCCGGCGTCGACCCACGCACGGTGCTGTTGGCCGGGCTCGCCGGCCTGCTGGCCGGAGCCTTCTCCATGGCCGTCGGCGAGTACGTCTCGGTGAGCAGCCAGCGCGACGTCTACCGCCGCCAGGTGGAACTGGAGCGCCGCGAGCTGGCCGTCGCGCCGGCCGAGGAGGAGGCGGAGCTGGCGTCCATCCTCGAGCAGAAAGGCATCGCGCCGGAGCGCGCCGCGCGGGACGCCTCCGATATGATGCTGCACCCCGAGGCGGCGCTCGACACGCTCGTGCGCGAGGAGCTCGGCCTCGACCCCGCCAACCTCGGATCGCCGGTTCGCGCCGCGCTCTCCAGCCTCAGCACGTTCGCGGCCGGCGCGGTGCTCCCCTTGCTCCCTTTCTTCTTCAGGCTCCGCGGTCTCGCCGCCGCCGTCGCCAGCGGCCTGCTGTGCGCGGCCGTGCTCGCCGCCGTCGGCGCCGGCCTAGCGCTCTTGTCCGGCACCGGCGCACTCCGCTCAGCCCTGCGCATGGTCGGCCTCGCCGCCCTCGCCGCCGGCGCCACCGTGGCCCTCGGCCGTCTCTTCGGCGCGACGCTGAGCTAACGCGAAACTCGGCGTTCCCGCACCGGGTTCCGGTTCCGGCCTCCGGTTCCGGTTCAGGCCTCTGGTTCCGGTTCCGGTTCCGGTTCCGGTTCCGGTTCCGGCCTCCGGTTCCGGTTCCGGTTCCGGTTCCGGCCTCCGGTTCGCCGGTGGTCGGAGACACCGCGGCTCCCTTCGCCGGGACCGCTGTGCCAAGATTCAGAAATCGGGTCAATGAGGCCCGGATGTATGGAGGAATGAGACGATGAAGCCACGACGGCGTTGGTCGAGCGTAGCGAGTTTCCAGCTCGTCGTTGGCGTCGCCGTGCTTCTGGTCGCCGCCGGGCCGACGAGGGCGCGCGCAGACCCGGCCGCGGAGAGCTCTCCCGTGAGCGTGGCATCGGCGACGACCTTGCCGGCCGGTGCGACGACAGACCGGTCGCCTGATCCGAAGCTTTACCTGCGCCTAGAAGGAGGCCACCTCTTTGGGCCGCGCCTTTATCGGGGGGGGGA
>DASYRF010000466.1:0-5760 GCA_036004705.1 Myxococcota bacterium
TGATCTGGCTCCGCGCATGATCTGGCTCCGCGCATGATCTGGCTCCGCGCATGATCTGGCTCCGCGCATGATCTGGCTCCGCGCATGATCTGGCTCCGCGCATGACCTGGCTCCGCGCATGATCTGGCTCCGCGCATGACCTGGCTCTGCCCATGAGCTACCTCCCGCCGGGGCCGAGATATGCCACAGTAGGGCCATGTTCGACAGCGCGCGCAGCGCGGTGCTCGCCGGCGTGGCGCTGATGGCGGTGGGCTGCCGTTGCGGCGCCGGGGCGGGCGAGCCGTGCCAATCGGCGAGCGATTGCCGCGCCGGCCTGCTGTGCGATCCGCAGACGTTCACCTGCCAGCCCGCCGACGCCGGCACCCCGCCCGCGGACGCCGCCGACGCCGCGCCCGGCAGCGACGCCACGCCCCCGAGCGACGCCGCCCCCGGCACCGACGCGGCGCCCGGCAGCGACGCCACGCCGCCCACGTCCGACGCGACGACGCCGTCCTCCGACGCGACCTCGCCGTCCTCCGACGCCACGACGCCCCCGTCGGACGCGAGCGCGTCCGGCTCCGACGCCGCCTCGACCAGCGCCGACGCCGGCGGCTGCACGCGCCCCCCGATCGATCCCTCTTCGATCGACGCGATGTGCCTGAGCGACACCGATTGTCCCGTCGGCTACGTGTGCCAGCCCTTCAGCGGCATCATCTTGACGCAATCCTGCGAGGTGCTGTGCGCCACCGACTGCGACTGTCCGGCCGGCTACAGCTGCATGCCGCGCGCCGACAAGTCCGGGTCGTGGATGGAGTGCGGCTGACGCGCGCCATCGTCACCGCGCTGGCGTGACCTGAGCTCCGCCTACCGCGCGCTCAGCTGCACGTGAGACGACCCTAGGGCGCGGACATCGCCGCGGCGCCGGTGACGATGGTGTCGACGACGGCCACGGTGCAGCCGGCGCCGGTGCCGGTCCAGGTGACGTTCGCCACTTTCCAGAAGTCGTTCGTGGGCGCGTTGGGGCCGTACTCCACCAGCGTCTGCGGCGCCGACTCGTACACCATCGTGCCCCAGCACCAGACGCGCACGGTCGCCGTGGTCGGTCCCTGCCCGTGGTCGTCCCAATAGTGCACGCCGATCTTGTAGGTCACCAGGCCGGGCGAGTTCACGTTGATGTTCTCGGGCCCGTACCCGTTCACGTCGTCGACGTCCAGGCTCGGGTTGCCGGCCGCGCCCGCCGGCGGCCACGCCAGCGACCCGAACACGCAGTTCGCGAAGTAACAGTCCAACGTCGCGCTGAACCAGTTGGGCGCCGTCGGGTACAACAGATGAAGGTCCACGTCCGCTGTGCTGCTCGCCGCGCCCGGATCCCAGAACAGCTCCACGCGCAGATCCTCGCTCGGCACCGAGGAAATCGGCACGCTGCAGCAGCTCGTCGCCCCGTCGTCGTCGGTCGCGCAGAACGTCAGGACGTACGAGCCGGCCAGGTCCAGCCAGAAGCTCGTCGCGTAACCGCTCGGCGGCATGGGCGAGGACGACGAGCCCACCGGGGCGCTCGTGACCGTCCATGACGTCGACACGATCGTCCCGTCGGAGTCGGTCGCGGTGGCCGACAGCATCACCGTGTCGAGCGTGCTGGCGGTCACGGCGCCCGGACACGACACGGCGGGCGGCATGTTCACGCCGCACACGCCGCCCTCGTCGATCATCCCGTCGCAGTCGTCGTCGACGCCGTTGCACGACTCGCCCACCGGCGCCCCCGGCGTGCACGTCTGCGGAATGCCCGCGATGCAGTTGGCCGTGGTGCGCGCGCACGCCCCCACGCCGCACGAAGACATCCCCAGCCCTTCGTCGATCGCGCCGTCGCAGTCGTTGTCGTTGCCGTCGCAGATCTCCGCCGACGGCGCTCCGGGCGTGCACACGTTCGTCATGCCGCCGCTGCAGGCCGGGGTCGTGACCGCGCACGCCCCCACGCCGCAGGACAGCACGCCCAGCCCCTCGTCCACGACCCCGTCGCAGTCGTTGTCGTTGCCGTCGCAGATCTCCGTCCCCGGCGTGCCCGGCATGCACGTCTGCAGCAGGCCGCCCACGCAATTGAGCTGCGTGACCGCGCACAGACCCATCCCGCACGTCGTCCAGCCCAGTCCCTCGTCCACCAGGCCGTCACCGTCGTCGTCCATGCCGTTGCACAGCTCGCACGACGCCCCCGGCGCGTCGTCCACGACACCGTTGCAGTCGTTGTCGATGGCGTCGCACACCTCCGGCGACGGGCTCCCGGGCGTGCAGGTCTGCGCCACGCCGCCCGCGCACGCCGGCACCGTCGCCGCGCACGCCCCCACGCCGCAGGACAGCATGCCCAGCCCGTCGTCGGTCATGCCGTCGCAGTCGTCGTCGACCCCGTTACAGGTCTCGGCCGCCGGCAGCACCTCGCCGGTGCAGTCGCCCCAGTACGAGAACTCGCCCATCGGGTCGCCGCAGACCTGCGTGCCCTGCAGGCAGCGGCCCACGCCCAGCGTCGCGGGCGCGCCCGTGTAACATTCGCGCACGTCGCCGGGCGGCGCGCAGACGCAGTCCTCGTCCACCGTGCCGTCACAGTCGTTGTCGGCGCCGTCGCCGCAAACCTCTATGGCGAGGCAGTCGTTGGGCCCACCGTCCAGCGCCGTGCCGCCGTCCGTCGCCGCCGCGTCGCCCCCGCCGGCCGCGCCGTCAGGCCCGCCGGCCGCCCCGTCGCGCCCGTCGCCGGACGCGTCGAGTCCGTCGCCGCCGCCGCCCCCGCCGCACAGACACCCGGACCCCAGAGCCCCGGCGAAAACGACGCCTAGCAGGACCGAGCCGAACGCACGTGGACGCGACACGGCGAACCTCCCGACGGGTGATGGTGCGCCCGCCGGTTGTAGCATGCGGCCGCCCGCGCCCGTTTACGGAATCCTCACCGCCGACCTTCCTCGTGCGCCCATGTGAGGCGATGGACGCCGCTGTGGGGAAACGTACGGCGCCATGCGTGACTCGCTCAGGAGGCCGCGCGCGCCGACGCCACCTTGTGGAGCAGCCGGTTGAGCGCCGACACCGAGCACGGCTTCTCGAAGAAGCCGTCCGCCCCGGCGTCGCGCGCCGCCTGCCGGTTCTGCTCGCCCGGATACGCCGTGAGGATGTACACCGGCAGCCGCTTGGTGCGCGGGTCCTGGCGGATGGCGGCGCACACCTCCAGCCCGCCCAGCCCCGGCATCGCCAGGTCCAGCAGCACCAGATCCGCGCCGCTGCGCCGCAGCACCTCGAGCCCCTCCTCGCCGTTCGCCGCCAGCCGCGTCTGGCAACGCTCCTGTTTGAGGAGGTTCTGCATCAGCTCGCGCACGTCGGGGTCGTCGTCCACGACGAGCACCGTCAGCCCCGGGACAGCCCCTTCGCCTTCCGCCCCTTCGTCCGCCACGTCCTCGTCGTGGCCGGCGTCCGCCACCCCTGCCGCGTCGCCCGACCCCGCGCCCGCGCCCACGGCCGCCGTGCTGGCCGGCACGGTGAAGAAGAACGTGGATCCGCTCCCCTCGGTGCTCTCCGCCCACACCGCGCCGCCGTGCGCCTCGACGATCTCCTTCACCAGCGACAGCCCGATCCCCGACCCGCCGTACGGGCGCACCGACCCCGCGTGCACCTGGAAGAAGCGTGTGAACACCTTGTCGAGGAACTGCCGCGGAATGCCGATGCCCTGGTCCTGGACCGACACGACGAGCCGCTCCGCGCCTTGCTGCCGCGCCCTCACCCGCACCACGCCGCCCGGGCGCGAGAACTTGATGGCGTTCTCCAGCAGGTTCAGCAGCACCGACAGGATGCGCTGCCGGTCGGCGTGCGCGTACGGCAGGGGGGCCGCCACGTCCGTGTCCACGCTCAGCCCCTTGTCGGCGAGCTGCGGGCGCACCGTGTTCACGCTCAGCGCCACCAGGTCGGCGACGTCCACCGGCTGCAGGTCGAAGCGCATGACGCGGGATTGCAGCTTGGCGATGTCGAGCAGCCCGTTGATCATCCCCTCCAGGCGGCGGCTCGAGCGCAGCACCACGCTCAGCCATTGCCTCGCCTTGTCGCGCTCCACGTCGTGCTTCAGCAACAGCTCCACGTACCCCTGCAGCGACACCAGCGGCGTGCGCAGCTCGTGCGACACCGCCGACAAGAAGTCGGTCTTCAGCCGGTCCAGCTCGCGCAGCCGCTCCGTCTCGCGCAACGCCTCCTCGGCGCTGACGCGCTCGGTGATGTCCTCGGCGATGCCCAGCAGGAACTTGGGCGCGCCGTCCGGCCCCACCAGCGGGATCTTCTTGGTGTGCAGCAGCCGCGTCCCTTGCCGTGTCTCGATGGTCTCGCGCGGGATGTCCACGAGCTTCCCGCCCGCCAGGCATTCGCGGTCCTTGGCGTTGAAGAAATCGGCCTGCTCGCTCGGGAAGAAGTCCTGGTCGCTCTTGCCGATGAGCTCGGCGCGCGGAATGCCGAGGAGCTGCTCGCCGGCGCGGTTGAAACGCACGAAGCGCAGGTCGCGTGCGTCCTTCACGAACACCATGTGCGGGATGTTCTCCACGATGGAGTCGAGGAACGTACGCGCGTCCTCGCGCTCCTGCTCGGTGCGCCGCCGGTCGCTCACGTCCCGCCCGAGGCCCACGTAGCCGATGGGGCGCCCGGCGTCGTCGCGCACGAGGGTGACCGTCAGCTCCAGCGGGTAGACGCGCCCGTCGCGGTCGCGCACCAGGTATTCGCGGCGCGTGACGCCGCCCTGCTGCAGCAGGCGCTCCCGGCTGTCGTGCCCCGACGCCACCGAGGCCTCGTCGGCGAGCAAGGAGAACGCATTCGTGCCAACGACGTCGGCGGCGCTGGCGGCGCCGTGCCGCCGCACGCCCGACTCGTTCATGTAGATGATGGTGCCCTGCAGGTCGGTGACCGTGACGCTGTCCTCGACGCTGGCCATCACGGCCCGTAGCCGAGACTCGAGGATCCGCTGCGACCCCTCGTGCGCCTGCAGGCGCGCCACCGTCCCTTCCAGCTCGGCGACGCGCGCGCGCAGCGACGCGGCCAGATCCGGCGGCGCGGCCCGGCGAGTCCGCTTCGCCGGCTCTCCGGACTTCGCCCCCCGACCGGCGGCGCTCCCCCGTTTCCCTGGCCGCGGTTTCACGCACCCCTCCGCGTGATACGTTATCCGCTCCCGGGAGGTCCCGTCCATGATCCGCAGAACGCAGGCCGCGCTCGCGCTGTCGTGTGTCGCCGCCGTCCTCCTCGAGCCTGGCGCCGGGCATGCCGAGAACCCCGCCTGGCCGCCCGCGCCAGGCGCCAACCCGGCGGACCCGGCCACCTGGCCCGACGACCCGGGGTACGCCGGGCAATGGAACCTATGGTCCTGGGTGCCGGCGGCCACGCTCGACACGCTGCGCCCGGAGGAGGCGAGCATGGGCACGGGCTTCCACGCCGACCGCGCCTGGGAGCTGTCGGTGGGGCGCGACGACGTGCTCATCGCCGTGCTCGACAGCGGCGCGCTCTGGGGAAATACCGATCTGGTGAACAAGTGGTATCTGAACGACGGCGAGCTGCCGCCGCCCGACGCCGGGTGCGTGGGGGGCGGAACGGGCGTGCACGACGCCAACGGCGACGGGCTGTTCAACGTGCAGGACTACACGACGGCGCTCGGCCACGAGCAGCCGCTGGCGGCGACGGCGTGCGACACGCGCGTCAGCGACGCCAACGGCAACGGGCTCATCGACCCCGAGGACCTGATCCTGGCGCTGAGCGACGGCGTGGACGACGACGCCAACG
>DASYRF010000467.1:0-4957 GCA_036004705.1 Myxococcota bacterium
ATCAAGTCACGGGGGTCGGCGGTGGACCGCTACGAGAAGGAGCGCGTGGCGCGCGCGGGCGCCGGGGCGGCGGCGTCGCACGGCGGCGCGGGCGCGGGTGGCGGCGCGGGCGCGGGTGGCGGCGCGGGCGCGGGTGGCGGCGCGGGCGCGGGCGCGGGCGCGGGCGCGGCGGCGAAGCGAGGGAGCGGCGGCATCGGCGAAGGGATTACCTACCTGCGCGGCGAGCCGGTGGTGCGCTCGCTCGTGCTGCTCAGCGCGCTGACGACGGCGCTGGTGTTCCCGTTCGTGGCCATCCTGATGGTGTACTACGTTCGGCACGTGCTGGGGACGGACGACGCGGCCACGATGGGGACGCTGATGAGCACGTCCGGACTGGCGTCGCTGGTCGGGGCGATCGCGATCACCTGGGGGGCCGCGCGCAACCGGCGCTGGTGGCTGGCCGGAGCCGTGGCGGGCGCGGCGGCGGCGCTGTTGGGGCAGGCGCAGGTGCACACGTGGCGGGCGGCGCTACCGCTGGTGGCGCTGATGTCGTTCTCGATCTCGTCGCTCATGGGGCGCATCGCCCAGATGATTCAGGAGCGCGTGCCGGGACAGCTGCGCGGCCGCGTAATGGCGCTGTTCGGGATCTCGTTCACCGGCATCATGCCGTTCGCCGCACTCCTATTAGCCTGGCTCGCGGACCGCATGAGCTATACGCGCATCATGTCGGTGGGCGCCGGCCTCTTCCTGGTGTCGGGCCTCGTGCTGCTGGCGGGCGCGTGGAAGCCGCTCGGCGAGCCCGTGGTGGTGGCCGGCCGCCAACCCGCCCCCGCTACCGAATGACTGCGCCGCCTAGGAGAGGGACGATGGCGAGGCCCACGATGATTCTGACGCGGACGAAGCTGATCGCGCCGGCCTTGGTGCTGGGGCTGGGGCTGGCGCTCGCGCCTGCGTCCTGTAGGAAGGAAGAGCCACTCGACGTCGCGTCGGCGGGGCCGCGGGCCGGCGAGCCCAGCAGCGCGGCGGCGGCCGCGGCCGCCACCGCCTCGGACCCCGAGCCCGACGAGTCGCTCCCCGCCGACGCGCCGCGCATCGACGTGGCGTTCTGCATGGATGCGACCGGATCCATGGGCGGGGTCATCGAGCGCGCCAAGACGAAGATCGAAGAAATCGCCGCCTGGATGCGCCGAGGCATGCCCAAGCCGCGCGTGCGCTACGGGTTGGTGATCTTCCGCGACCGCGGCGACGGCGAGGTGGTGAAGAACTTCGGCTTTTTCACCTCGCCCGGCGCGATGAAGGCGGCGCTCGGCGAGGTGGTGGCGACGGGCGGCGGCGACCTGCCGGAACACGTCGTGGCGGGGTTGCGCGCCGCCGTGAACGACCTGCCGTGGGACGAAGCGGCGGTGCTGCGCGCGCTCTTCCTCATCGGCGACGCCGAGCCGCACCTCGACTACGGCGCCGACAGCGACCCCAAGCCGGTGCTGGAGGCCGCGCGCAAGAAGAAGATCGTCGTGAGCACGATCGCTTGCGGCGACATGACGGTGCCCGGCCATCGCTTCTGGAAGGAGGTCGCCGAGGCGACGGGCGGCGCGAACCAGTCGCTCCCCGGCACCAGCGGCACGCCGGCGCTGGCGGAGATGGAGCTGGAGGAGGCCGTCTACGGAACGCTGCGCGGCGAGGCGGAGAAAGCGGGCGTGCACTACGCCGGCGGCGAGCCCGTGCCCGACGCGCCGCCCCCGCCCCCGCCCTCCGCCTCGCGCCCCGCCGCGCCTTGATGCCGGTCCCAAGACACTGGCCGCTCAGGCTGGCAAAGCCAGCCTGAGCAAGAAGGGGATGGTCTCGATCCCGAAGTCCGAGGCGGCCTTCGACGCGCCCCGACGCAGCCGGGGCTCCGCCCCGCGCCCCGCCGCCCGAGTCTTGGGACCAGTTCTTTAGGCCCGTGACAGCGCGGCGATGATGGCGCCCGCCATGGCGGCGGCGGTGGCGTCGCCGCCGAGGTCGGGCGTGCGCGCGGCGCGCGGGTCGCTGAGCACGACGCCCACGGCCGTGAGGATGCGGTCGGCGGCCGCGGCCTCGCCGATGTGGCGCAACAGATGGACCGCCGGCAGCAGCAGCGGCAACGGGTCGGCGCGCCCGGTCCCGACCAGCCCCGGCGCGTCGCCGTGGATGGCCTCGTACACGCGGCAGTCGTCGCCGATGTTGACGCCCGCGCTGGCGGCGATGCCGCCCGCCAGCCCTGCCACCAGGTCGGAGAGGATGTCGCCGTAGAGGTTCCCCATGAGCATCACGTCGAAACGCAGCGGGTCCATCACCAGCTGCATGCAGGCGTTGTCGACGATCATGTCGCCGTAGGCGACGTCGGCGTTCTCCGCCGCCACGCGGCGCACGACGCGCAAGAACAGGCCGTCGGCCATCTTCATGATGTTGGCCTTGTGCACGAACGTGACCTGCCGGCGTCCGTGCTTGCGCGCCGAGGCGAAGGCGAAGCGCGCGATGCGCTCGCAAGCGCGCTCCGTCACCACCTTCAGGCTCTGCACCACGCCCGGTACGATCTCGTGCTCGATCCCCGCGTAGAGGTCCTCGGTGTTCTCGCGCACGATGACGAGGTCCAGCCCCGGGTAGCGCGTGGGCAAGCCGGGCAGCGTGTGCACCGGGCGGACCGTGGCGTAGAGCCCGAGCTTGCGGCGCAGCAGCACGTTCGGCGAGCGGAAGCGCCCCTTCACCGGGGCCACCAGGCGCGTCTTCAGGGCCAGGCCCACGCGGCGCACGGCGGCGACGGCCGGGTCGAGCAGCTCCTCGGGAAAGGCCTCGCCGCCTTTCTCGGGGACGTCGTGGCGCTCCCAGGCAACGTGCACGCCGGCGGCGGCGACGACGTCCAGCACCGGCGGCACGATCTCGGGGCCGATGCCGCCGCCGACGACGAGCACGACCTCGTGGCGCGCGCTCATGGCGAAGCCTCCACGGCGGCAAGCAGGGCCTCGCACAAGTCGGTGGTGCTGGCGCGCCCGCCCAGGTCGGGCGTGAGGGTGGCCCCCGCCGACAGCACCGCGTCGACGGCGTGCTCGATGCGCGCGGCGGCACGGCGCTCGCCGATGTGGCGCAGCATCAGCGCCGCCGACAACGTGACGGCGATGGGGTTCGCGCGGCCCTGCCCGGCGATGTCGGGCGCCGAGCCGTGCACCGCCTCGAACACGGCGTGGCCGTCGCCGATGTTGGCCCCCGGCACCACGCCGAGCCCGCCGACGAGCCCCGCGCACAGGTCGCTCACCAGGTCGCCGTCGAGGTTGCCGAGCACCACCACGTCGAAGCGTCCCGGATCACGCACCAGCTCCATCGCCAGGTTGTCGAGGAGCATCGTCTCGACCTCCAGGTACGGGTAGTCGGCGGCGACCTCGCGCGCGCAATCGAGGAACAGGCCGTCCGACAGCGGCATCACGGTGGCCTTGTGCACGACGGTGATCTTCTTGCGGCCCTGCGTGCGTGCGTACTCGAACGCCCAGCGCGCCACGCGCAGCGAGGCGCGGCGCGTGACGATCTTCAGCGCCTCGACGACGCCCGGCACGACTTCGTGCTCCACGCCGCTATAGAGGCCCTCGGTGTTCTCGCGCACGAGCACCAGGTCCACGCCCTGGTAGCGCGCCTTCTTCACGCCGGGCAGCGAGCGCACGGGGCGCAGGCACGCGTAGAGGTCCAGCGCCTGCCGCATGGTGACGTTGACGCTGCGGAAGCCCGTTCCCACGGGCGTGGTGAGCGGCCCCTTCAGCCCGATGCGCGTGCGGCGCAGCGAAGCCTCGGCCTCGGGCGGGAACGGCGGCAGCCCGCGCCCGGTGGCGGCCAGCCCGGCCGGCACGCGTTCCCAGTCGATGCGCCCGTCGACGGCGCAGTCGACGACGCGCACCGCCGCGCCGGTGACCTCTGGGCCGATGCCGTCGCCCTCCATGAGCGTGATGGGATAGCGCACCGGGCGATGTTACCGCAGTCGGCTCCTAAAGGACCGGCCCCAAGACTCCGGCTGCGGGGCGCGGGGCGGAGCCCCGGCTAAGAACCGGTCCCAAGACTCCGGCTGCGGGGCGCGGGGCGGAGCCCCGGCTGAGCGAAGGCTGGCTTTGCCGGCCTGAGCGGACGAAGGTCTTGGGACCGGTACTAATCGAGGAGGGTGCCCTTGGACGCTTCGAGCTTGGAGCGCCAGAGGAGCTTGCCACCCGTGTAGACGTCGGCGCCTTCGAGATCCTCGGGCGCCTTCACCGTCGCGAGCACTTTCTTGGTGCCGGTGGTCGGGTCCCAGGCGACGAGCTCGTGCTGGAACGAGACCAGCAGCCCGGGCGCGTCGCGGCGGAAGCGCAGCGCGCGCAGGTCGAGGGCGGTCGCGTCGAGGTAGGCCACGGTGTCGCGCGTCACGAATACGGCGCGCGCCGGCGAGGCGTAGGCGAGCGCGGCGCCGTCGTCGGAGAACCAGATGGTGTGCACGCCGCCGAGCGCGTCGATTTCGCGCGGCGCGCCGTCGCCCTCGACGACGTACACGCCGTCCCAGGTGACGAACGCGGCCCGCCCGCCGAAGGGCGAGACCTCCACGTTGCGCACCTCGCCGAGGTACGAGCCGTGAACGAGCGGGACGGAGCCCGGGCGCAGCGCGTCGGCCGACAGGACCTTGCCGCCGGCGAAGAACGTCACGCGCCCGCCGCGCGAGGCGGCGGCAATGGGGCCGTCGAGGCGCTCGCCGGACCAGAGCAGGCGCGACGCGCCGGCAAGCGGCACATACGTCAGCTCGGCGACGGTGTGTAGCTCGCCCGCTTCGTCGGCCACTCCCTCCGCGGTGTCGACCGTATGCTGCACGACGAGCCCGTCACGCAGCCACTCGAGCGATTCCACGGTGGAGAACCGGCCCAGCGTGCGGCCGGTTCCGGAGGCGAGGTCGAAGACGTCGACGTCCATCTCCGGCGACGAGGCGGCGGTGCGCGCCACCGCGAGAAGCCGGCCG
>DASYRF010000468.1:0-11511 GCA_036004705.1 Myxococcota bacterium
GCGAGGGAGATCATCTTCCCTTTGGCTTCGGGGTTCGTGCGGTTGTAGATGTACTGCAGATTCGTGGTCTTGCCGCACAGTCCGGGACCGTAGTAGACGATCTTGCAGTTGATCTCCCGCGAAGAGTAGTTGATGAAGGACATTCGCGGCTACTCGGCAAAGAGCTTGTCGATGTCGTCGTCCGTGATCTCCGCGAAGGGCGTGTCGCCCGCTGTGGCCGCCGTCTTTTTCACCAGCGCCTCGAAGATCACGGAGAGCTGCTCGGCGCATTTGCGCACGCGCAGCCGCACGAGCCCGAGGCTGGAGCGGGCGTCGAAGATCACCACCAGGATCGCCCGGCCACCGACGATGCTGATGTAGAAATTGTTCTTCTCCCCCTCGTGCATCTGCTGGGCGAACTCTTTTTCCTCGATGAGCTGTGCCAGCCCTCCCGTGGCGGCGATGGTGCCCGCCGTCAGCGAGGCCAACGACGTCGTGTCGAGCCCTTCGGTCTCGCCGGCTTGAGCGATGAGCTGGCCGTCTTTGTCGACCAGGAACACCGCTTTGGCGTTGGCTTGCTTGCAGAGTCCGTCGCAGATCGCTTGGATCTGCTCGAACTCCTCCGGAAAAATCGACATCGGGCTCTGGGGCATTCGGACGCCTCTTTCGTAGCCAGGTCCCGCACGGAACCCATCCCTACTATCAGAAAACGCGCGGCGGAACAACAACAGCAGCGGCGGCGGCGACGGCGCGCGCGTACAAATGCTCCACGGCTTCGGGCTGGCAAAGCGCGCTGTCTGCCTCCACGACCACGACGCGCCCGCTCACCTCGCCCGCCAGCAGAAGCGTGGGGCCCGTGACGCCCGTCCGCTCCGCGCGCACCGTCGCCGCGGGCGCCGGGCTCGCACCCGTCAGCGTCTCCACGCGCGCGCCGCTGCGTTTCCACTCGTCGACCAGCGCGGCCAGCGGCAGCGTGCGCGAGTCTGCCACGCTCCACGTCACCGAATGGCGCTTGCCCGGGCCAGTGCCGAACCACCTCCAGCACCCGCCGCCTGACGACTCACCTTCGTACGGGTCGCCGGGCTCGCACGCCGCGACCACGTCGTCGGGGCTGACGAGGTCGGCGAGAGACGGATCGCAGCACGACTCGCCCGCGAGCGCGCGGCAGGTGCGCCACGCCTCGCCCGCCGCGGTGCTGCCGCCGGCCACGGTCGCCCCGGCCGCGCTGGACGGCGACGCCGAGCGCGCGAGCCCTTTTCCCGGGGCGAGGTCGGCGCGCGGATCCGCGGTGCCTTCGGCCGGCGCTCCGGTCGTGTGGTACGCGTCGTCGTGTCCGCCACCGCAAGCGGGTCCCGCCAGCGCGAGGCCGGCCAGCGCGAGCTTGAACGTGAACGTGAGCGAGAGCGGGGACAGGGGCGTCAGGGTCATCGTTTGGTCGTTCCGGCCCCCTCGCCGCCACCCGGTCCTACCGGAGTGCGGTTCTCGAGCGCGCGTCCGAGCGTGGCCTGATCGGCGTACTCCAGGTCGCCGCCCACGGGCAAGCCCACCGCCAGGCGGCTGACCGTCGCGCCGGCGGGCGCGATGAGCCGCGACAGGTACAGCGCCGTCGCCTCGCCCTCGACCGACGGTCCGGTCGCGACGATCACCTCGCGCACCTCGCCACCTTCGAGCCGTCGCAACAGCTCCTTGATGCGCAGCTGGTCCGGGCCGACGCCGTCGAGCGGCGACAACACGCCGTGAAGCACGTGGTAGCGCCCGCGGAAAGCGCCGGTGCGGTCCACGGCCCGGAGATCCTGCGGCCGCGCCACGACGCACACGACGGTGCGATCGCGCGACTGGTCGCGACAGCGCCGGCACGGGTCGTCTTCCGTGAGATCCTGGCACTCGCCGCACAGGCGAACGCGCGCCTTCACCGCGACGAGCGCCCGCGCCAGCTCCTGCGCGTACACCTCCGGCTGGTCGAGGATGTGGAAGGCCAGACGCGCAGCGGTCTTCTCGCCGATGCCCGGCAGGCGCGCCAGCGCGGCAATGAGCTCCTGGATCGGGTCCGGGCCGGACGCGGGCATTGCGAGTCGCTCAGCCCCCCAGCAGGCCCGGCGGGAGGCCGAACCCGGCTGCTAGGCGTGCCACTTCGCCGCGCATCTTCTCCTGGACGTTGCGGATGGCGGCGTTGGTGGCGGCGCGCACCAGATCCTCGAGCATCTGCACCTCGTCCGGGTCGACGACCTCGCGCTCGATCTTCACCTTGATGACCTCGGTCTTGCCGTTGACGGTGACGACGACCATGCCGCCGCCAGCGCTGCCGTCGGCGGTGAGGCGCTCGGCGTCGTACTGCAAGCGCGACAGCTCGGCCATCAGGGCGCCGACGTCGGGGAGCGCCGGCCCACCGCCCCCACCGCCCCCACCGCCCGCGGGCTTGTCTCCCGCGTCAGACATCTAATCCTCCACGCGCGACTTCACCGCGCGCGGATCGGTCACGTCGAACAGCTGCAGCGCGTCCTTCACGCGGGAGTTCTGCAGCGCGGTCTGGCGGCGCTTCTCGCGCTCCTCCTCGTTCTTGCGGCGATCGACAGTGGCGAGCGAGTCTGGGCGCGCTCCGCCCGAATGGCGCACGAACGCCACTTCCAGTGTCGGCCCCCAGCGGCGGCGGGCGATGGCGCGCACCATGCCGCGGTACTCGTCCGATGGCTCGTCGCCCGGCTCGAACGCCACCGCGAGCTTCTGGGGCGTGAACTCCACGAGCGCCCCGTGCTCCAGCGCCGCGGCTACGAAGGTGCGCTCCTGGCGGACCTCTTCGACGAGCGCACGGAACTCGGGCTCGCCGTAGCGTGACGGACCGGCGGGGGCGCGCGCGGCGCAACCGGGCTCGCCGCCGAGGTCGACGGAGGACCCAGCGGGCGGAGCCGGAGCCGGAGCCGGAGCCGGAGCCGCAGCCGCAGTCGCAGCCGGAGCCGCAGCCGGTACCGGAGCCGCAGCCGCAGCCGGAGCCGTTACCGGAGCCGGAGCCGGAGCCGGAGCCGGACCCGGAATCGGAACCGGAGCGGCAGGCGAAGGGGGAACCGGAACGGGAGCAGTGGCGGGAGCGGAGGACGATCTCGGCAATGGTGAGGGGGCTGCGGGGCTCGAGCCGGTGCCGGTGCCGCGGGCGCCGCCGCCCCCGGGGCCGCGCTCGATGGCTTCCAGGCGCTCCACCAGCAGGTCGAGCGGGACGAGCGGCTCGAGGTTCACCAGGCGCAGGAGGGCCATCTCCACCGCCAGGCGCGGAGCCCCGGCCAGGGCCAGGTTCTCCACCGTCTTGGTGAAGGCGTCGTAGAGCCGCACGAGCTGCTCGGGTCCGGCGCCCGCCGCGTCAGTGATCGCCCGTAGCCGCTCTCCTTCGCCCTTCCCCAGCTCGATCAGGTCGTCCGCCTCGCGCCCGCCCATGCGCGCGACGGCCAGGTCGCGCAGCAGGCGCTGGATCTCCGTCGCCAGCTGCGCCAGGTCGCGCCCGTGCCGGAAGGCCTCCTCCACCACGCGCAGGCAGGCCGCCGCGTCGCGTCGCAGGATCGCCTCGGCCAGCCCGTGCAGCGTGCGCCGGTCGCTGAGCCCCAGCACCTCCACTACGGCCGCCACGCTCACCTGCGCCCCGGCGAACGACATCACCTGATCCAGGATCGACAGCGCGTCGCGCACGCTCCCCTCCGCCGCGTGCGCCACGTGCGCCAGCCCCGCGCCCTCGACCGCGATGTTCTCGGCGGCGAGGATCTTCTCCATGTGCGCCACCAGCACCGGCGCCGGCACGCGCTTGAAGTCGAACCGCTGGCAGCGCGAAAGGATCGTCACCGGGATCTTGTGCGGCTCGGTCGTGGCGAAGATGAACTTCACGTGCTCGGGTGGCTCCTCCAGCGTCTTCAGCAACGCGTTGAAGGCCGCGCCCGACAGCATGTGCACCTCGTCGATGATGTAGACCTTGTAGCGCCCGCGCGCCGGCACGTAGCGCGCCTGCTCGCGGATCTCGCGCACGTTGTCCACGCCCGTGTGCGACGCCGCGTCGATCTCGAAGACGTCCACCGCCGTCCCCGCCGCGATCTCCGTGCACGACGCACACGTTCCGTCGGGCGTGGCGGTCGGACCCTTCTCGCAGTTCAACGCCTTGGCCAGGATGCGCGCGCAGGTGGTCTTGCCCGTGCCGCGCGCCCCCGTGAACAGGTAGGCATGGTGCACGCGCCCCAGCGCAAAGGCGTTCGCGAGCGTGCGCGTGACGTGTTCCTGGCCGATGACGTCTTCGAACGTCTGCGGGCGATACTTGCGCGCGAGGACGAGATAGCTCACGGCAGCGTCACGTATCCTTCAGCTTCGCCGCGCCGCGACGGGGTTCGGGGCCTGCGCCGCGCGCACGGGCCCCCGGACAAGAAAAGTGGCTCCGGGCACACGCGGGTGCCCCGCTACCGTTGCTCCCTTCCGGGCCTGGCGGGGTTCGCGGGCCCACGTCGCCCGGAGCCTGGCGGAGAGAGTGGGATTCGAACCCACGGTACCCTTTTGAGGTACACACGATTTCCAGTCGTGCACCTTCGGCCTCTCGGTCATCTCTCCCGATCGGGCTTACGCCATTCACGTCACTTTTTCAATCGCCGTCGTCGCGCCGAAGCTGGAGGAGAGGGTGGGATTCGAACCCACGGTACCCTCACGGGTACGCCTGATTTCGAGTCAGGTACCTTCGGCCACTCGGTCACCTCTCCGGATCGATCGGAAGAAGCTGCGCAGCAGGTCGCCGCAAGTGCCGTCCAGCACGCCGGCAGTCACGTCCACCCGGTGGTTCAGGCGCGCGTCGTTGCAGACGCGGTAGAGCGTGTCCACCGCGCCAGCCTTGGGGTCGGCGCACCCGTACACGAGGCGATCGACACGCGCGTTGACGAGCACGCCGGCGCACATGGGGCACGGCTCCATCGTCACGTAGAGCGTGCACCCTTCGAGCCGCCACGACCCGAGCGCCTGCGCCGCGGCGCGCACCGCCACCACTTCCGCGTGGGCGGTCGGGTCCTGCCACGTCTCGCGCAGGTTCCGGCCGCGCGCGATGACCCGGCCGTCGTGGACGATGACGGCGCCGACCGGCACTTCGCCCTCGGCGGCCGCCGTCTCCGCCTCTCGCACCGCCTCCTGCATGAACAGCTCGTCTGTCAAACGGCACCACCCTGGCGCGCCCACGAGGGCTCGAACCTCGAACCTACGGTTCCGTAGACCGTCGCTCTATCCAGTTGAGCTATGGGCGCAAACCCCGGTATTTCAGTCCTGCGTCGCGTCGTGCGTACGTCCCGTGCCTCGTCCCTTCGGTCGTCCGTGGTGTCGTGGCCAACCTGGCGGAGAGAGAGGGATTCGAACCCTCGATACAGGTTTTGCCCGTATACTCGCTTAGCAGGCGAGTGCCTTCGTCCACTCGGCCATCTCCCCGTGTTGCCTTCAAAGTCCCTGCGCGAGCGGCCGCCGGCCGCCCGCCCGTATAGCCGATCGACCCGGGGGGATCAAGGCTCTGGCGCGGGCGGCCCCCATGAATAATGATGCGGTCGGGGGTGGAATGCGGGCGCGCGCGGGGGCGGAGGGAGCATGGCGGAGCCGCGGGACTACTGGCTGTCGCTGGCGGTGTACGACGAGTTCCGGGGCGTGCCGGTGCGCAAGGCGGTGGCGCGCGGCTACCTGGACCTGCGCGGGATGCCGCGCGACCGGCAGATCGTGTTCATCCGTCTCGGCAGCCTCTTCTTCCAGGGGCGGAGCTGGCGGCGCATCGTCGGCGACACCGCCGCCGAGCCGGCCGCGCAGCTCACTGCCGAGGAGCGCACCGAGCTGGAGTCGTTCCGCGTGCTGCGCCGCGAGATCGGCGCGGCGGTCATCCGCCTGCTCGACGAGGAAGAGACGCTCGACCCGTTCGTGCGCGACGCGACGCTCGAGCGGCTCGAGACGATGGGCTTCCTGGACAGTTGAGCACGGCGGCGGCAGCGGCGGCTGTAGCGGCGGTGGCGGCGGCGCTTTGGCTGGGCGCAAGCGCGGCCGGCTGCGGATCGAAGTCGGACGTCGGCGACGGCGCGGCGCCGCGCGACGGGGCCGCCGCGCCGTCCGCGCGGCCCGTGGCGAAGCTCGACAGCGTGAGCGGCGCCGTGGAGCACCGGGCCGGCGACGCCGTGGCGTTCGAGTCGGCCCACGCCGGGCTGAATCTGCGCGCGAACGACGTCCTCAAGACGGGGACCGACGGCTTCGCGACGGTGGCGTTCACCGAGGGCGGTACGCTCGACGTCGAGCCGCGCTCGCTGGTGGTGATCGAAGGCCCGCGCGCCGATCCGGGGGAGACGAGCCACGTGCTGCACCTCGACGTGAAGGAAGGCGTGGTGCGCGGGGCGGTGGGGGGGGGCGAGGGCGCGGCGCCGGCGCTGGCCGTGTCCGTGGGCGCAGGCGAGTACGCGCGCCTGGAGGCGGAGCCGGGTACCGGTGGCGCGGGCGGCGCGGCGACCTTCCGTGTCACCGCCAAGCCCTCCGGCGCGCCCGACGTGGCCGTCACTTCGGGCGCCGGCGTCGTCGTGAAGGGGAAGGCGCGCGTGCACGTCGGGGCGCTCGAAGCGGTGGACCTCGGCGGGCTCCGCGCGGGGAGCGCCGGAGCGGTCTCGCTGCCGCCGTTCCCGGCGGCGCTCGCTCCAGCCGTGGACGCGACGGTGCATCTGGGGAAGCGCGGCTCGGTGCCGCTGCGCTGGAAGGAGGTCGGCGCGGCGGCCGGCTACCACGTGCAGGTCGCCAGCGACATCTCGTTTCGCGCGCTCTTGGTCGACGCCGAGGTGAAGGAGGGGCGCTATGAGTTCCGGCCGTCGGCGCCGGGCGTGTACGCGTGGCGCGTGGCCACGCGCGGCGCGGACGGCCGCGAGAGCGAGTTCGGCTTCGCGCGCCGGCTGCACGCCGTGAAGTAACGGGGCCCGCAGCGCCCCGGCCCGCCCCCACGTGCGCGCGAACGGAGGTCACGTGCGCCGTGCCGGAGGGGCGACTGGTCAGGGCGCTTTCAGCCGCACCGTCAGGGTCTCTTTGCCTTTGCGCAGCGAGACCTCGAGGCGCAGCGTCTCGAAGCCGTCGCGCGCGAACTCGAAGCGGTGCACGCCGCGATCGACCTTCAGGCCCTTGGCCGCGATCTTGTCGCAGGTGCCGCGCGCCTTGCCGTCGACGCGCACCTCGGCGTCGGGCGGGTCGCAGTCGAGCAGCACGCGCGAGGTCGGTTTGGCGGGCTCCGCCGTCTCGGGCGCGGCGGCCGGCGCGCTGGCGGGCGCCGGCGCGGACGCCGGCGGTGGGCGCGGCCGTGGGCAGCCGACGACGAGCAATGCCGCCGCCGCCGCCACTGCCGCCGCCGGCGCGAGTGCCGCCGCCGCCCGCGTCATGCGTCACTCGCGGCCGCCGCCGCGTCCGCCGCCGGGGCGAGCGGCACGCGCACGACGAACGCCGCACCGCGCCCACCCGGCGGACGCTCGTGAACGAGCGTGCCGCCGCGCCCTTCCACGACCGAGCGCGCCACCGACAGGCCCAGTCCCGCGCCGCCTTTCTTGGTCGTGAAGAACGGCTCGAACAGGCGCGCCAGTGCCTCCGGGGCCACGCCGGGCCCGTCGTCCGTGACGCGCAGCTCCAGCCCGGCCGCGTCGCTCATGAGGTCCACCGCCACGCGCCCGCCCGGCCCGAGCGCCTCGTGCGCGTTGCGCACCAGCGCTTGGACAACCATGCGCAGCTCCAGCGCCGGCAGCGCCGAGCGCCCCACCAGCGGCAGGATCGTCTCGTCGAGGCCGACGCCGCTCGCCTCCAGCTCCGGGCGCAGCGCGCGCAGCGTCTCCTGGAGCACGCCGGCGTCGTCGTCGCCTTTGCCTCCGGCCCCCGCCGCCGCGGCGGCGTCGCCGCGGGCGAGCGTGCCTAGCTGCACCACCAGCTCGTGGCACTGGCGCGTGGCCTTGGCGATCGCTTCGAGGCTGTGGCGCGCCGGATGCGCCTCCTCGAGGCGCGCGCCTGCCATCTGCGCGGCGGCGGCGATGCGCGCCAGTGGCCCGTTGAACTGCTGGGCGATACCGTGGCCCAGCTCGGCCAGCGAGTCGCGGCGCGCGGACGTCATCGCCAGCGCCCGCGCCTTGGCCAGCGACTCCTCGCGGGCGGCGAGCGTGGCGCTCATCGTGTCCAGCGCGTCCGCCAGCTCGCCCAGCTCGTCGCGCCGGCGCAGCGCGAGGCGCGCGCCCAGCTCGCCGTGGGCGATGCGTTGCGCCAGCGCCGCCATCCCGCGCAGCGGACCCGCCAGTCCGCGCGCCAGCAGCAGCGCCGCCCCGATGGACGCCAGCGCCACGCCCAGCGCCAGGAACCCCGTTTCCACCACCAGCCGCCGCGCCGCCGCGTCCACCTCGGCGTGTGGCAGGCTCACGATCGCGGCGAGGCCGGCGCGGTCGCTGCGCGCGTACGCGCCCAGGCGCTCCTCGCCGTCCGGCGCGGCATAGCCGAGGGCGCGCACGCGCGGCCCGTCCGCCTCGCGCGCGGCGCGTACCAGGCTGTCCTCGCGGTCGTCCGCGCTTGCGCCCTCGTCGTCCGCGAACAGCAACGTGGGCACGAATGACCCCGCGGCGGCGCGGGCCGCCGGATCGAGCAGCGCCTGCGGCGTGGCGTACCCCACCGCCAGGCGGTCCTCGCGCAGCGCCGCTACCAGCAGCGTGCCCCCCTTCAAGCGCGCCACCGCCAGCTCGCCCGCCGCCGCGCGTCCGACGAGCCGCGCGAGCACGGCGTCCGCCGGCGGCGCGTCACCGACCGCGCCCGCGCTCGCCAGCAGCGCTTCGACCTTGGCCTCCGGCTTGGTCTCCGGCTTGGTCTCCGGCCTCGTCGCCGGCCCGGCATCCGGGCCGGCGGCCGGCTTCCCCCCCGCCCCGACGACCGCGTACAGCCGCACGCCGACCAGCTCCGTCGGCAGCGTGACGGCGTCGCCGTGCGTGCTCGCCGCCGCGCTTCCTGTCAGCGCCGCCTGCAGCTTTCCCAGCCGCGCCTCTGCCTCGCGCGCCAGCAACGCCGCGGTGCGCTGCGCCAGGTCAAGCAGGTACGTTTCCTTGTCGGCGCGAAAGCGCTGCGCCGACAGCCACGCCAGCGCGGCCGTTGGCAGGAGCACCAGCGGCAGCAGCGCCGCCAGCAGCTTCGTTCCCAGCGTCAGCCGCAACCCGCGGGATTGTCCTTCCACCCCGACGAACGGTCAAACCTTTGGCGGAGGCGGAAGGATTCGAACCTTCGAGGGCCCTTTCGGGTCCTAGCGGTTTTCAAGACCGCCGCTTTAGACCGCTCAGCCACGCCTCCGTGTCTGTGCGTCCGAAAGGTTATGGCACGCGCCTCCGCGCCGGCAAGGGTCACGCGGTGCTCGCCGACCCTGCGGAGCCGGTCGGCTCGAGGCATTCCGGTTGGCCGCCTATTTGTACTTTGGCGGCCCGGCGCTTCGTTCGACGCCGGACCGGACTTCACGTGGGGCAGGGGCGCGATTCGCTGTAGGCAGGCTCGGGGTTGCCATCTCCCCTTGAGCGCAAGCGCCGCTGGTCAGCGGCGCTTGCGGCGGGCGGCGAGCGCCGCGACGCCGGCGAGCAGCAGCAGCGCACCCGCGGTGGGCGGCGGGGTATTCGTCTCCGCGACCGTGCGGCAGCCGCAACCGTGGGGCGGCGGAGGTGGGGGCGGCTGGTCGTCGTCGTCGCAGGCGGCCCCAAGTCCGTCTTCGTCGGCGTCGGTCTGGTCGGGGTTCGCCGCCAGCGGGCAGTTGTCGTCGGCGTCCGTGATCCCGTCGCCGTCGTCGTCCTCGTCGCAGGCGTCGCCGGCGCCGTCGCCGTCGACGTCCTCCTGCTTGGGGTCGGCCACGTCCGGACAGACGTCCTCGGCGTCGTCGATCCCGTCGCCGTCGGCGTCGCCGTCGCACGCGTCGCCGATGCCGTCCTCGTCCGCGTCCTCCTGCCCCGGATCGGCCACGAGGCGGCACACGTCGGCCGCGTCGTCCGCACCGTCGCCGTCCGAGTCGGTGTCGCGGTAGTCCGGCGCGCCGTCTCCGTCGGTGTCCACGGCCGGCGTCGCTGCGTCGGCATCGCCGGCTTCTTCCGCGTCGGATACACCGTCGCCGTCCGAGTCATCGTCCAGCGCGTCGATCACGCCGTCCGAATCGGTGTCCACCGGCGAGGCCGCGTCGCCGACCTCGTCGGCGTCGCCGATCGCGTCGCCGTCGCTGTCGGCGTCCAGCGGGTCCATCCCGAGCGCCACCTCGGTGGCGTCGCCGATCCCGTCCCCGTCGTCGTCGGCGTCGCAGGCGTCGCCGTCGCCGTCCGTGTCGGCGTCCTCTTGGCCGGGATCGGCGTCGACTCGGCAGACGTCCGTGTCGTCGCCAATGCCGTCGTCGTCCGAGTCGTCGTCGCGCAGGTCGGGCACGCCGTCGCCGTCCGTGTCGGCCGCCGGCGTCGCCAGGTCCGCGTCGCCCGCCTCGGCGGCGTCGGGCACGCTGTCGCCGTCCGAGTCGGCGTCGAGCGCGTCGAGCGTGCCATCGCCGTCCGTGTCGGCCGGCGAGACCGGGCTGCCAAGCTCGTCGGCGTCCCCCACCGCGTCCCCGTCCGAGTCGACGTCGTTCGGATCGAGCCCCAGCGAGCTCTCCAGCACGTCCGCCAGCCCGTCGCCGTCGTCGTCCGTGTCGCAGGCGTCTCCCTCGCCGTCTGCGTCGAGGTCCCCCTGGCCCGCGTTCGAGACTTGCGGGCAGTTGTCGGCCGCCTCGGCGACGCCGTCGCCGTCGGCGTCGCCGTCGCACGCATCGCCCTGGCCGTCAGCGTCCGCGTCGGCCTGCGTCGGATTCGCCACCAGCGCACAGTTGTCCGTCGCGTCGCTCACGCCGTCCTCGTCGTCGTCGGGGTCGCAGGGATTGCCCAGCCCGTCGCCGTCCAGGTCGCCCTGCGGCGCGTTCGACACCAGCGGGCAGTTGTCGACCGCGTCGGCGACACCGTCGGCGTCGTCGTCGGCGTCGCAGGCGTCGCCCTGCGCGTCGCCGTCCAGGTTGGCCTGCGTCGGGTTCGCCGCCGCCGGACAATTATCGAGCCCGTCGTTCACGGCGTCGCCGTCGTCGTCCGGGTCGCAGGCGTCGCCCTGCGCGTCGCCGTCGAGGTTCGTTTGCGTCGGATTGGGCGTCAGCGCGCAGTTGTCGAGCGCGTCGCTCACGCCGTCGCCGTCGTCGTCGCTGTCGCACGCGTCGCCGGTTCCGTCGCCGTCGACGTCGGCCTGCGTCGGGTTGGGCTGCAGCGGGCAGTTGTCGAGCGCGTCGGCCAAGCCGTCGCCGTCGTCGTCGGCGTCGCAGGCGTTGCCCAGCCCGTCGCCGTCGGTGTCGGTCTGGGCCGGGTTGGACACGAGCGTGCAGTCGTCGGCGCCGTCCGGCACGGTGTCGCCGTCGTCGTCAGGATCGCATGCGTCGCCCTGGGCGTCGCCGTCCGTGTTCGTCTGCGCGGCGTTGGAGACGAGGGCGCAGTTGTCCAGCGCGTCGCCGACGCCGTCGCCGTCGTCGTC
>DASYRF010000469.1:0-11015 GCA_036004705.1 Myxococcota bacterium
GGTAGAGGCGGTAGTGCATCGTCGCCTCCGGCCACCGCTCCGCCATCTGCTCGATGCGCGCCTCGTCGAGCAGTCCCTTCTTCCACGCCGGGTCGCGCTTCAGCCCCTCTTCCACCTCCAGCAGCGCCTCGTCGTAGCGTCCCGTGCGCGCCAGCAGCATCGCCAGCGCCTCGCGCGCCTCGGTGAACGCCGCCCGATGCAAGAGCGCGTCCCGGTACGCCACCGCCGCGTCGTCGAAGTTACCCGCCGCAGCCGGGAAGTCACCCTTCGCCTTCAGGCTCGTCGCCTTGTCTGCCGGCGCGGCCGCGGTCGCGCCCCCTGCCGTCGGCGCGTCCTTCGCCTTGCCCTTGGCCGCCGCGGCCGCGTCCAGCGCCGGCGCGAGCAGCGCCGCCGCCACGCCCACGACCGTCCAAAAGCGGCTCGTCATCAACACTACTGTAGCTACCCCGCGCCCCCGCGTCGAGTTCCGCGGCGAGCAGGAGAGGACCCGACCGTAGTTCGTGCCCAGAGGACCCGACCGTAGTTCGTGCCGAGAGGACCCGCCCAGAGGACCCGACCGTAGTTCGCGCAGAGGACCCGACCGTAGTTCGGGCCAGACGATAGTTCGTGAGAAAGGCGCAGAGGAGAGGACCCGACCGTAGTTCGTGAGAAAGGTGTGAGAAAGGTGGGCTCGCGGGAGAGTACGAGCTGGGCCGGCCAGGGTGTTCGGCGCACGACTTTACGGCGCAGGGGCGCGGCGGCGGCGCAGGCGAAGATAACGTTTCAGGGCGAGGGCGGGAGGGGCACCTCGTGACGCACCAGCACCTTCGGATCATGGTCCGGCGCGGAGCCTTCCTTTCTGTCCGGGCCAGATGGAACGCTACGGCGGCGCGCAGGCGAGTCGAAGCTGGACGCGGAGGCGGTACGTCCCAGCCGGAAAGAGCACATCCCTGACGCCTGCGCGGAAATCCTTCCACGCACGACGGTAGGCCTGCAGGAACGCTTTCAGCTGCACGAGCGCACCGATGCGCTCCGAGCGGTCGCCAGCCGCGACGCGCGGGTTCAGGCCGCGGCGAGGCTCCACGCTCGAGGGCTTGTCGATCGGACGCTGCCGCAGGATGCCGCGCACGCCCAGAAAGCTGCCACCGTTCGCATGGGCGGCGTCTTCGTGCCGGCGGAGCGCGGTCTCGACCGCGGCGATGAAGGCAGCGGCGGTCGCCCAGCCCGGCGGCCGGGTCAGGCGCAGCTCGCTTCTTGCGGGCGTGGGGCCGTTCGGGCGGAAGAAGCCGTCCGGGCGGAACGCGACCAGCGGCGCACCGTCCACGTCGCGCGGATCGCTCCACAAGCCGGGCCATCGGCGCGCGCGGGGAACGAGCCCCGCGACCACCGGATTGGCGAGCACGTAGGCGACCTTTTCGACGATGTCGTCGGGCGACACGAGGCGCACGGCGCTGTAGGTCTCGGGCGCCCAGAAGTTCTCCCAGCGGCCGTGCGCGGCGTTGAGCGCCCGGGCGAGGAACTCGTTGAGGTAGCGCATGAACTCCGGCAGCGCCGTGCCGGGGTCGCTCAGGACCAGGTGGTAGTGGTTAGACATCACGCAGAAGGCGTGGACCTGGACCGCGGACCGCTCGGCGGCGCGGGCGAGGCAGTAGCGCACGATGCCGTTCGTGCGCTCGGTCGGGAGCAGCAGGAACTGGCGCTGCGAGCACCGGCGCGTGACGAGGTACGTCGTTCCGGGCAACACTTGACGAGGAGCCGACACGCGCGGCGTATTGGCAGGTCTCGTGCCAACCCCAAGTGCCCGAAATGCCACGTGCGCCCACCGGCGAGTGATCGATTTTCGCCCACCAGTGGACGATTTCCGACCACCCGCCGCCGTGCGCCGCCCTGGGTCGAGTAGCCCCAGGCCGCGGTCGGGCGCTCGCGTCCTCTCGCCGGCCGAGTTCGAGCGCCGCCACCCGGCGCCGGCCGACCCCGGAGGGCGGCATGAACAGCCTGTGCCCAGTCTCCACAGGCGTCCACAGCCTGCTAACACGTTATCAGTCTCCCCCCCGGCCCCCCCTCGCCGGATCCGGAGACGACGGAGCGATCGATCGATTCGGATCAGGAAAGAACACCGACAACCTGTCCACGAGATCGGATCATGCCCAACCCCGGGTCGCGCCAGAAGGCGTGCCGTCGAACGGGCCCACACCTCTGGTCGCTCCCGGACCGCCCAACGGCGCCGCGGACGGGAGTACCGCGGTCAGACCAAGCTTCGAGCCGTCCGTGAAGACACCGGCCGTTCTGGTCTCGAAGCAGGGCGCTCTCCGGGCTCTGGCGGACGCCCCGACGCCGTTCTCCGTCGTGGCCCGGCACCAGGTCGCGGCGACGGCTTCCGCGGCGGTGCGGCGCGGCCCCGTCGCGCGGTGGAAAATCGCCGCGGCCGCCGGATTCGCCGTCCTGGCCGTGGTGATCGTCGCCTCGTTCGTCCTGCCGGGCGGCGGCACGCCGGTGGGCGGCGGCTCGGTCGCGCCGCTCGCCTCGGCCACGCCTGCGGGGCCCGCCGGCTCGGCGTTCTCGGCGGCGCCCGGCGTGCCCACGGCGGCCGCCGTCGCGACCGGCGCGCCGACCCCCGCGGCGCCGACCGCGGCACCCGCCACCGCCGCGGCGCCCACCGCGTGCCCGCGCCCCGGGCCGCTCGATCGAGATCACGTCGCGAAGGTGTTGGCGGCGCTGGAAGCGGAGCTGGCGGAGTCGGCGGGCGTGCGCCGCTGAGCGTCAAGGTCCGCTTCTAGATCGACGCAGAGGGCCTGGTGAAGCGACCCACGCTGCTGCCGCCCCCGAAGCGCAGTGCGCTGAGCGCCTGCGTCGCGCGCCACCTCACCGACGCGCGGTTCGGCGAGCACAACGGCCCGCCCGTCCCCATCGCGCGCACGTGGGCGCTGAGGGCCAAGGCTCCCGCCTCCACGGCGCGCCCGATCGCGCCGTAAGTCGGCGGGACGCCGTTCGCGCACGGGGTGATCGCCTTTTCCAGCGTTTCTGCAGGACCCACACGCGGGTGGGTGCGAAGCCTGGGCATTTTTCAGGCGACCACGACGGAGTGGAGGCCGCCGCGCGGCAACGCCTCACGCGCCAACTCGGTGTGAACACCTTACCGTCCGGTCCGCTGCGCTTCCGCGCCGGTGTGGACCGCGAGCGCTCCGGTCCGCGCGCCGCCCACACGGGCGTTGAACGCGACGCGACCCGACGGCGGGCGGCCCAACGCGGTGTGCCAGTCGTTCGTTTGCGACGCCGCTTCGCCCACAACGTCGCGGGGTTGGCCCGCGCCCGTCGGCACGCCTCCCACGCCGGTGTGGACCGCATGCCGTCGCCACAAGCCGCCCCCCACGCCGGTATGGAACGCCAAGGCACAGGTCGATTGCGCGCCCACGCGCGTTTGGATCGCGTCCCGCCCGCACGACGCGCCGCCACCGCCCGCGTGACACAGGCGCCGTCGCGTCGCGCCACGCGTCCACTCGTCGTGACGCTCGCCCCGTTGCCCCGCCGCCGGTCCCACGTGTGCGTGGCGCGTCGCGCGAGGCCTCGGCGGCGCACCCACGCGCGCGTGGACCTTCGCCCGACGCCGCGCGCACAGACCCACCCCGTCGTGGGTCGCGCGCCGTTGCCCGGGAACGTGATCGGGTCGTGTGTGGGTCCTGCAGGAATGCCCGGCCATCGCATTGGTGCCGTGCCGGCCCGGATCCGGGCACTTGCGACGGAGACAGGCGCGCCGACCGACTTCCCGCCGTCGTAACGCTCGCCCGGCGTGGCGAGCCCCGCGCAGCTTCCGACCCGGCGATGTCTCCACAACGGCGGTTGCCACCGCTCCGGCGCCGGCCCGCCCGCTTCACGCGAAGTCGAGATGTCGCCCGCAGTGGCTGGACCACTCCGCCGTGACCCGCTCTGCGTAGCGGCTGACCATGGTCCCTGGAGCCCCTCGCGCGGCCGGCCGGCGGGTCGGGCCGCGTCACGGCGCTGTGGTCGTTACCAACGGCTGCGATCGCAGTTGATTCCGCTGTCGAGGAACTCGGCGAAAGCGGTGTAGGAATCTGCGTTGAATAGCGACTGGCCCCACTCCATTGGCCACGTAGTGGCGAAGCAGTAACGCTCGTCGGCTTCGGTGCGGGCGTCGTGGACACTGGCGTGGGTCACTTCGTGGATCACCGTCCAGGTCTGCGACGCCGTGGACCGCGAGAAGAACGACGGGCAGAACGTCATGGCGGTCGCGCGCCTGTTCCAGCTGGCAATCGCATTCCCGGCGCGGGTGCTGGGGCAGAGCTGGTCGTAACGCGCGGTACCGGGCGTCGGGCAGAGGTGTGCGTAGCCGGGCCCGCCGAGTGCTCCGCTGACCGACATGAGCGCGTCCAGAAGCTGCCCGACGTCCCTGATGATCGCGTCGTTCGGCCGCTCCGGAAACCCCATGGTCGCGCGCATGGCGCGCACGATCGGTTCGTTGCCGTCGCGCAGGAGGGCGCGATTAGTCCTCGCCCGTAAGACGAAGGCGTCAAGCTGCCGCACCGCGTTCGCCACGATTCTCTGGCCCCGCTCGTAGGCGAACAGTATCTGGGCCTGCCGCCCGAGGTCGCAGCGCGGAACGCCCAGGTAGTTGTCGGGGAACGCGAGGCTGCCGCCGCCGACCGCCGCGGGGAGGGCCAGGCTCTCTTGCGCGCGGGCACGGTAGAGCTCCCGCAAGGCGAGAAGCTGGTCCCCTCCGAAGCGGCCCTCCAGGTCCGCCGGGCCAGCCTCCCGGAGGATCTCGATCATGTCGGGCACGGTGCTTTGGCGCAGGATCGTCAGGATGGCGCGCTGGTCGTCGTCGTTGGATCCGCCGTCCATCAGCTCGAGCACGAGGATCTTTCGCTCGCCGACGCTGAGCGGCCAGGTGCCGGGCTCGCGGCGCCAAAGCTCGACGAGCTGGCGCGCGTTCTGGTGTCCTTGCGAGCCGCGCTGGATGGCCCGGCTGCGCTGGACGCTCGTGAGGTAGCGGCGAAGCTCGACGTCGGTAGCGACGTGGGCGCTGGGGCCGCAGCGGGAGAGTCTTAGCCCGGCGCGCAGGCGCGGCATGCTCTCGCGCGGGATTGTCGCTCCGCGCGCGCCACTCCACAGGGACATCACCGCGCCCACCGCGGCATCGTCAGCGTCGTGCTCGAGGGCTTCGTTCGACGGCGCGCCTTTGGGGAGCGGCGCTGAGGGCGGCGTCGCGCCGCGTTGCTGGACGACGTGGGCCAGCTCGTGCGCCAGCAGGGCGTCCCCCACGACGCTGCCGGGCCGGAATTCGCCGGCGCCGAACGCCACGTGCTCGCCCACCGAGAAGGCACGCGAGCCGAGCTCGTCGGACAGCGAGGCCGCCCCGGCGTCGTCATGGACCCTCACCGCAGCGAAGTTCTGCCCGAACGCCGACTCCATGCGCGCGCGCGCGTCCGCCGGCAGCGAGGCGCCGCTGCCGAGGCGCTGGCCCACCCGCACCGGGTCAGCGGCGGCGCGCGGAGAGGACGTGCGGCTCTTGGAGAACAGTCCCGTGAAGAAGCTGCCGATGCCGCGGACCACGCGACCCACCGCGCCGGCAATGCCCGACATCAGGCCGGCGGCGGCGCCGGCCAGTCCGCCTCCGGTGAGATCGGCGGCCGAGATTCCTTCGGGCAGGTCCGGCATCTCCCCCGTGGTCGACCAGCGCTCGATGCCTGCCCGCACGCGCGCGGAAACGGCCGGGATGTAGTCGCGTGCCGTGTTGGCCGCGGCCGCCTGCGGGGCGTAGCGCCGCAACGCGCGTTCGTTGTGCGCGGCGCTCTGCGCGCGGAAATGGCTGAACCAGCGGTCCATCCAAGGGCATCCGGCGGCGGACCACGCTGTCCCGCGCAACGCGTCGCGCGCGGTGTCGCAGACGGCCGCGTGCAGCTCGTCCATGAACTCGGTCTTGCGCATCTGCCCGGGGGCGAGCGCACCGGCGTCGTCGTCGACGATCAGCGCGGGCGTTGCCGCGGCGGCGGCCGGCTCGGCGGCGGCGGCGGCAGCGGCGCCGGCGGCGGCGGGCTCGGCGGCGGCTTCAACGGGGGCGGGGCCGGCGGCGGCGGCGGGCGCGCGCTGCAGCGTCGCGCTCGCCAGGGAGCTCGCGCGCTGTTGCACCACGTGCGCGAGCTCGTGGGCGAGCAGGCGCTTGCCTGGCGGGGTCTCGGGCGTGTACTCCCCCCGTGCGAAGACGACGTGACTGCCGGTCGTGAAAGCCAGCGCGCCGATTGCGCGGGCCGTCGCGTTTGCTCGACCATCGGCGTGAACCCGCACCGCGCTGAAGTCGAAGCCGAAGCGCGGCTCGAAAAAGCTCCTCACGGGCGGAGGGAGCGGCTCGCCGCCCGGGAGATCGGCGATCTGCGCGGCAATCCCCGGCGACACGGCCGGGACGCGTCCCGGCGCCTCCTTCGTGCGCACGGTGCCGGCCAGCCTCTCGTCGTCCTCGGCGCACTTGCCGCAGCCGCCACAGCCAGTACTGCCTGCGCAGGCACGCTGGACGTCGATCGTCGGCGCGTGGCCAATGGCGGGAGCGATCGGTCGAGGCTCACGTGCACCCATCACCGCGTCGGCGATGCGGTCGGCTTCCCGCTCGTGCGCGTCGTCGGGGCTTCCGATGGTCAGGCGAGGCTGCCGTCGTACGGCGGCGCCCTCGCTCCGGGCGGCGCGCGCGCCACCGTCGCTGGCCGCGTTCCGCCCCGCCAAGAGGCGAATCGACCCTAGATCGAATCCGTTCCCCGCCGCCGTCCGCGCAAACGCGGGCGGCTCCACCGTGCCATCGTCACCGGGCCTTGGGCCGGGCCGGGTCTCGCCGGCGAGCGACCGCTGCGGCGATCGCGCGCTCCCCGCGGCCGCACCCGCAGCGACACGGTGGGGCTTCCCCGCACCATGGTTCGCGACCACTCCCGTCGTACGAGCGCCACCCATGTGCGTGCGGGCGTGAACAACCCCGACCACCGTCCTATCGAGTGCGGCAAACGCCTGTCAAGGAGAGCGGGCGCGGCAACGCCGTGCTCGGCCGTTGCGATACACGAAGACGGGCGGACCCTGGTGTCGTGACGAGCACGGGCGCGCGTCCGTGACCGCCGCTCGGCTCAGAACGGAATCGACAGATAGGCGACCATTCCACGCGGAACGGGGGCGACCCCGAGCGCGAAGAGCCGGACGCCGTCGGGCTTCGTGAGGCGCCAGGTGCCGAGCACGACTGACGCCCCGCCGAGCACGGCGCCGACCACGCCCACGTAGCCCAGCGCGGGGAGCGGCCCGGCCCCGCAGGGCGGGCCCGGACTGAAGCCCGCCGCGGCGGCGATGGTGCCGGCCACGACAGCGGGCATGCCGACGAGCACGGCGGCCGCGCCCCAGCTGGTGTGTACCGACACCGCCGCTCCCACCATGGCGACGGTCGAGCCGCTGATGGCCAGTGCCGCGAGGGGCACCCCGACAGCCGCCCTCGCGTCGATACAAACGTCGGGGAAATCGGGGAAACTGTAGAGGGCGTTCGCGTCGGTGGGTCTTCCGACCGCGATGCTACCGGCGGTCGCGAGGGCGAGGAGCCACGCCGCCGCGCGCCGCGCGTTCCGGTGCACGTAGCGGGCGGCGTCCGGCGCGAGCGAGACGCGCGCAACGCCGCCGAGGACGGCACGGGCGGTTCGGCGCTTCCTGCTGAAATCGGGCTGGCTGGGCATGGGCGTTTCCTTACCGATGCGGGCAAAGTGCATCGCCCGTGCCGTGCGCAAGGCCGCGAGACTCCTCACGCGCCGCAAGGCAGGGGCGACCACGAGAGGCGACGGCGACGCCGAGCGTTGTCGGGACGCCTGGGGACCGGGGCGCTTTCCCCCGCCGAGTGCCGCTGACCGTCGCCGCGCGGTCTGCCGCGCGCGCGCCGGCGCTGCACTTGGCGAGCGCGAAGTCTCGCCGACAGCGTCGCCCACAGCGCCGGATCGGACCAAGCTTCGTTCGCACAGGCGTCGAGGGCAACCTCGAGAGCGAGCCGAACCGGGGTCTGGTGGTGTAGGCTCGGCAGGTCGCCGGCTCCGCCGGCTTCGCCCATGACGGTCGTCCTCGGAATAGACGCCGCCTGGACGGCCGGCCAGCCGAGCGGGGTCGCGGTGGTCGCGTCCACCACCCGTGGATGGCGCTGCGCCGGCGTGGCGCCGAGCTACCCCGCGTTCCTTGCGCTCGCCGGAGGCGCGCCGGTGGACTGGCGGGCCGCCCCGCGCGCCGGCGCTCCGCCCGAGGCGCGCGCGCTTCTCGCGGCGGCGCGTCAATGCGCCGGCGCCGCGGTCGACGTGGTCGCCGTAGACATGCCCGTAGCGCTCCTGCCGATCCGGCGGCGCCGCGCCGCCGACGACGCTGCCTCGCGCGCGTTCGGTTCGCGCTGGTGCGCGACGCACAGCCCGAGCGCGCTGCGACCCGGGGCGCTGGGGGCGCGGCTGACCGCAGACTTCGCCGCGCGCGGCTACCCGCTGGTGACCGCCGCGCCTCCTGCGCGACCGCGGCGCGGTCTGTTGGAGGTGTACCCGCACGCCGCGCTACTGGCGCTGCTCCGGCGCTGGCGGCGCCTCCCGTACAAGGTCGGGCGCGCGCGACAGGCGTGGCCCGACCGCACGCCTTCCGAGCGCGCCGCCGCCGTCCTGCGCGAGATGCGGCAGATCCGTGCCGCGCTCGTCGAGGGGCTCGGCCCGCTCGCGCTGCCCCTGCCCGCGTCACCCTTCACGCGCCACTTCGTCACGCTGAAGCGCTACGAGGACGCCCTCGACGCGCTCGTGTGCGCCTGGGTGGGAATGCGCTACGCGGAGGGCACCGCCGCCGCGCTCGGCGACTCGACCGCTGCGATCTGGTTCCCGGCCGAAGTGGTCCTGTCGCCCGCAGCGCAGCCCGTCTTCGGCGCCGCGCCGCCCGGCGTGCGCTGCCGGCCGCGCCGCGCCGCGTACGCCGTCATTCGCGACGACGTCGGGCGCGTCGCCACCGTGCGCCCCGCGGGCGCCGGGCGCCCTGTGCACTGGCTTCCCGGCGGCGGCGCTCTGCCCGGCGAAACGCCGGCCCGGACCGTGCTGCGCGAGATCCGCGAGGAGCTCGGCCGCGAGGCACGCCTCGATGCCATCATCGGCGAAGCCGTACAAGTCTTCCACGCCCGCGAGGACCGCTGCTGGTACGAGATGAAGTCGACCTTCTTCAGCGCGACGCTGTTCGGCCGGGCGCCGCGCCCCCGCGCGCGAGAGCACGTGCTCGAGTGGCGCACCCCCGACGCGTGCTCGTTCTTCCATCCCTGCCACGCCTGGGCCGCGCGTCGCCGCACAAGGGTTCACGCCTAGTCCTCCGTTGACGCACGATGCAGGGTTGGTATCGCGTGCACGAGAGCCCGACCCTGCGCAACACGAAGCTCATCGCTCTCACGGGCTATTCACAGGAGGAGCACGTCTCCGCGACGCGCGCCGCGGGCATCGAGCACCGCTCGACGAAGCCATTGGACGTTGCCACGTCCTGCTGCGCGCGTCACCTGGCCCAGCGCGCGTAGGCGCGTCGCACGTAGGCGAGCCGCGCGGCCGGCGTCGGATATCGGCGCGTGAACCATGCGAGGTTCTCGAGGATCCCGCGCGCTCCGAATCGCTCATCGGCGCGCGGTCTTGCGGACCTCAACATCTCGCCGCGCGTGGCAGGGCTGCGCGCGCGGAGCATCGATGCGGTTCGCGTAAGCGAGCTGCTCTCTAGGACAGCTTGCGGTCGAGGAGCGTGGCGATGCCTTGGCCGAAGCCGATGCACATCGTGCTCACGCCGTAGCGGACGTCGCGGCGCTCCATCTCGTGCAGGAGCGTCGTGATGAGGCGCGCGCCGCTGGCGCCGAGGGGGTGGCCGAGGGCGCAGGCGCCGCCGTTCACGTTGACGCGGTCGGAGGGGACGGCGAGCTCCTTCTGGAAGGCGCCGACCACCGAGGCGAACGCCTCGTTCACCTCGTAGAGCGAAACGTCGTCGGGCTTCAGGCCGGCGCGCGCGAGGGCTTTCTGCGTGGCGGGCATGGGGCCGGTGAGCATGATCAGGGGGTCGACGCCGGCGACGGCCATCGAGACGATGCGCGCGCGCGGCTTGAAGCCGTAACGCTTCACGGCGTCGGCGGAGGCGACGAGCACGGCGGCCGCGCCGTCCGAGATCTGGCTGGAGGTGCCGGCGGTGACGACGCCGTCGGGCTTGGTCACGGGCTGCAGCTGCGCGAGCTTCTCCAGCGACGTGTCGGGACGGATGCCCTCGTCGGCGGCGAACTTCAGCGCGTTGCCCTCCTTGTCGAGGCCGTCCACGGCGAAGATCTCGCGCGCGAACCACCCCTTCTCCCGCGCGGTGGCGGCGTTCTGGTGGCTGCGCAGGGCGATGTCCTCGCACTGCGCGCGCGTGATGCCGTACTTCTCCGCCACCATCTCGGCGCTCATGTGCTGCATCACGAACTCGTAGCGCTTCGAGTAGAGCGACGGCGCGCCCATCCAGGGCTGTCCGCCCATGCCGCTGACGGCGTCGCTGCCCATGGGGATGCGCGTCATGCTCTCCACGCCGGCGCCGACGACGAGGTCCATCGCGCCGGAGAGGACGGCCTGCGCGGCGAAGTTGATGGCCTGCTGCGACGAGCCGCACTGGCGGTTGACGCTGGTGCCGGTGACGGTGTCGGGCCAGCCGGCGGCCAGCGCGGCGACGCGGGCGATGTTGAAGCCCTGCTCGCCGACCTGGCTGACGCAGCCCATGACCACGTCGTCGACGTTGGCGGGGTCCACGCCGGCGCGCTTCACCAGCTCCTGCAAGGTCAGCGCCGCCAGGTCGTCGGGCCGCACCTCACGCAGCGCGCCCTTCTTCCGCCCGACCGCCGTCCGCACCGCTTCGACAATGAACGCTTCCGCCATCATCTCTCTCCTTATTACTGCGGGGGCCCGTGCGCGCGGCGCGGACGCCGTGCTCCGATGCCCCCGCGCCCCGTCGGCGGCGCGGCCAAGCCGCGTCTTCCGCCTCTACACAAAGATCCCCGACCACCC
>DASYRF010000470.1:0-13388 GCA_036004705.1 Myxococcota bacterium
CTCGCCGCCGCCACCGCCAAGCTCGCCGACGAGGAAGCGCTGCGCGTCGAGCTCACGACCACCGCCGCCGCCGCCGGCAAGCGCATCGACGAGCTGACCGCGGAAGTGGCGGCGCTCAAGTCCGGCGCCGAGAGCGTTCCCGCCGTGGCCGTCGCCGCCGCGGGGCCTGCCGCCTCTAGCGCCGACGAGGCCGCCGCGGTGGCCGAGCATCGCCTCACCGAGCTCGAGCTGCGGGTGGCGGACGACGAGGGGCGCTTCGTGCTCGGCGGACTGGGCGGCTTCCGCTTCTTCGGAAACCTCGTCACCGCCATCTACTATCGAAATGCTTCCGACGTCGTCGCCGCCGGCGACGTGGTCGACGCCAACGACGACTTCAGCCTCATGGCCGACGGGCTGGAGATGGACGTCGAGGCGACGTTCGGCACCTTCGCCGTGCTGCGCGCGGACCTGGATGTGCTCGCCAGCCTCGACTCGGGCGGCGGCTCGGACTTCCGCCTCTCGCTGGAGCAAGCGTACGGCGAGGTGCGCGTGCCCGTCCTGCGCAGCCTGCCCATCCGCCTCGGCCGCTGGAGCGACGAGCTCGGCTGGGAGTCGGTCGACCGCGCCGCGCTCTGGGGCTTCACGCACTCAAACGTCTTCACGCTCATGCAGCCGGGTCTCCTCAGCGGCTTGCGCGTCGGCTACCCGTTCACCGACTGGCTGGACGTCGCCGCTTTCATGGTCAACGGCATCGGCGACAACGTCGACGTGAAGAACCTCGGCAAGACCTTCGGCGGCTCGGTCGAAGTCGGCTCGCCGCGGCACGGCGCGGCCCACCTGCGCTCCTGGAAGGTCAACCTCGGCGTGCTGGCCGGCAGCGAGCAGCCCACCAGCGTGGACCCCACGCGCAACTACCTCGACGCCACACTCGTGGGAACGCTCGCCTTCGACTTCCGCATCGGCAACCTCTTCGTCGGCGGGCAGGTCGCTTACCTACAGATCAACGACGGCCAGCTCAACGTGGAGGCGCACCAGGGCCGCAACGACGTGTTCGGCGCCGAGCTCGGCGCCCGCTACGTGCTGTCGATGCGCCTCAGCGGCTGGGTCCGCTATGACGTCGTGGTCGACCGCCGCGGCGTGCTCTCCGACCGCGGCACGCTGCTCGACGGCGCCGGCGAGCTTCACGCGCTCGGCGTCGGTCTGGGCGTCTCGCTCGCCGAGGGCGCGCGCATCGGCCTCGAGTACAAGGCGGAGTTGTTCCTCGCCACGCCCGCCTCCGCGGACGGCCCCGAGTGCAACGTCGAGGGCGAGCGCCGCCCCTGCGGGCGCACCTCCGGCGAGGACGGCGCCGCGCACACCGCCGTCCTTCATTTCACGTACGAGTTCTGACACGCCCGGCCGGCGCCGCGCAGGCGTTTGGCCACCGCCTGCACGTGCCGCAGTGATCATGGCGCGCGCAAGGGCGCGTTCGGCCCTCCTCCGCCCCTATCGCGTTGCATCGACAGCGACAACGCCTCCCGCAGGGACGTCTTGCCGCGGCGCCGCAACGGTTGCCGCCGCCGCTCATCGCGCCCGCAAGGCCTGCGCCCGTACCGGCGCGGCCGGACTGTCCCAGCCCCGCAGGGGGTCGGCCCGCGGCCGCGGCACGGGGGTTGCTCCAGTCCTCGCGTGCGGCCGACGACGGCCGCCGGGAGGACCATGACGGCGCGACCAAGAGTGGTGATCGTAGGGGGCGTGGCGGCCGGCATGGCCGCCGCCAGCCAGGCGCGACGCACTCGCCCGGACGCCGACGTGGTGGTGATCGAGCGAGGAACCCACGTCTCCTACGCCGCGTGTGGCATGCCGTACAATCTGGCCGACCCGGCGCGCTCGATGGAAGACCTCGTGGTGCTCGACGCCGAGCGCGCGCGCCATGAGCGCGGGATCGACGTTCGCACGCGCGTCGAGGCGCTGGCCCTGGACCCAGCGCGCAAGATCCTGAAGGTGCGTGATCTCGCGACCGGCATCGAGCGCGCACTGCCCTACGACAGCCTGGTGCTCGCCACGGGCGCAGCGCCGGTACGGCCGCCGCTCCGCGGTATCGATCGCGCTGGCGTGTTCGCGCTGCGCGAGCTGTCCGACGGCGAGGCACTCAAGCGCTGGCTCGCCGCCGAGAAGCCGCGCTGCGCCGTCGTCGTGGGCGGCGGATACGTGGGGCTCGAGACCGCCGAGGCACTGCGTGCGCGCGGGCTCGCCGTCGCCCTGCTGGAGAAGTTTCCAGAAGTCCTACCCGGCTTCGAGCCCGAAGTGGCGGCGCGCGTGCACGCCGAGCTCGAGCGCGCCGGCGTCACAGTGGCCACGGGCGTCGAAGTCGCGGCCATCGTGCCCGGAGACGAGCCACCAGCCGGCGCGCGCCTCGTCGTTCAGACGGATCGCGGCCTGTTTCCCGCTGACACGATCGTGATCGCGGTCGGCGTGCGGCCCAACGTCAGCCTGGCGCGCGGCGCCGGCATCGCGCTGGGCCCCAGCGGCGCCATCGCGGTTGACGGCGCGTGCCGCACGAGCGCGCCCGACGTGTTCGCCGCCGGGGACTGCGCCGAGGCGCCCCACCGCGTCCTCGGGCACAACGCCTGGGTGCCGCTCGGAACGACCGCCAACAAGCAGGGCCGCGTGGCCGGCGCCAACGCCGCGGGTGGATACGCCACCTTCGGCGGCATCGTCGGCACCGCCGCGTTCAAGGTCTTCGGCCTGGAGGTGGCGCGCACGGGCTTGGGGCACGTCGAAATCGAGCGCGACGGACTGGACGCCGTCGCCGCGGTCTCCACCCAGTCGAGCCGTGGCCACGCCTACCCCGGCGGAGGACCCATCACCACCGTGCTCTTTGCCGAGCGTGGCAGCGGACGCCTGCTCGGCGGGCAGATGGCCGGTCCGGAAGGCGTGGCCAAGCGCATCGACGTGCTCGCGACCGCCCTGCAAGCGGGCATGGACGTCACCGAGGTCGAGGCCCTGGACCTCTCCTACGCGCCGCCCTTCGCGCCCGTGTACGATCCTGTGCTGATCGCCGCCGCGGCGGCGCGACGCGCCCTGGCGGCGGCGGCCGGCGCCCGCGAGACGCATGCGACCACGATCAAGGCCCACCCTCGCGCCCGCCACGAAGAGGCGCTCGGTTAGGTCGAGGCACGCTGAAGGGCGTCGTAGGATCAGTCTGGACGGCCGGGAAGGCGGGGGCGGCGGGACGGGCGCCCCCGCCCCTCGGCGAAGAGTTGCGCCAGCACGCGAAGAGCGTCGATGGTGGTGAAGACGCCCGCGACCTGCCCGCCGTCCACCACGAGCGCCGCGCCGTACTTGTGCACCGCCATCTCGCGGACCACCCGCCCCAGCGGCGCGTCGGGTGCGACGCGGTACGGATTGGGCGACATCGCCTCCGCCACCGTCGTCACCTCGGGATCGACGCCCTTGAGCGTCTCGACGAACGTCAGATCGCGCTCGGTGACGATACCGACCAGTGTGCCTCGATCCAGAACCGGCAGGTGCCGGATGTGGTGCTCGTGCATCAGGCGGCTCGCTACCTCGAGCGGCTGGGTCGCGCCGATCGTATGTGGCGTGTGGGTCATCCAGCGTGAAATGGGGTCGTGTCTCATGGCGCCATCCTTTCCATGTCCAGGCGCAGGACGCCGCTTCGTCGGGCCGGACCTAAAGACGGCTCGCGGTTCTTGATCTCTCGAAGGTCGCGGCCCTTCGCCTGGTCCCTCCCTCCGCAGCAGGAGCAACCGCCGTGCCGGATCCCTCCCAGCGGACCGCGCCCAGGCGGCGCAAGCGTTGCGCCGGAAACGCGTTGCGCGCAACGGACTGCGTCCCCGCGCGCCGCGTGCCGGCCGCCGCCGCGGCCCGGGCCACGCGCCCGAACGACCGGGCCGGCGTGCTAGACTCGCGGCGTGCCTCGGCAGTGCCCGCGCTGCGGAGTCCAGCTCGACGACGCGCTACGGTTCTGTCCGGTCGACGGGACCCCGGTCGTGCCGGTCGAGCAGGATCCCTTCCTCGGTCGAACGATCGTCGGCCGCTACCGGCTCGACGCGCGTATCGGACACGGCGGCATGGGGAGCGTCTACCGCGCCGAGCACGTGCTGATGGGCAAGACGGTCGCCGTGAAGCTCCTGCACGGCGACATGGCGCGCGTGCCGCAGGCAGTCAAGCGATTCGAGCGCGAAGCACGCTCGATGTCGAAGCTCGACCATCCGAACCTGGTCGCGGCGACCGACTTCGGCGAGACCGAAGAAGGCATCCTCTTCCTGGTGCTGGAGTACCTCGAAGGGCCGACGCTGGCGCGCGTGCTGCACGACGACAAGCGCTTCGCGCCGCGCCGCGCGCTGCGCATCGGCCGCCAGATGCTGGGCGCGCTGGAGGCGGCCCACCGCGTGGGCATCGTGCACCGCGACCTCAAGCCCGACAACGTCATCCTCGTCGACCGTCCCGACGACCCCGAGTTCGCCAAGATCCTCGACTTCGGCATCGCCAAGATCCTGCACGACGAAGACGACAAGGAGACCCTCACGCGCACCGGCATGGTGTTCGGCACGCCGGAGTACCTTTCGCCGGAGCAGGGCCTCGGGCAGCACGCCGACCACCGCGCCGACCTCTACAGCATGTCGGTCATCATGTACGAGATGCTGACCGGCGTCCGTCCGTTCCGCGCCGAGAGCAAGCTCGACATCATCGCGATGCACCTGACGGCCGACCCCGAGCCGATGAAGCGGCTCGCGTCCGACATCCCCCCGGGCGTGGAGGAGGTCGTCCTCAAGGGGCTCGCGAAAAAGGCCGACGACCGCTGGCCCGACGCGCTGACCTATTCGCGCGCGCTGGACGACGCGATAGCCGCCGCCGACGCCTCGCCGTCGCTGGCCGTGCAGCGCAGCCCGTCCGGCTCCATCGTCAGCATCGCGCCCGGCCGGGCGGGGCTGGCCACCGGCGAGTCGGTCACGCGTACGGCGCGCGCCATCGAGACGGCGCGCGACGCCGGTCGCGTGATGGGCGGAACGCTGGGGCGGCTGACCACCAAGGCCTTTTGGGCGTCCCTGCGCAACGGCGGCTGGCAGCGCCCCGAGGCGGTGGCGTCGCTGGCGCTTGGCCTGGCCATGGTGCTCACCGCGGTGACCGCGGCGGTGCTCGTCGGCGTGAACCTCGGCGCCGTCGCCTCGCCGGTGCTCGACGGCGGCACCGGCACCGCCGCCGACGGGCGCACCACCGGCACCGGGACGATCGTCACGCTGGGGTCAAGCCCGCTCTTGAAGGCGCAGAAGCTCTCCGCGGAAGGCAAGAACGCCGACGCGCTACTGGTGCTGAAGGCGGGGCTGGTCGACCATCCCGACGACCCGTCTCTGCATCGCGCCATCGGCGACGTACAGGCACGCCTCGGGCACTGGCCCGAGGCGGTGGCGGCCTACGGGGAGGCGGTAAAGCGCGACCCGAAGATGCGCGACGACCCCGCGCTGCTCGCTGCCGGCATCGCGCACCTCGACGACGACGGGGAGGACCCGAAGGGGGCCAGGGACCTGAAGGCGACCAAGACGCTCCTGGAGAAGACCATCGGTGTAGCGGCGCTGGCGCGCGTGCGCGACGCCGTGACCTCGTCACACGAGGCGATCCTGAAGCTGCGCGGCAAGGCCAAGACCACCGCCGCGGCGAAGAAGCGGCTCAAGCCGGACAAGGTGCGCGAGCTGAACCGGCTGATCACGGTGCGCCTCAACGCGCGCCGCACGCTGGAGGTCCTGGGCGGCTGCTTCAAGGACGCGGCGCCTCCGGGCTCGTCCGCGACATGCGCCGAGGTGGACGTTCTGCCGATGGTGATCGACGAGATGCGCGATCAGGAGATCTGCGCGGAGATCCAGGCGTACGTGACCAAGCTGAAGAAGATGGGTGACGTGCGCGCGCTGCCGGCGCTGCAGGAGCTCGAGAAGAAGGGTTACGACCCCAAGCGCGGCGGAAACAAGTGCCTCGAGAAGGATCTGCCGGCGGCCATCACCGACCTGATGCCGCGCTGACGCGCGCCACGATCAGCCTGCTCCGCCGCCGCCCAGCAGCAGCACGAAAAGGTCGTAGAGCGCGTGCGTGTAGGCGCCGACGGCGAAGCCACGCGCCAAGAAGATGCCGCCGAAGACCGCGCCGGTGAGCGCGCGATAAACCGCGCGGTCCAGGGCGAAGGGCTCGCTGCCGATGACGAAGTGGTGCGCGAGGCTGAAGAGCACCGCCGAGACGGCCAGCGCGACCGCGGCCGCGGCGGGGCGCCGCACGCCGGCGAGACGCAGCAGCGCGGCGCCGCCGCCCAAGATTCCCGCGCGGAAGACCAGCTCCTCGTAGAAGCCGGCGCCGGCGGACACGACCACGGCGGCGGCGAGGCCGCGAGGCGGGGCGGCGGCAGATACGGCAGCCAGGTGCAGGACGCGGTGCACGACGAAGACGATGAGCGAGCCCATCAGCGCGGCGTAGACGGTGCTTTCAAAGAGCACCGGCACGAAGTAGGCCGGGTCAAACCGGCCGCGCCGCCGCAGCCACCAGAGCAGAACGCCGTAGCCCGCCACCAGCACCATGAGCACGACGCCGTAGGCGACGCCGGAGCGGCGGGCGAGGAGATCCATGAGCGCGGTCACGAAGTCCACGCCGTTGTAGCCGACGCCGCCCGTGAGCAAGAGGCCCACCTGGTAGGTCAGGAAGACGGGCGCCGCCATCGTTGCGGCGTTGAGGGGCTCGGCGGTGCGGCGGAAGTAGCCGGCCGAGCGATCGCCGCTGCCGGGCACGAGCGGCGCGGCCCCGCCAGCGGCCCGCCGGCCCCCGGTTGCCTTTCGCGCGCGCTCGGCCATGCGGGCGCATTCGAGCGCGGAACGGAGCCCGGCGCAACCTGGTAGGATCAACCGGCGATGACGCGGTGCCGGGGCACGTCGAGGTCCGCAGGCGGATGGTTCGCGATCGGGATCGCGTATGCGGCAGCGTCTGCGGCGGGGTGTGGACCGGCGCCGGGGATGGACGCGGCGCGCGACGCGGGCGGACCGCCGCAGTGCCAGAACGGCAGCGACGACGACGGCGACGGGCGCGCCGACTTCCCGGACGACCCGGGGTGCCTGACGCCCGAAGACGCGGACGAAACGGACCCGACGTTCCCGCCGCCCTGTGCCGACGGGCTGGACGACGACGGCGACGGGCGCATCGACTTCCCCGACGATCCCGGTTGCACGTCCGCCGCCGACGACGACGAGACGGACGCACCGCTCCCGCCGGCGTGCACAAACGGCGTCGACGACGACGGTGACGGGCGCGTCGATTTCCCGTACGACCCCGAGTGCCGCTCGCCTGACGACCCGAACGAGGGTACGCCTCCCGCCTGCGACGACGGCGCCGACAACGACGGCGACGAGGTGGCGGACTACCCCGGCGACCCCGGCTGCGACGACCAGAACGACGACGACGAATGGAACCCGCCACCCTGCGGCCCCAGCGGCGCGCCGGTCTTACAGATTCCCGCCGGAGGCGTGGCCAGCGGCTCCATCTTCGGCGTCTCGGCGAGCCTCTCCAGCTGCGGCGGCGGCGGCGCCGAAGTCGTCTACTGGCTCGACCCGCCCGGCGCGGTGAGCGAGCTGGTGCTCGACACCGCCGGCAGCGGCCTCGATACCGCCGTCTACGTGCGCGCCGTCTGCGAGGCCTCGTTCACGGAGCTCGGCTGCAGCGTCACGCCGGCGCAAGCGCGTCTGGTGCTCGCCAACCCCGTCCCCGGGCCCTGGTTCGTCTTCGTCGACGGTCGCTTCTCGGTGTCGACGGGCTCGTTCGTGCTGCAAGTCTCCGCCACGCTCGCCGCGGGCGCGACCTGCGTGCCGGGCGACGCCGTCTTCCATTGCCCCGCCGGCGCCGCCTGCCTAGACGCCGGCGCCGGCCCCGTCTGCGTGGCGGGCCCCTGCTCCAACGGCTTGGACGACGACGGCGACGCGCTCCCCGACCTCGCCGATCCGGGCTGCGCCGGCCCCGCCGACGCCGACGAAGTCGATCCTGTTCCGCCGCCCGCCTGCGCGAACGGCGTCGACGACGACGGCGACGCGTTCGCCGACTTCCCCGCCGACCCCGGCTGCCTGTTGCCCGGCGACGACGACGAGTTCGAGCTCTGCCCGTTCGGCGCCGAGCCGGCCGACCTCGGCGCCGCCGGCGGCGCCGCCTCCGGCTTCACGAGCGGCGGCAGCGCCTTCACCGGCAGCTGCGGCGGGGGCTCGTCGCCGGAAGCGGTCTTCTGGCTGGACCCGCCTGGGCCGCTCGGGAGCCTCACCGTCTCCACCGAGGGGTCGCTCTACGACACCGTGGCCTACGTGCGCGCCGGCGCTTGCGGCAGCGGCGCCGAGGTCGGCTGCGCCGACGACGGCGTCGGCCCGGCCGCCGTGCTCGTGCTGGACGCCCCGCCGCCGGGGCGGCTCTGGGTGTTCGTCGACGGCGCGACCGGCGGCGCCGGCCCTTACATCGTGGCGGCGAGCGGCGTGCTCTCGCCTCAGGCCTCCTGTGTGCCAGGCGACCCGGTGTTCTCTTGCAACGGACCGGCGGGCGACGCCTGCGCCGAGTCCGTGCCGGGCGCCGGCGACTTCGCCTGCCGCCCCGGCCCGTGCGCCGACGACGTCGACGACGACGGCGACGGCTACGCAGCGTTCCCGCTGGACCTTGGCTGCACGTCGGCCGACGATCCGAACGAAGGCCCCGACCCCGCCTGCTGGAACGGCATCGACGACGACGGCGATCTGATCGTCGACTATCCGTTCGACTGCGGCTGCGACTCGCCCGGCGACGCCGACGAGACGGACTCGCCCGTCCCTTCCGCCTGCGCCGACGGCGCCGACGAGGACGGCGACGCGGCGCCGGACTTCCCCGCGGACCTCGGCTGCGCGGCGTGTAGCGACGACAGCGAGGGCGACGACGCCTGCCCTGGCGGCGCGCCGTTCGATGCCACGGCCGCGGTATTGGCGGCGTCCCCCGCCGAGGCGTCGTTCACCGGCGTCACCGCCGGCGCGAGCCTCATGGCCGGAACTTGCGGCGGCGGCGGCGCCCCCGAGGCCGTCTACGCCGTGCGCCTGACGTCGGCCTATTCCGTGCTGGCGGCGCGCACCGTCTCGGCCGGGCCAGGGAGCTACGACACGCTGCTGTACGCCCGAACCGCTTGCGCGCCCGGCGCCGGCGCCGAGATCGCCTGCAACGACGATTTCCCCGCGTGTTGCTTCAGTGCCGCCACCGTCTCCCCCGCCCTCCCCGGCGTCTACTACTGCGTCGTCGACGGCGACGGCGTCGCCGCCGGAGACTATGAGCTGCGCCTGTCCCTCACGCCCTAATGCCCGCCCATTCCGCCGCCGCCGCCGCCGCCGCCCGACGCCGACGCGGACGCCCGCCGCCGCCGCCGCCGCCGCCGACGACGACGACGACGACGACGACGCCGCCGCCCGACACCGACGCCGACGCCGCGCGCGGCACGCTCCGCTCAGGCCGCCTGCCGTACGCCGTCGAGCACGCGCGCCAAGTTGCCGCCGAGGATGCCCTCGATCGCCTCCGCCCGCAGCGGCAGTGCGCGCACTGCCGCCAGCAGCGGGCGGTAGGCATGTCCGCCCCCGTGGCGTAGGCCACTCGGCGCGTCGCTGCCGAACACGAGCCGCTCCGGCCCCAGCACCCGCGCCGCCTCGCGCATCAGCGCCGGCGTCACGTATGCCCCCGCCAAATCCACGTACACGTTGGGGGCGCTCCGCGCCTGCTCCCAGAGGCGCGAGAAGAGCGGGACGCCGCCGTGCGCCACGATGATAGGCAGCAGCGGCAGCTTTCCCCACAGCCCCGCTACTGCGCTCGACTCCGGCGTTCCGCCCAGGTGCACCAGCAGCGGCCGCCGCCGCGCCGCACACCAGCGTGCCACCGGCATCAACCCGCGCACCAGTCGGTAGCGGTACCACCAGACGTGCGCCTTCGCCCCCACGAAGCCGCGCTCGCCCACGTAGCGCTCCAGCTCGCTCACCTGCCGCCGCGCGTCGGGCTCGGCAAGCGGGTTCACGAAGTACAGCCCGCGCAGCCGCGACGGATAGCGCGCCACGGCCCTCGCCACCGCCTCGTTGTCGGGGGCCTGTCGGATGCCCAGGCGCGTCTCCCCGACCACGCGCCGCGCCCCGTCCACCAGCCCCGCGTACGCCCACCGTCCCAATCGGTGCAGCGTGTCGCCGCGTGACAGCAGCGCCGACAGCACGCGCTTCACCGCCGGCGCGCCCGCCGGCAGCGGGTCGCGCAGGCACGCCATCACCAGCGCCTGCGCCACGCCCGCCTCGTCCATCGCGCGCACCGCGCCCTCGACGGGTAGCTCGGACTGTAGATGTGCGTGGCCGTCGATGACGGGCGGGGACCCCAAGTCAGCTCGGCTCCTGCGTGAAGAACTTGTTGAGCCCCCACTGCTGCACGCGGCCGAGCCCGGCGAAGCGCAGCCCCACGCCCACGACACCGCCCGCATCGCGCTGCACCCAGCGTACGGTGGCCGGCACGCGCACCTCGTCGCGCAGCGGCTGGACGCGGAAGGCGAGCTGCACCTCCGACCCGGCCTTCACCTCCGCCGCCAACCCCGGCAGCTCGGCGTGCATGCCGCCCAGGCTCATGTCCCGCGTGCGCCCGCGTAGCTCCTGGCCGTCGACGGTGACGCGGACGTCCACCTTGCGCGCGTAGCGGGCGTGGGCGCGAAGCTCGAAGGGTGTGGCCATGATTCCTCCCGGGGCGCCGGCGCCGCGGGCGCGGCGGTCAGGCGCCGGACAGTGACGGCGCGGCTGGCGCCGGCGCTGGCGCTGGCGCCGCGGCGATGCTGCCGTTGGCGCCACGCGGCTCGCGCGTCGGCTCCGCCACGCGCAGCCACGCCGGGATCTCGTCCATGTGATACACGAAGATCGCGTCGTACGGGCACGCCCACTCGCACTCGCGGCAGCCGGTACACTTCTTGTCGATGACCTTGACGATGCCGTAGAAGCTCTGCTCGTCGGCCACCTGGGTCATGTACAAGGCGTCGAACGGGCAGCGCTCGTAGCACTTCTCGCATCCGGTGCAGTGCTGCTCGTCGACGATGGCTTTGGGCTTCTGGTTGCGCTTGAGCTTCGGTGAGATCTGCCCTTCGGGGTTCAGGATGGCGTCGAACGCGCAGGCCGCGTGACACGCGCCGCAATCGATGCAGATGTCGGGCGAGATGTCGTGGATCTTCTTCTTCTCGCCGAAGATCGCATCGACGGGGCACGCCATGATGCACAGCGTGCAACCGGTGCACTTCTCCTCGAGGATGACGTGCGGCATGACAGTTCAACGTACCCGCGCGCACGCAGGGTGTCAAGGCGCGGAGCCCGCGCGACTCCGGAGCGGAGGCCGAAGCGACGGCGCCGCCGGCCCACCGTGCGCTTCGAGCGCGCCCCCCTCACCTCCGTGGCACCCGCTGCAGCGCCCCGCCGGCACGCCGCCGCCCGGGTGCACGCCCCATCCCGCCGGCAACGCCAGCGACGCGACCAGCGCGGCACGCCCCTCCGCCATCCCCAGGTGGCACGTCGGGCAGCGCTCTCCGTCGCGCTCTTCGACGACACCCACCGGCAGCGCGCGCAGTGCGATGAGCCGGTCCTCCGCCGCCGTCACCTCGCCGCGCAACGCCTCCACGCGCGCCCGCGCGCGCGCCGTCTCGCCCTCCAGCGCCGCGATGCGCGCCTCCGCCGCCGCCACGCCCGCCGCGTCGCCGCGCTTCTCCGCCCCGCGCAGGTCCCACCAGGCCTCGTCGCGCCACCCCAACAGCGGCGGCCGCTCCATCCGCGCCGCCGCCTCCGCCAGCGCCGCCCGCGCCGCCGCCATCGCCTCGGCCCGCGGCGGCGACGCCAGTGCCAGGCGCGCGGCATCCAACAGCGCTTGCGCCGCCCCCAACGCCGCCGCCCGCCAGGCCCGCCCGCGCACGACCCAAGGCGCCTTCGGCACCGTCGCCGCCGCCACTGCCGCCGCCAGATACACCGCTGTCGCCGCCGCGCCGAGCAGCCGCCCGCCGCCGCGCGTCACGTCGTCACGTCAGATGTTGAACCAGGGCGTGACCCAGACGTACTTGATGTTCAGGGTCCAGCGCAGCAGCATCTTCACGGGCAGCCCCATCATCATGAGAAACAGGCTCGCCACGATGTTGTAGCGAATGAATCCGAGCTTGCGCAGCGTCTCGGATTTCCGGCGTCTCATCCAGTAGGCCCCCGCCAGTGTGAAGTAGGCGCCGATTGCCCCCGCGCCGATGACGAAGTCCATCAGCGAGGTCTTCGGCAAGCCCAGCTTGTCCTCGACCATGTAGCCCAGGTCGACGTTCGTCAGGGCCACGACCTTGTGCGGATCCCAGTACAGCCACGGCGCGAAGAAGTTCCAGCCGGGGCCGCGCAGGAAGACGCCCACCACGATGAGGAAGAGCCACAGGATGAGGAACCCGAAGTTGAACGTCAGGATGGCGAACGGCCGCTCCTTGAACGTGTAGTAGCCGTTCCCCTTCGGGTTGATGTCGATGTAGGGGATCGTCATCAACCCGACGATGATGAGCGAGGGCATCACCACGCCCGCCAGCCACGGGTCGAAGTAGACCAGCATTTCCTGCAGCCCGAGGAAGTACCAGGGCGCCTTGGACGGGTTCGGCGTCTTCGTCGGGTTGGCCATCTCCTCGAGCGGCGCGTCGATCGTGATCGACCACACCACCAGCAGGATCATCAGGATGATCCCGGAAATGAACTCGTTGCGCACCAGATACGGCCAGGTGTGCACCTTGTCGGGGAGCTCCTCGGCGGCCAGCGAGCGCGTTCGGCGCTTGCCCGCGCTCGCCTTCACCTCCTCCGGATTCACCGGAAGAGACTTGTTGAGCTCGATGATGTCCTGGGTAGTGACGCTCATTCGCGCCGTCCTCCTCGCCGCCGCTACATCGGGCCCGAGATCCCGCCATCCTTCCGGATACGCCAGAAGTGCAGGATCATCAGGACCGAGGCGACGATGGGGATGAAGATGCAGTGAAGCACGTAGAAGCGCAGCAGCGTGGGCGGCCCGACGATGGCGCTGCCCACCAGGAACGAGCGCGCGTCGGCGCGCGGCGTCACGCCGACCAGCTCGTGGAACGGCCCCTCGTGCCCGAGCAGCGGCGTGGCGCGAGCCATGTTCGTGCCGACCGTCACCGCCCAGATCGACAGCTGGTCCCACGGCAACAGGTAGCCTGTGAACGACAGCAGCAGCGTGAACGTCAGCAGCAGTACGCCCACCACCCAGTTGAACTCGCGCGGCGGCTTGTAGCTCCCCGTCATGAACACGCGGAACATGTGCAGCCACACGAAGATGACCATCCCGTGCGCGGCCCAGCGGTGCATGTTGCGCGTGACCATGCCGAACGGCACGTCGAAGTCGAGGTACTTGAT
>DASYRF010000471.1:0-5005 GCA_036004705.1 Myxococcota bacterium
ACGTACGGGAAGTTCGTCGCCGAGCCGCTGGAGCGGGGCTACGGCATCACGCTCGGCAACGGGTTGCGGCGCATCTTGCTGAGCTCGCTTCGCGGCGCCGCCTTCACCAGCGTGAAGGTCGACGGCGCGCTGCACGAGTTCACGACGCTGCCGGACGTGACCGAGGACGTGACCGACATCGTGCTGAACCTGAAGGAAGTGCGCCTCAAGATGGAGGCGGGCGGGGCCGACCCGGCCACGGCGCGGCTGAACGTGACGGGCCCGCGCGTGGTGAAGGCCGGCGACCTCGAGGTGCCGCAGCACGTGAAGGTGCTGAACCCGGACCACTACCTGGCCACGGTGAGCGACGGCGGCAAGCTGAAGATGGACCTGACGCTGGCGACGGGGCGCGGGTACGTGCCGGCCGAGCGCAACAAGGACCTGGCGGCGCCGGAGGGGACCATCCCGGTGGACGCGCTGTTCTCGCCCATCCGCAAGGTGAAGTACGACGTGACGAACGCGCGCGTCGGCCAGACCACCGACTACAACAAGCTCACGGTGGAGATCTGGACGGACGGCAGCGTCAAGCCGCAGGACGCGCTGGCCTACGCGGCGAAGATCCTCACCGAGCAGCTGCGCATCTTCATCAACTTCGACGGCTACGAGATGGAAGCGCCCAGCTATCCGGCGGGGACGGCGGAGTCAAAGTCGTTGAGCCCGCACCTCGACCGCGAGGTGGGCGAGCTGGAGCTGTCGGTGCGCAGCGCCAACTGCCTGCAGAACGCCGACATCCGCTACATCGGCGAGCTAGTGCAGAAGACCGAGCAGGAGATGCTCAAGACGCGGAACTTCGGCCGCAAGTCGCTCAAGGAGATCAAGGACATCCTGAGCGATATGGGCCTGAGCCTCGGGATGAAGGTCGAGGGCTGGCAGCCGCCCGCGGCCCGCAAGTAAGGAGCGGCCAGAACCATGAGGCACCTCAAGTCCGGGCGCCGCCTGAGCCGCACGACGGCCCATCGCAAGGCGCTGATGTCGAACCTGTGCAAGGCGATCCTGGAGCACGGACGCATCGAGACCACAGTCCCGAAGGCGAAGGAGCTGCGCAAGGAGATCGAGCGGCTCATCACGCTGGGGAAGGCGGCGCTGACGGCGGCGCGGCGGCCCGACGTGCAGAAGCTCGAGGCCAAGACGCGCGAGCAGTACCTGGCGGCGCTGTCGGTGGCGGCGCGGCGTACGGCGTTCGCGCAGGTGCGCGACCGCACCGCGGTGAACAAGCTCTTCAACGACGTGGCGCCCAAGTTCGAGAAGCGCGAGGGCGGGTATACGCGCATCATCAAGAAGGGCCGTCGCGTGGGCGACGCCGGCTACACCGCCATCATCGAGCTCGTCGAGGGTGGCCCGAGCGTCGATTAGTGCCGGTCCCAAAACGTTCGTCCGCTCAGGCTGGCAAAGCCAGCCTTCGCTTCGCCGGGGCTCCGCCCCGTGCCCCGCAGCCGGAGTTTTGGGTCCGGCTCCTGGCCGCCGGCACGGCGTCGTCATGACCCGTAACACCATCCTCGGGCTTTCGGTCCTCGGCGCGGCGGTCGTCGCCGCGGTGGGCATCGCTCTGTTCGGGCCGGGGAGCGGGCGCGGCGGCGCGGGCGGCGACGGCGGTCCGGCGCTGCCGGTGCAGGGCGTCGACGACGCGATCGCCGGACGAGTCGCGGCGGTGCGCGCGGCGCGGCTGAAGGACTTCGCGCCGGGGGCGGCCGAGGAGCCGGTGGGCGCGGCGCTGCGCGCGTACAACGCGCGCGAGGCCGAGGTCGTGCGCGTTGCGGCGGCGGCGCCTGAAGGGTTGCCGGCGGGCAAGACGCTGGCCGACCTGGTGGACGCCGATCCCGAAGTCGCCCGGCTGTCGCGGGCGCTGGAGGCGGCGGTGGGCGCCTACGTGCGCGCCGCTGGGCCGGCGCGGCTGATGGCGCAGGGGACCTGGCTGGCGGCCCGCTTCGACGAATCCCTGGCGGCGCTGCTGGCCGACGGCGTGCCGGGCGGGTCGGACGCCGCGGCGCGGCTGGCCGGAACGGAGGCGGCGGCGCCGTACGGCGACGTCCTGGGCGGCTTTCCCGTCCTGTTCCTGGAGCGCGGCCTTCTGCGCGCCGGGTCGAAGCTCGACGCCACCATGCGCACCTACGCCTCGGCGCTATGGCTCTGGCGGTTCGCCGGGCTCGCCGGCGCGACGGCCCCCGAGGAGCTCTTGGATCCAGTGGAGCAGCTCTGCTTCTGGCGCGCGCTCGTCGAGGTCGAACGCCCCGGCGAGCCGGCGGGGCGCCTGCCGCGCCGGTTGGCGGCGCTGGTGGAGGTCGCGCGCCTGGACCCGACGTATCCCGCCACGCTGACCCGCGGCGTCCTGCTGCTGCGCGCCGGCGACCCAGCGGGCGCGCGCGCCGCGTTCAGCGAGGCCGCCACCGCCACGCCCGCCGACCTGCGCGCCGCGGAGTACCTGCGCCTCGCCGACGCCGCCCTGGCGACCGCCGCCCCCGCCCCGGGCGGAGCGCCCGCGACGGCGTCAGCCACCGCCTCAGGAACCGCCGCGCCGTAGCTTCGGGAATCGGCGTCGGCGCCGGCTTCCGGCCGCGCGGGAAGCGCGCGGAGGGGGGAGGCTCGCCCGGCTCTGCGGGGCGAGGGGGGGCGGGCAGGCCCCCCCTATTAGAACCGCGCCGCCGCCGTCAGGTAGCCGCCGACCACCGTTGGGTTGATGAAGTCGAGGTCGCCGAAGCCTTGGCGGTTGGTCAGGTTGCGGTCGAGGCCGGCGAAGCCGATGGCGGCGACCGTGAGGATGTCGCTCAGGTCCCAGCGCACGACGAGCTTGCCGGTGAAGATCGGCACCGCGCGGATGGGGTCGGCGGCCGTGCCGATGGGCAGCGGCTCCTGGTCGTTCTCGTTGCGCAGGATGATGGTCGCCGGCTCGCCGGCCGGGCCGGCGCCGTCGACGGTCACCGTCGCCGGGAACTGGATGCCGCCGAAGACGCCGATGGTCAAGTGCGGGCCGGGCAGGTGGTGGTCGGCGCCCACCGAAGCGAACAGCTCCGGCTTCTCGTCCACGCCGTCGCCAAGGAAGAAGCTGAGCCCCGGGACGAAGCCGGGGCGGTCGAGCACGATGAACGACCCCGACTTGAGGTAGACGTCCAGGAACACGCGCGTGAAGCCGACCTTCAGCCGCCCCGTCAGCGCCGCCGCGTAGGCCGGCTGCAGCACCGTCGACCCGAAGTCGTTCGGGTCGCCCAGGTGCTGCATGATGTAGCTCCCCTCGGCGGCGACGCGCACGCTCGTCACCCCCGCCTCGTACTTCTCGCGCGCGTGCAGGCGATCCTCGTACTCCGGGTCGTTGCGCACCAAGCGCAGGTCGAGCGACCCGCCCACCGGCATCCCCACGTGCAGCACGAGCTGCATCGACCCGCCGAACGTGTACTGCGGCGACCCCGCCGCCCCGCCGCCCTGGATCAGTCCCTGCTCGAAGTAGCCGAACCCGGCGTCGAGGTGCAGCGACTCCAGGACGTCGACCGAGAAGCTCGCCATCGCCGCGTAGTTCGTCTCCTTGCGCGACCCGTCGGCGACGATGATTCCCGGCTCCACGTTCTCCTGGATGAACGCCGTCTTGAACGTCAGCGCCGCGGCGAAGCGGTCGTAGTGCAGCCCCACGCGCGCCCCCGGCACGGCGTCGGACGTGTCCGCCCCGGCGAAGATGTCGTCTCCGCCCCAGGAGATCTCGAACGCGTAACCGAGCCGCAAGCGGTCGCTCGACAGCGGGAACATCGTCACGTCGAAGTTGCGCTCGGGGATCTCCACGCCCTGGAACCGGTACTCCAGCCGCAGGTAGCTGCCGTTGTCGTCGAGCGACGCGCCGCTGCGCGCCATGTCCACCTCGAACGCCCCGGCCGCCTCGGTGATGAGCCCGGGGAAGTAGCCGTCCACTTTCTTGTACAGCACCACGTGGATCTGGTTCTCGCGTCCCGTCGTGCGCGAGTCGAGGTTGTCGAAGAAGAGCCGATAGCCGTCGCGCTCCGAGAACGACCAGGTCGGGCTCAGCGTGCCTCGCAGGTTCGCCTCGCCCGGAAGGATCTGGTCGTCACCCATCGTGAACGTCAGGCGCGTATCGATGAAGTCTCCGGCGCGTGCCACCGGCGTCGCGGCGAACAGGCCGGACGGGACGGCGAAGGCGAGGGCGGCGGCGGCGAAGCGGCGCAACGAGTGGCGGTGTTCCACGGATCCTCCAGCAGCTTTCGGGGTAGGGGGCGCGGCGGCGTCAGCAGCCGGTGCCCGTGAAGCACATGTCTTCGGGGAAGCGCGGCTCGACCACCCAGCGCGGGCGCGCGGGCGTGACCTGCCGCACCGTGCCGATCACGCGGTCGAGCAGCACCGAGCAGCCCGTGTAGGTGCCGGGCGCGCAGCTGGCCGTGGGGTCGAACTGCGGCAGCGCCGTGCTCGATACGACGTTCGCCTTGCCGCCCCCCGCGGACAGCGTCACCGCGTACTGCCCGAAGGTCAGGTAGGCGGTGCGGTCGCTGCACCCCGGCGTGTTCTGGCAGTCGAACGCGCACTGGTCTTCGAGATCTTCGTTCGACCCCGGCACGCAATTAGAGAAGAAGAAGCAGATCTCCACGGTACCGTCGTCGTTCAGGTCGCAATCGCGGAACTCGTCAGGCGTGTAGACGCCGGTGACCGTCACCAGCGACGCCTCGTAGGCCTCCATCCCGGCGTTGTCCGCCAGGAGCGCCGTGTCGAGCGGCGCCGGCGCCGGCAGCAGGTCGGCGCGGCCCGGCTCCTTGACCGTGAAATGCGGGAAGTCGAGCTCGGTGAAGCCGATGAACTCCTCGACCCCGCCGCCGAAGCTCCTCAGCACGTCGCCCACCTCCAGATCCTCGGGCTGCGAGAAGTTGAAGGCAAAGGCCGAGTTGTAGGAGCCCGCCGGCAGCCCCACGTCGGTCACGTAAAAGCCGTCCGACGAGACCGACACGACCACCAGGCAAAGCCCGTTGGTCGCCGGGTC
>DASYRF010000472.1:0-31265 GCA_036004705.1 Myxococcota bacterium
GGGTACACCGAGGTGAAGAAGCTCGGGCGCAAGGTGATCGAGATTCTGGGCATCGAGACGTCGGCCACGCACATGGAGTGGTTCTTCGGGCCGAAGGGGCTGAAGTTCAGCGAGATCGGCTGCCGCCCGCCGGGCGTGCGCGCCTGGGACCTGTACGCCGCCGGCAACGACATGGACATCTACAAGGAGTGGGCCATGGCGGTGGTGCACGGCCGCCCGGGGCAGCGCGCCTCGCGGCGCATGGCTGCCGGAATCATCGCTCTGCGCCCGGACCGCGACGGGCGCATCAGCCACTACGACGGCGTGGAAGAGGTGAAGCGCGCGTTCGGGCCGTTCTTCATCGACGCGCACCTGCCGCCGCCCGGCACGCCCACCCAGCCGGTCGAGGCCGGCTACATGGCCAACGCCTGGATGCGCCTGCGCCACCCGGACTACGACGAGCTGCGCCGCATGCTCGACGCCGTCGGCCGGACGGTGAAGGTGAGAGCGTCGTGAGCGGCGTGAGCGTCGTGAGCGGCGCGGGCGGCGGCGCGGGGCGCGCGGGCGCAGGGGTACGTGCTGGTCGGAATGGCCGCGCTGTGCGCCCTGCCCGAAACGCGCCCGGAGGAAAGCGTCGAACGGGGCGGAGGCGGTCGCGCGCGCGATGAAGAAGGTCGTGCTGCTCGGACCGCAGCGGCTCACGCCGACGGTCATCGAGGCGCGCAAGGAGATGGGGCTGCGCGGGCGCACCGCCACCGTCACCGCCGGCTGGCAGGAGCGCGAGGGCGAAGACGCCGAGCTGGACGAGGCGCTCAGCGCCAAGACAGTGAACCTGGCCCTCTACCACCGCGCCGAGGACGTCTTCCGCCGCGACCCGGAGCTGTCGGCCGCCTACAAGAAGCGCCAGCAGCGACTGCGCGAGATGCAGGACCTGTACCGGTTCCGCCTGGAGCACGCGCTGGAGGCGGCGAGCGTGATCGGCCGCTGGAAGGCGGACCCGGCGCTCGTGTTCGAGACGCGCAACGCGGCCATCGAGGAAGTGCGCCGCCTCGACGCCGAGCACCTGGACCGCTGCCGCGCCGTGCACGGCGAGTTCGAGACGCGCTGGCACCCCGCGGAGCGCGACGCCGTGGCCCGCCACCGCAGCGAGATCGCCGCGCGCGTGGAAGGGAGCGAGGCCGTCGCCATCGCCGGCGGGCACGTGGCGGTGCTGCTGAACCGCCTGCGCGTGTTCGACGTGGCCAAGCTCCTGCGCGGGAAGATCGTCTTCGCCTGGTCGGCGGGCGCCATGGCGCTGGCCGAACGCGTGGTGCTCTTCCACGACCACCCGCCGCAGGGGCCGGGGGCCGCCGAGGTGCTCGACGCCGGCCTGGGGCTGTGCCCGCGCGTCGTGCCGCTGCCGCACTGGCGGCGGCGGCTGCGCGTCGAGGACCGCGCCGGCGTCTCGCTGATGGCCACGCGCTTCGCCCCGGCGGCGTGCATGGCGATGGACGACGGCGCGCGCATGACGTTCGACGGGCGGCGCTGGAGCGGCGCCACAGGCGTGCAGCGCCTCGCCGAGGACGGCGGGCTGGAGGCGGTGTCGTGAGCGCCACCACGAGCTACGACGGCGGCGAGCCGGCGCGCGGCGCGCAGGGGCCGGCGGTGCTTCGGCTGCTGGAGGCGGCGGCGACGCCCTCGCGCGAGGCGGTCGACGCCTTCCTCGCCGCGCACGCCTTTCCGCTCGTCGAAGGGTCCAGCGTCACGTTCGTTTTCCGCGGCGAGGCCGACCAGGTGAACCTGCGCCACTGGGTCTTCGGGCTGCCGTCGTCGCAGCCGCTGCAGCGCGTCGCCGGCACCGACCTCTGGTACTTCATCCTGGAGCTGCCGGAGCGCTCGCGCGTGGAATACAAGCTGGAGCTCATCCGCGGGGAGAAGCACGACCTCGTGCAGGATCCGCTCAACAAGAGCTTCGCGCGCGATCCCTTCGGCGCCAACTCCGTGGCGCAAGGCCACGGCTACGAAGTGCCGGAGTGGACGCGCCCCGACCCCGAGGCACGCGCCGGCGTCCTGCAGGAAATGGACGTGCAGAGTGCCGCGCTGGGCGGGCCGCGCCACGTCACGCTGTACCTGCCGGCGCGCTTCCGCAAGACGAGGCGCTATCCGCTGCTGGTGGTGCACGACGGGGGCGACTACATCCGCTACGCCGGCATGAAGACGGTGCTGGACAACCTCATCCACCGGCTGGAGATGCCGGAGATGATCGTCGCGTTCTCCGACCCTTACAGCCGGCTCAGCGAGTACGCCGACGACCCGGCGCACGCGCGCTTCCTCAGCGAGGAGCTGGTGCCGAAGCTGGAGGCGGAGCTGCCGCTCTTCGGCCGCCCGGAGGGACGCGGGCTGATGGGGGCGAGCTTCGGCGCGGTGGCGTCTTTCGCCGCGGCGTGGCGGACGCCGGGGTTCTACGGGCGGCTGCTGCTGCAGTCGGGGTCGTTCGCGTTCACCGACATCGGCCGCCACAACCACCGCGGCCCGCTCTTCGACCCGGTGGTCGCGTTCGTCAACGCCTTCCGGGCCCGCCCGGCGGCGGTGGCCGACCGCGTGTTCGTGAGCGTCGGCCAGTACGAGTCGCTCATCTACGAGAACCGGTCGCTGTTGCCCCTCTTGCAATCGACGGGTATGGAGGTGCGCTACGTGGAGGCGCGTGACGGGCACAACTGGGAAAACTGGCGTGACCGCCTGCGCGAAGGGCTTTCCTGGCTGTTTCCGGGCCCCCTCCTGATGGTGTACGAGTAGAGGTCACGGAAAGAGGCGAAGGAAGAAGAGCAATGGGGAACGTCACGCGCCACATCGGGCTGTCGCTCGGCGCCGACATTTGCTGGCCGCTCTGCTACGAGGAGATCCTGCGGCGGCTCGACCTCGGCATCCCCTGGCAAGGGGACACGCTGCGCTTCGAATGCGAGCGCATCATCATCGAGCCGTTCGACCTGCGCCAGCCCTGCAAGTACGACGTGGTGATCGACCGCCTGACGCACTGGTACCACACCAGCCGCGAGTGGATAAAAAAGGCCGTCGTCATGGACGGCCTGTACGTCTTCAACAACCCCTGGTCCGTGCAGTCGATGGAGAAGCAGACCACCTATTGCGCGATGATGGCGCTGGGGATGCCCATCCCCGAGACGTGGATGATCCCGCCGAAGTCCTACGAGCAGCTCCCCGATCTACAGATCACGCTGCAGCATTACGCCAAGCTGTTCGACCTAGGGGCGATCGGCCGCAAGATGGGCTTCCCGCTCTTCATGAAGCCGTACGACGGCGGCGGCTGGAAGGGCGTGACGAACATCAAGGACGAGGCCGCGCTGCGCGCCGCGTATGACCAGTCGGGCAAGCTGGTCATGCACCTGCAGCAGGCCGTGCACCCCTACGACCTGTTCGTGCGCTGCATCGGGCTGGGGCCGCAGACGACGTGGGTGCGTTACGATCCCTCGGCGCCGCTGCACGACCGCTACACGCGCGACAAGGCGTTCATGGGCGACGACGACCGCGCGCTGCTGCGCGACGTCACGCTGACGATCAACGCGTTCTTTGGCTGGGACTTCAACTCCTGCGAGTCGCTGCGCAAGGACGGCGTTTGGCACCCGATCGACTACGCCAACCCCTGCCCCGACTCGCAGGTCACGTCGCTGCACTATCACTTCCCCTGGCTGGTGAAGGCGAAGCTGCGCTGGTCGCTCTTCTGCGCGGCGACGAAGAAGCCGATGCGCAAGACGCTCGACTGGGAGCCGTTCTACGCCATCGCCCGCGAGGACAGGCCGTACCGCGAGAAGCTGCGCGCCTATGCCGCGGTGGCGGCGGAGCGCATGGAGGCGGCGCGCTTCGAGGAGTTCTGCGCCCAGCACCTGGCGCACCTGGACGAGGTGGCGTGGGAGTTCTTCGGCAGCGACGCGGCGCGCGCCGCCGTGCGCAAGAAGGTGGCGGCGCTCTACCCGCCGCACGAGCACGACCTCTTCACGGAGCTGTTCTGGAACCGGATCCAGGAATGGCGCAAGGACGCGGCCGCGGGGGCAGGGGCGGGAGCGGCGGCGGGCGGCGGGGCGGCGGCGGCGACGCCGCCGGCACGGGCATGAGCGAGAAGACGGCGGCGAAGTGGTGGTCCGACCGCGTGCAGCGCGAGGTGACGCTGGTGCGCTGGGGACACTTCGGCACGCCGGTGCTGATCTTCCCGACGGCGGGCGGCGACGCCGAAGAGATCGAGCGGTTCCTGATGCTGCAAGTGCTGGCGCCGCTCGTCGACGCCGGGCGCGTCAAGGTCTACTCGTGCGACAGCGTGGCGGGGCAGGCGCTGCTGGTGCAGGAGGGCACGCCGCAGCACCGCATGTGGGTGCAGAACCAGTTCCACCAGTACGTGCGGCACGAGGTCGTGCCGGCCATCCGCACCGACTGTCGCACGCCCGACCTCAAGGTCATCACTGCGGGAGCGAGCATCGGCGCGTTCCACGCGGTCGCTTGTTTGTGCCGCTTCCCCGACGTGTTCGACAAGGCCATCGGCATGTCGGGCACGTACGACCTGAAGCGGTTCTTCCACACCGACCAGTTCACGGACGACTTCTGGGTGTCGTCGCCCCTCCACTTCCTGCCGCACCTGGCCGGGCCGCACCTGGAGGTGCTGCAGAGCCGCTTCGTGCTCATCCCCAGCGGCGAGGGGCGCGCGGAAGACATCGGCGAGTCGTGGGCGCTGGCGCGGACGCTCGGGCGTATGGGCGTTCCGAACCGCGTCGACAGCTGGGGACGTGACTGGCACCACGACTGGATGACGTGGCGCAAGATGCTGCCGCAGTACCTGGCCGACTGGTGCGGCGACGGCGACGCGGGAACGGGCGCGGCGGGCGGAGGCGGAGGCGGGGGCGGGGGCGGGGGCAGCAGCGGTCGCGGGGCGGCAGGCTGAGGGGGACGACGGCGATGGTGACGCAGGCGCACAAGAAGGTCGAAGCGGAGCTGGAGGGCGACAAGAAGCGCCAGTTCATGCGCGCGCTGCTGGCTGACGTGCGCGCGCTGGAGCGCATGCTGCTCGAGGGGCGCTTCGAGAAGGGCAGCCCGCGCATCGGCGCCGAGCAGGAGATGTTCCTGCTGGATCACAACTGGCGTCCGGCGCCGGCGGCGCTGCAGATCCTCGGAAAGATCGACGACGGGCACTTCACCACCGAGCTGGGGATGTTCCAGCTGGAGATGAACGCCGACCCGCAGCCTTTCACGGGCGACGGCTTTGCGCGGCTGGAGAAGCAGCTCAACGCGCTGCTGGAGAAAGTGCGCACCGTGGCCGCCGAGGTGGGCGTGCGCGCGATCCTCACCGGCATCCTGCCGACGCTGCAGAAAGACGACCTGGGGCTCGACAACATGGTGCCGAGCCCGCGCTACCAGACGTTGAACCGCGTCATGACGCAGCTGCGCGGCGGCGACTACGAGTTCAGCATCAAGGGTATCGACGAGCTGATGGTGAAGCACGACTCGGTGATGGTGGAGGCGTGCAACGCCAGCTTCCAGGTGCACCTCCAGGTCGGCGCCGAAGAGTTCGCCAACATGTACAACGTGGCCCAGGTGCTGGCGGGGCCGGTACTGTCGGTCGGGGCGAACTCGCCGCTGCTCTTCGGCAAGCGGCTCTGGATGGAGACGCGCATCGCGCTCTTCCAGCAGGCGGTCGACACGCGCGTCTCGCGCCGCCACTTGCGCGAGCTGGCTTCGCGCGTCAGCTTCGGCAACCGCTGGGTGCACGAGTCGGTGGTGGAGCTCTACAAAGAAGACATCGTCCGCTTCCGCCCGCTGGTCGGGAGCGACCAGAGCGAAGACCCGATGGCGGAGCTGGACAGGGGGCAGGCGCCGGCGCTCAAGGCGTTGCGGCTGCACAACAGCACGGTCTACCGCTGGAACCGCGCCTGCTACGGGGTGATGGAGGGGAAGCCGCACTTGCGCATCGAAAACCGCGTGCTGCCCGCCGGGCCGAGCGTCCTGGACGAGGTGGCGAACGGCGCGATGTGGTGCGGGCTGATGATGCGGCTCGGGGCGCTGCACGAGGACATCACCAAGAAGATCGAGTTCGAGCAGGCGCAGACGAATTTCTACAGCGCGGCGCGCGAGGGCGTGACGGCGCACTTCACCTGGCTCGACGGCGAGGAGCTGCAGGCGCAGCGGCTGGTATTGGACAAGCTGCTGCCGCTGGCGGAGGAAGGGCTGAAGCAGGCGGGCGTCGACGAGGGCGACGTCAAGCGGTACCTGGGCGTGGTGGACGCGCGCGTGCGTTCCATCCGGACCGGCGCGCGCTGGCAGCTCGCCTCGCTGGCGGGGATGAAGGAAGCCGGGACGATGGGCGAGCGTCTGAAGGCGCTCGTGGCGGCGACGGTGGCGCGGCAGGCGACGGGGCGTCCGGTGGCGGAGTGGGAGCGCGCGCGGCTGGACGAAGTAGGCAACCCCAAACAGAACTACCTGAACGTCGATCAGTACATGACGACGGACCTGTTCACGGTGCAGGCCGACGACTCGATGGACCTGGTGTCCAACCTGATGGGCTGGGAGCGCATCCGCCACGTGCCGGTGGAGGACCAGGAGCACCGGCTCATCGGGCTAGTGTCGTACCGTCAGGTGCTGCGGCTGTTGACGGCGGGGAACCTGGGGCCGGGGTCGGCGCCGGTGCCGGTGTCGGAGGTGATGGTGCGCGACGTCATCACGATCACGCCGCGCACGCCCACGCTGGAGGCCATCGCCACGATGCGGCGCTACCGCATCGGCTGCCTGCCGGTGGTGCAGGAGGGGAGGCTGGTGGGGATTGTCACGGAGGAGAACTTCATGGACATCGCCGCGGCGCTCCTCGAGCAGAAGCTGGGCACATGAACGTGTTGTTGTCGGGGCCTCAGGACGCGGCGCCGGGCGGCGGCGGCGCGGCGACGACGCCGGGGCGCGCGGTCTTCAAGCGCTTCATCGGACGCGTTCGCGGCGGCACGCAGGGGCCGACGGTGCTGGCGGTGGGCGGCGTGCACGGCAACGAGCCCGCGGGCGCGCATGCGCTGAAGCGCGTGCTGGACCGGCTGGCGTTCCCGGGCATCGAGATACACGGCGACTTCGTGGCGCTGGCCGGGAACGTGCGCGCGCTCAACGCCGGCACACGCTACCTGGAGCGCGACCTGAACCGTGCGTGGGGCCCGGCCGAGATCGCGGCGATGGACGCGCCGGCGGGCGCGGGCACGGGGGGGGCCGCTGACACGGGCGCGGGCGCCGTGCCGCCCGGCAGGCCGCCGGAGCAGGCTGAAGCGCTGGAGCGGCGCGAGCTGCGCGAGGCGATCGACCGTGCCGTCGGCCAGGCGCGCGGCCCCGTCTTCTTCATGGACCTGCATTCCACGTCGGCGGACGGGTACCCGTTCGCGGTGGTGGCCGACACGCTGCAGAACAACGAGTTCGCGCGGCACTTCCCGCTGCCGGTCATCCTGGGGCTGGAAGAGCTGCTCGACGGCTTGATGGTGGAGTACGCGCAGTCGCGCGGCTGCCGCACCATGGCGGTGGAGGGCGGACAGCACGATGCGCCGGCGACGGTGGAGAACCTGGAGGCGGCGGTGTGGCTGGCGCTGTCCGCGACGGGCCTGCTGGCGCGCGGGTTCACGCGCGAAGTGGCGCGCGCCTACGATCGGCTCGACCGCGCACGCGGCGACCTGCCGCGCGTGATCGAGGTGCTGGCGCGCCATCCGGTGCGGCCCGAGCACGCGTTCAAGATGGAGCCGGGGTTTGCGAACATCGCGCGCACGCACGCCGGGCAGGTGCTGGCGCGCGACCGCACGGGCGCCATCCGCGCGCCCGGCGAGGGCGTGGTGCTCCTGCCGCTGTACCAGGCACAGGGCGAGGACGGCTTCTTCTTGGGGCGCGAAGTTCCCGCGTGGCGGTTACGCTTGTCGGCCGCACTGCGGCGGGCGCGCGTCGACGCACTCTTGCCGCTGTTACCCGGTGTGCGCCGCGACGGAGCCGCTGCGCGCGAGCAGCTCGAGGTGACGCCGCGCCTGGCGCGCCTCTACCCCGCGGAGCTCTTCCAACTGTTCGGGTTTCGCAAGATGCGCGCCGCGGACGACCGGCTGCTCGTGTCGCGCCGCCGGCCGCAGAGCCGGTAGGACCGGCGAGCGCGCCGCCCGCGCCGCGCTGGCGCAGGGGCAGGAACGTCATCGGCCATGCCCGTGCCTCAGCACGGGCATGGCGCTATCGCAACTACCAGCCGCCGCGACGGCCACCGCCGCCGCCCGCGCCGCGCCCACCGCCACCCCCACGGTCCTCACGCGGCTTCGCCTCGTTCACCTTCAGCGAGCGGCCGTCGTGCTCGGTGCCGTCGAGAGCGGCAATGGCCGCCCGGGCTTCCGCGTCAGACGACATCTCGACGAAGCCGAAGCCCTTGCTCTGGCCGGTGTCGCGGTCCATGATGACCTCGGCGCTCGACACGGTTCCGTGCGGCGTGAACATCGCCTTCAGCTGATCGTTGCCCACCGCGTAGACCAGGGTCCCGACGTAAAGCTTTCGTCCCATCTCAGTACTCCTCGTGCGCTGGCGTTTGCGCCAGCCAGGGTTCAAACGGATTCATCGAAATGATGGCCGCCGTTTTCGGCGCGGCAGGAGGGCGACTGAGACAGGGCGGGCTGTGAAGCGTTCGACCGGACTCGTTCGACGAACCAAACCGACGCCGGCCAGCCTAGCAGCAACAGGACCGCACGTCCAGCCCGATTCTCATCCACGTGCGTTTTCGCCCGCTTAGAACCGGCCCCAAGACTACGGGGGCGGGGCGCCGGGCGTCGCCTCGACTTCGGGATCGAGATCATCCACTTCGTTGTGGAGGCTGGCCGTGCCAGGCGGAGTGGGCGAACGCCTCGGGAGCGGCATCTACCGGCTGCGCGCCGAGAGGAAGTCCAGCAGCACGCCCACGGGGGGGCGTGCGGTGTCGCAGAGGCGGTAGTCGACGCCGGCCTCCTGGCAGCCGCGCTTCACGGCGGCGAGGTGCTCGCCGAGCGCCGCCAGGTACTCGGCGCGCAGGGCGAGCGGGTCGGCCAGCACCTCGTCGGGGGCCTCCAGCGAACGGAAGCGGGCGAGCCCCTCGAACGGGAACTGCAGCTCGTCGGGGTCGAGCACGTGGAAGAGGCTCACGTCGTGACGGCGCGCCGCCAGCTGCCGCAGCCCGGCCAGCGCGGCTTCGCGCTCGTGCCAGAGGTCGGTGAACAGCAGGATCGCCGCCCGCCGGCGCGCCGTCTCCGCGAGGAAGGCGATGGCGGCGGCGAGGTCGGTCTTGCCGGCGGGGCGCGCCTGGTCCAGGGCCCCGAGCACGTTGACGAGGTAGCCGGTGGCGGCGCGCGGCGGCAGGAACGTGGCGGGGCGCTCGGCGAAGGTCAACAGCCCCACCGCGTCGTGCTGGCGCACGAGCAGGTGCGCCAGCGCCGCGGCCATCACCGACGCGTAGGCGAGCTTGGTCAGGCGCGCCGTGCCCGTGGCGCCGCTGCCGGCGTCCGGGTAGCCCATCGACCCCGACACGTCCACGACGAGGAACGCGCGCAGGTTCGTCTCGTCTTCGAACTTCTTCAGATAGAAGCGGTCGGCGCGCCCGTAGACCTTCCAGTCCACGTGACGGATGTCGTCGCCGGGCGCGTATTCCTTGTGCTCGGCGAACTCGATGGACGAGCCGTGGTGCGGCGAGCGATGCAGCCCGGTGAGCACGCCTTCCACGACACGGTTGGCGCGCAGCGTGAGCGTGGCGAGGCGGGCGAGGGCTTCGGGGTCGGCGCCGCCGGCGGCGGCGGCCGCGCCTGAGAAGGGGCTCGGCGCGCTCACCGCTCGCGCGTCTCGTCGAGCAAGCGGTCGATGAGCTGGCGCGGCGTCACGCCCGCCGCCTCGGCGTGGAAGTTGACGATGAGGCGGTGCTGCAGCACCGGGTGGGCGAGCGCCTCGACGTCGTCGACCGAAGCGGCGTAGCGGCCCGCCAGGATGGCGCGCGCCTTCGCCGCCACGATGAGGTACTGCGACGCGCGCGGCCCGGCGCCCCACGAGACGTGCTCGCGCACGAAGCTCGGCGCGGTGGGGTCAGCGGGGCGCGTGCGCCGCACGAGCGACACGGCGAAATCGACCACGTGCTCGGCGGCCGGCACGCGCGGCACGACGTCCTGCAGCGCCAGGATGCGCTCGGGGGAGAGCACCTTGGCGAGGTCCTGGCGGAACGCGCCCGTGGTGGCGCGCACGATCTGGCGCTCCTCTTCCTCGCTCGGGTAGCCGACGTTCACCTCGAACATGAAGCGATCAAGCTGCGCTTCGGGAAGCGGATACGTGCCCTCTTGCTCGATGGGGTTGCGCGTGGCGAAGACCAGGAACGGCAGGGTGAGCGGGTAAGTCTTGCCGCCCGCCGTCACGCGCCCTTCCTGCATCGCCTGCAGCAGCGCCGCCTGCGTCTTGGGCGGGGTGCGGTTCACCTCGTCGGCAAGCAGCACGTTGCAGAAGAGCGGCCCCGGCACGAAGCGGAAGGAGCGGCGCCCGGTGGTGTGGTCTTCCTCCAGCACGTCGGTGCCGGTGATGTCGGACGGCATGAGGTCGGGTGTGAACTGGATGCGGTTGAAGCGCAGCTCCAGCACGTCGGCGAGGGTGGAGATGAGCAGCGTCTTGGCCAGCCCCGGCACGCCGACGAACAGGCAGTGGCCGCGGGCGAAGAGCGCGACGAGCAGATGGTCGATGACTTCGCGCATGCCGACGATGCGCTTCTCGATCTCGCCAATGATGCGCGCGCGCGCCTCGGCGACCTGGGCGACGGCCTCGAGGTCGCGCCCCGGCCCGGCACCCGCGCCGGCGGGGCCGGTTCCGCCGCCCGCGCTCAGGCCCACGCCCGCACCCGCACCGGCGCCGGCGCCTGCGCCTGCGCCGGCACTCGCGCCCGCCGGCGCCGCCGCCGCCGCCGTGCCTTCCGCCGATCTCGCCGCCACGTTGTTCTTCCTACCGGACCTCGCCCCGCGCCGCAACCTGCCACGTCCCCCGTTCGCCGCACATCGGACCCGCCGTCACGCCGCTAGCTCCGCAAGAGCGTGAGCACCGTGCGCTCGCGCTCCGCCTCGGCGGCGCGGCCGAGCTTCTCGTACGCCTCGGCGAGCGCGCGGTGCACCCCGGGGTCGAACGGGTTGATGCGCAGCGCCTCGGTGAGGTGCTCCACCGCCGCGGCCTCGTCCCCCAGCGCGTGCTTGCCGCGCCCCAGGACCACGTGCACGCCCACCATCTCCGGGTAGAGCGCCACGAGCGGCTCCACCACCGCCACGGCGCGCTCGGGGCGGCCGACGTCGAGGTAGGCGCGGCCAAGCTTGAGCGCGATCGTCGGCCCCGAGCCGGCATCGGCGGAATGCGCCTTCTCCAGCTCGATCACCGCCGCCACCATCTTCCCTTCGCCGCGCAGCAGCTCGCCCAGGCGCAGGTGCTTGCGCGCCTTGTCGCTCTTGATCTCCCCGAGCAGAGGCTTCTCCTCGCCTTTGTCGGCGCCGTCCTTCGCCGCCGCCGCGCCGGCGCCGCCCGCCGCGTCGTCCTCGGCGCGGAAGGCGAGCCCGCGCGCCACCAGCCCCGGATAGACGCGCAGCCCCTTGCCGCGCAGCCCGGCCTTCCAGTCGGCCAGCACCTTCTTGAACGGCAGGTGTGCGGCGGCGGCGACGGCGTCCTCCACGTCGGTGCCGGCGCCGACGTCGCCGAGCATCCCGCGCACGCCGTCCCAGCCGGCGCGCGCCACCAGGAAATCGACCATCGTGAAGACTTCGGCGAAGGCGAGCGCCGCCTCTTCCTGGCTGGGCAGCAGCGCCATCGACGGGTGCATCTTCTCGAACGGAATGAGCTTGCCCGTGCGCAGCGCCACCGCCAGCAGATGCTCCATCGCCGGCGGCAGCTTGGAAGGCGCGGCAGCGCCGTCGGGACCGGGGGGGAGGCGCCACGCCTGCTCCAGGTACTTGGCGAGACCCTCGTGCAGCCAGATGGGGACGGTGGCGCCGGTGAGGTGGTTCACCGCGTAATGCACGTACTCGTGGGCGACGGTGTCGAGCCACCCGTAGCCGTACAGCAGCGCGCGCGGGCTCGTGACCATGAGCTTGTCGAACTTGCAGATGGCGATCGTACCGGAGGTATGGATGGCCTCGACGGCGAGGCCGGTCATGGCGCTGAGGCGCTCCACCTCGGGAACGAACTCGACGCGAACGGGCGCCGTCGGGGTGAACCCCAGCCGCGCCGAGACCGCGTCGACGATGCGGGCGAACGCCTCCTCGGCATAGGGGACGAGGACGCGGTCGGCCTTGGACACGCGGAAGACCACGCGCCCGTCGCGCGAGGGCACGACGTCGAGGTCCTTGGTGGCGGCGCGCGTGAGGCGCGCACGGTCGTAGGCGTCGCCGAAGTAGGACGGCGCGCCGGGTGCGCGCGCGGCCACGGCGAGCCGCTCGGCCGCGCCGTCGTAGTCGCCCTGGAAGAAGAGGAGGCGGCCCTCGGCGTAGGCGAACGTGGGATCGCCGGCGAACGTGCCGCGCATCTTCTCCACGAGCGCCGCGGCGCGCGCGATGTCCCAGGCTTCGAGCGCCGTGTCGACCTGGGCGGCGGCGGCGAGCGCGATGGGGCCGGGCTCGGTGCCGGCGGCGGCGGCGGCGGCGGCGGCGGGCGGCACGGCCGGCGCAGCCAGCGCCATCGCGCCCGGACGCGACCCGGCGGCGACGCCCAGCGCGAGGACCAGCGCCAGCCCCAGCACCCGCGCACCCGCACGGGCCGGCGCCCGCGCCAGAGCCGTCTCGCCCGCGCTCGGCGGCGCGCCCGCGACGATCAGGCCGCGCCGCCTCACTTCACCAGCTCCTCGTAGTAGCGCTTCACCAGGGCGCGGTAGCGCTCCGGGGACTCCTCTTTCATCGCCTTGAGAATGTCCTCGCGCAGCTCCTTGGGCCCCTTGTGGTCCTCACCGCCGGGGATGGCGACCTTCTCGTGCGAGTCGACGCCGCCGCCCTCGGACGACCCGCTGCTCGCGCCCGCGCTCGGCGACCCCGCCGCCTCGGCCTTCAGCCCCTCCGCCAGCCGCTTGAGCTTGTCGGCCGCCGACTCGGCCTTCACCTTGCCGTGGCGCGACTCGCCGGCGCCGAGGTCGTCGGCCGCGCCGCGCATGTCGGCGCGCGCTCCGCCCAGCGCGTCGGGGCCAAGCTCCGCCGGCACCGGCATCGACCCCGCCTTGTCGCGCATCTCCTTCTCCACCGCCGCTGCCTTCTTCTCCAGCTCGTCCTGCGTGCCGCCCAGCGCCTCCAGCTCCTTGCGCTCCGCCGGCGTCAGCATCTCGCCCGGTCCCGGCAGCACCTTCTCCAGGGACTCCGCCAGGGCGCGCGCCGTCCCCGCCGCCTTGCCGGTGCGCGCCGAGGCATGCTTCAGAGCCGCCGCCGGCTCGGCGGCGACCGCGCCCTTGGCCTTGGCGTCGGAGCGCGGCGCGGCGGCGGCGTCGCGCTTCAGCGCGCCCGACAGCCCGTCGAGGTCGCCGGCCAGCGACACCGCCTCGTCGCGCGCCCCCGGAAGGTCGCCGCTCGCCAGCGCCCCCTTCAGCGCCTCCAGCCGCCCGTCGGCGCGCGCCACCGCCTCGGCGCTGTCCTCGCTCATCGGCGCCGTCGACGCTTCCCCCAGCGCGTCGCGGATCTCCGCCAGCTTGTCGCTCGCCGCACCCGCCATGCGGTCGAGCGTGTCGCGCAGTTTGTCCTTCGTGCGTCCCAGGCGCTTGTCGTCGATGGCCGCGGCGCGCCGCTCGATCTCGTCCTCGCGCGCGGCCAGGTCCTCGATGGCGCCGGCCAACCTCCCCAGGTCGGCGGCCCGCCCGCCGAAATGGCTCTCCGTCCACTTCGTCGCGTCGCCGCTCATCTCGCCGAGCATCTCGTCCACGTCCGCGGACATCTTCTCCAGCGCGGCGAGCGCGCCGTCGATGTCGCCCGAGTCGATCATGTCTTCGAGGCTCTTCATGGTGCCGGCGACGGGAGCGACCGCGCCTTCGTTCATGAACTCGTCAGGCAGCTCGCTGCGCAGCCGCGCCATGCGCTCGCCAAGCTCTGCGAGCTTCTTCTTCAGCGCGTCCAGCTCGCGCGCGATGGCCGCCTTGAGCGCCGGGTCCTTCGTGTCGGCGTACTTCTTCAGCAGGTCGCGCAGTGCGTCGCGCGCGCGGGCGACGTCCTCGCCGGCGTCGAGCAGATCGGCGAGCCGCTCCTTGTGGAGCAGGTCGTCGAGGTAGACGATGCTGCCCTCCAGCTCGGCGACGGCCGTACCGTTGAGCTTGCGCATCACCGCCAGCACGCGCCGCGCCGCCTTGTCGGAGGGCCGTGCACCCACCGGGATGCCGAGAGCGGCCTCGCGGATCCGATCCACCTCGGTGCGCATGGCGTCGGACAGGCGCGCCGAGACGTTCACCACGGCGCGCGCCGTGTCCTTGCCGGCGAGCGGATCCTCGCGCAGCATCGCGGCGAGCCGGTCGAGCGTGTCGACCGCGCTTCGCGTGGCAGCGAGGACGTCGCCGACGACCTCCTGCGCGCGGTCCAGCTCCGCGGCGGGCGACGCGGCACCCGCCAGCAGGGCCGGCGACGGCACGGCGGCCGAGGAAGCGGGCCCAGGGGAGGGGACCGGGGCGGCGGCGGGGGCGCCGGCCTCGGCAATGCCGCCGTAGCCCGGCGGCGGGAACAGCCGCTCCAGGCGGTCGCCGAGGATGCGGACGAGCTGCCCGACGGCCTGCTCGGTCGCGTCGAGCACCTCGTCGTGCGCGCGGCGCGCGCTGAAGATCTTGAGCGTGAGCGGCGCGCTGGCCCCGCGCTTGGGCCCGCTGATGAGGTCGTCGTCGGTGACCTCGACGCGGTAGCGCACCTCGTCGCCCGGGGCGAAGCCCAGCTCCGCGAGCGGAACCTTGGCGCTGCCGTCCCACGTGGGCGACGGCTCGCTGAGCGCCTCTACCAGACGCACCAGCGGCTCGCCGCCAGGAGGCTCGAAGACCACCTCTACGCGCGTGACGCCGAAGTCGTCGCTGGCGCGTGCGTCGATCTCCAGGACGTCGCGCTCGCTGAGCGTCAGCGTCTCGGCGGGGCGCGTGATCTCCACCTCCGGATAGAGGTCGTCGGTGACGACGGCGCGGCGCAGGATGCTCTCCGCTTCGAGGGCGTCGGGGGCGGCACCGAGCGCGAAGCGATAGTCCACGGTGCGATCGAGCGTGAACGAGCCCGTGACCGTGCGGCCGTCCACGGCCAGCGGCACGACCGGCCCGTCGGCGAAGACGAGCGCCGCGGCCGCCGCCGGCCGCACCGCCGTCGCGCGCAGCTCCACGACGGTGCCGCGCAGGGCGGACAGGTCACCCGTCGAGGCCACGATGTCGCGCGGCGCCAGCCCCGTGTAGCTGGGGTACACCTCGCGCAGGGTCAAGTCCCCGATCAGCGGCACCGACGCCGACGCCATGACGGGCAGCCCAGCCCCCACGCCGAACAGCACGCCCACGCCGGCGGCGATCGGCCGCCAGGCCACGAGCCCGAAGGCCGCCGCGGCCAGCAGCGCCAGGACCGCGCCGCGGCGCGCGCGCGGCGCAGGCGCCATCGGCCAGTGCGCGGCGACGTCCACGTCCTCTAGGCGCTCCGCGGTGCTGCGCGCGTGCGCGCGCGCCAGATCGGCGGAATGGACCGGACGCGCGGCGAGTGCGGGCATGGCGCGCTCGAGCTCCAGCGCGGTGCGCAACGCGTCCTTGAGCCCGCGGACGCGGCGCTCCACCTCGTGCGCGAGCTCGACGTCTCGCCGCGTGCGCCAGAGCGTCTGTCCCACCGTGGCGCCGGCCAAGGCCAGCGCCGCGGCGCCCGCCAAGACGAGCAGCACGGCGCGCAGCAGGGGCGGCGAGAGCACGCCGGCGTGCGCAACCAGCGCCACGAAGGCCGCGACCGACGCCAGCCCGAACGGCAGGACTACCCCCAGCCGGGCCAGCGCCACGGCCAGCACGCGCCGGCGCACCGCTCCTGTAAAGCGTCGGATCTGGGTATACTCGTCCATCGCTCGCTGGCTCTGGCCCCCTGCCCTTGCCGAACGTAGCACGCTTGCGCGCGGTACACTGCCTCGTCCACCCGCCGTCTCCGCGCCCGACGCAGGCGCGGCCGCCGCCACTGCGCCGTGCCACCCCCCGCGGCCACCATCGGGGTCCCGTCCCGCGCCGCAATCAGTGCGTTTCAGTGTGACTTAAACAACATAGGGATAGGTGCTGTGGCACGCGTAGCATAATGACCCCATGATCCAGTCGCTTATGATAATTCTGAACGCACGCGCAGATTTTTGCTTTACGAAGTCACTGAAGGTGGGTATAGTCCTCAGGTATCGGGTGGCAGGGCATTCGGCCATCCGGGGCTCTTTCCAGATCGGTTTAGGCTGGCTCGAGCCCATCAGTTTGGGCATCCGGAGCCGAGATGAGGCGGTGTTTCCCCCCCGACGCCGTCCGCTCGCTCTGGGTGCCCGATTGATGTGGGCCGCCCGCTCCGCTCGACGGTTTCCCCCCCGACCTGCGGCGGACGTGGAAAGCCCACTCTGCTTCGGGCGGGTGTCAACGGTTGGTCGCTGTTCCCCCCCACGGCGGCTAGTCGTAGGCACTCGCCCGATTTTTTTTCTCGCGCCTGATCCCCGCGCCGCCCGATCGTCGGCGCCGTCGCCCATCCCCGCCGCCCTCGCCTTGCACCAGCGCCTCCCGAGGTGTACACGACCTACGGCCCCCCCCGCCGTCCGACCCATGACGCCGACTGAATCCGCACGCCGCGCGCGCGTCTAACGGAGTGGCGCCGATGAAAGACCAGCGGGCGGAACCCGCACCGGCCGACCTGGAGCTGGTCCATCACGCCAGGAAGGGTGACGACGCGGCGTTCAAGACGCTCGTGGAGCGCTACCAGCGACGCGTGTACGGCATCGCCTACGGGATGCTCCACAACGCCGACGATGCGATGGACGTGACCCAGGAAGCCTTCATCAAAGTGCACCGGTACATCGGCTCTTTCCAGGGCACGTCGTCCTTCTATACGTGGCTCTACCGGATCACCGTGAACCTGGCGATCGACTTGTTGCGCAAGGGCTCCAAGATGAGTACCGTGGATTTCGATGACGCGCTCGACCACGCGTCCGAGGCGCAAGAGGCGACGGGGCTGCTGCCCGGGCAGCTCGGCACGAGCCCCACGCAGGAGTTGGAGCGCCACAAGATCAGCGACGAGATCCAGGCGGCGCTGGCCAAGCTCAGCGACAACCACCGGGCCGTGATCGTCATGCGCGAGCTGGAGGGCCTGTCCTACAAAGACATGGCACGCGCGATGAAGTGCTCGAAGGGCACGATCATGAGCCGCCTCCACCACGCGCGGCGCAAGATGCAGGCGATGCTGCGCGCCAAGCTCGAAGAAGGGACGGAGGTGGGTTGATGGACTGCGCTCGCACGCGCACGCTCTTGGAAGCCTTTGCCGACGGCGAGCTCGCCGAAGCGGACGCTCGCGAGGTACGCGAGCACCTGGGAGGGTGCGCGGCGGGGTGCCCGGCCGAGCTGCGCGCACAGCAAGCGGTGGGCGAGGCGCTGCGCGCCCGGCTGGCGGCGCGCGTCGCCGAGGCCGACTTCTCGGCGCTGTGGGGAAACGTGGAGCGCGGACTGGCGAAAGCGCGCGCGGCGGAGCCGCCGTCGCTGGCGGAGCGGCTGCGCACGTGGCTGGGCGAGCTGCTGACGTATCGCGCCCCGCTGCTGGCGGCAGTGGCGGCGGCGGTGCTGGCAGTGGCCGTGGCGTTCCCGTTGCTGCGCCTGGTGGGCGGGCGCGTGGGGCCGGGCGGCCCGGGGACCGGCGGCGGCACGGGCGCGATCGGCCTGGACGTGGGGCTGGGGGCGGCCAGCCTGGTGGACATCACCAGCCTGGAGTCGAGCGGGACGGTCACGGTGTGGCCGGTGCCGGCGGCGGACGGCGGCGAGACGACGATCATCTGGATCAGCGCGGACGACTCGGGCGATACTCTGCACGACGGGGCCGCCCCGGGCGGCGCCGGAGAACTGGGGGCGCCGGGCGGCGAAGAATCGCGGCCCGCCGCGCCCCGTCTGACGCAAGGAACGCCGGGATGAGACTCCACGCTTCGAGGCTGGCAGTGGGCGCGGCGGCGTGCGCGGCGTGCTGCGCGTGGCTGCTGCTGGCGGACGCGGCCCCGGCGGCGGCCGTCGAGATCGACTGCGACGTGCTGTGCATCTGGGCGACGAACAGCGAAACGGGGATCGACAGCGCGCTCGCAGACATCCCCGAGCTGAAGAAGCCGCCCTTCGCCGGCTACAAAGGCTACAAGCTCATCGCCAACCCGAAGCTGCACCTGAAGGAGGGCGAGACGGGTACGGCGCCGCTGACGCCCGACCACAAGCTGGAGTTGACGTTCAAGGGGCTCGCCGGCGACAAGCTCTCGCTGCGCGCCGTCGTGCCGCCCAAGAAGTTGGACACGACGCTGGCGGCGCCGTCCGGGAAGCGCTTCTTCCTGGCGGGGCTGGCGCACAAGGACGGCGTTCTGTTGCTCGGCATCAGCTGCGCGAGGTCCGCGACCGTACCGCCGCCCGTCGCACCCGTCGCCCCCAAGTAGCGCGACCGTACTGATCCTTAGACAGTCCGCAGACGGTCCGCCCGCGCCGTCCGGCAAGGGGGGCTTCCGTCACGCCGGCCTCCGCCCGTCGCCCGGCAGGCGGAGCGCAAGACGGGTCCGCGCTATCGCGGTGCGGTGACGCTGACGCCGGCGGGGACGGAGAAAGCGCGCCGGCCGTCGGGACCGTCGGCCGCGGCGGGCTCCACCGGCACCGCGTCCCCGAGAAGGGCCTGCACGTCGGCGGTCAGCCAAAGGTCGCCCGGAGCAGCGCGCCCCTGGAGCGCGCGCGCGGCGGCCATGGCGCCGCCCTGCGCGAGATAGACGACGCGCTCGCCGGCGGACACGAAGCCGGCATCGACGGTGCCGAGCGCCAGCGCAACCGCCAGGCCAGAACCGGCGTGGCGGCGCAATCGCGCGGCGCAGGCGGCCCGCATGGCCAGAGCAGCGCGCAGGGCGGCCCGCGCGGCGGCGGTGCGCGCGGCGGCGGCGGCGGCGGGCGCGGCGCCGCGTGGCGCGCCCGCCCCGGGCAGATCGTCCACGGGGAAGAGGGCGACGAGGCCGTCCGGCCCGTCGCCGGCGACCACGCCCCCTTCGGCGCGCACCGCCTCGCGCAACAAATGGCTCTGCTCGCCGCAGTAAGACGCCAGCTCGTCGTCCTGAAGCGCGCGCCCCAGCCGTTCGGGGCCGCGCTCGGCGGCGCACAGCACGACGGCGGTCATGGGCTCCACGACGAAGGCGGGCGCGGGGGTGCGGGCGAGGCGCTCGACGAGCGCGTCGGCGGCGGAGGCAGGAAGATGCGCGCCGACGACCGCGCGCAGCTGGTCGCGGCGGCTCTGGCCGGCGCCGAGGCGCGACCGCTCCAGCGCGAGCGCCACCATGTGGGCGACCGCGACGAGGACGTCGAGGTCGCGGCCCTCGAAGGAGTTGCCGGGCCCACGGTGCAGGTAGACGACGCCCAATGCGGCCGGACCGGCGAGGAGCGGCACCGCCATCACCGAGCGCACGTTGTACAGGAACAGCGACGAGCCGGCGTGAAAGCGCGTGTCGTCGCGGATGTCGTCGCAGTGCACGGCGACTTTGTCACGCAACACGCGGTCGACCACCGTGCGCGAGACGGGGATCTCCCCCGGCGGAATCTTCTCCTTCGTGCGCATCGCCAGCGGCACAGGGGCGCCGGCGTCGTTGGCGAGGAACAGCACGCCCACGTCGGCGGGCATCGTTTCCCACAGCAGGTCGAACGCGCGCGTGCAGGTCTGCTCCGCGCTGGCGCTGGCGCTGGCGCTGGCCCGCAGCGCCTCGGCGAGGCGGCACAGCAGGCGCAGGTAGGCGACGTCACCGACGGGCGGCGTGCGCGCCACGTGCGTGGTGCCCGGCACGTCCAGCAGCTCGATCTGCTCCAACCACAGCCTGCCGCCGCGCGTGGAGGCGGGAGGGGGCACGGCGTGTGGCTGGCCGGCGAGCGCCGCCGGCGCGGTCCCGGCGCCGGCCGAGCCGCGGGCAGGCGCGGGCCCCGCGGGCGTGGTTGCGGCGGCGCGAAGCGGCGCGGTCCCGACGGGCGTGGCGGAAGCACGCGCGGGTGCGGGCGCGCGTGCGGGCGCAGAGGGCACGGTCATCGGCCGGACGGCGAGCGGCGGGCGGCGGTCCGTGCCGAGGTCGTCGTCCAGCATGACGAGGTCGTCCGCCGCGAGGGCGCGCAGCGGCGCGCCGTCGCGTCCGAGCGTGCGTGCTTCGACGCGCGCCCCCGGGCCATCGTCCGGATCGGCGGTGTCGGCCGAAGCCGGGTCGCCTTCCGACGGGGGCGCCGCCCCCGCGGCGCGGCCGGGCATCGTCTTGCGCATGGGATCGCCGCCGCGACGCCGACGAGATCCGAGCCGCGGCGTGGGCTCGGGCGTGCGCACGCTGCGCAGGGTCGTGAAGTCCATCGGCGTCGTCGTCTCGCTGGCGGCGTCGGCGAAGTCGTCCGGCGCGGCGCCCCCCTTCGGCGCCGCGCGAGGCGCCGGCCCCGGCAGAGCCTCCGAGTGCGCCCGCGCGGCCGCGGGCGTGCCGATGCGCAGCTCGAAGGCTCCGATGGTGACGCGGTCGGACGGCGCCAGCTCGCGGCGCAGGATGCGCCGCCCGTTCACGAACGTGCCGCTCGTGCTGGCGAGGTCCATCAGCGTCACGCGCCCGCCCTCCACCAGCAGCTTGGCGTGGTGAGGCGCGACGCTGTCGTCGGACAGCACGACTTGGTTGTCCGACTTGCGCCCGAGCAGCACCTCGCCGCCGGGCAGCGCGATCTCGCGCACGCGCCCGATGCGATCGGTGACGACGAGACAGAGGCCGTGGCTCATGGGGCGCGCCGCGGCGCGGTGGACGATCATAGCCGCGCCGGCGCGCCGCCGTCCATGCTCCGGCTCCGCGCCCGCGCCGCCGCCGCTTTGTGGCGGCGCGCGCGGCGAGTAGACTGGCGCCAAGCACGTGCACCTAGACGCTTGCACCCATCGCCTGCTCGAGCGCGTCGACGTCGCCGAGGCGCAGGCGTACGTGCGCACCCAGCTGGTGCCGCTCTACGAAGGACCCGAGCGGCCCGCCTGGAGCGCCGTCGCCGAGCGCAGCCGTTTCATCGGCACGTCCGACCGCCCGCCCGACGTCGGGTACCGCAAGATGCGCCCGAGCGGCTATGTGCAGCTGTGCCTCGTGAACGACGAGGTGCCACCATCGCCCTGGGCGCTCGCAGTTCCGCCCGCCGCCGCCGCCGCCGCCGCCCCTCTGGAGGAGCGCGTGCGCGCGCTGTGCCGCCTGCATTTCGGCGCGGGCGAGCTTCATTTCTGCGTCTTCGCCGTCCTCGCCCCTGGGGGCGCCATCCCCACGCACCGCGACATTCCGCACGACGTCAACAAGAAGCGCTTCTCGCACCACCTCCACTGGCCGCTGCTGAACGCCGGCGACACCGAGTACACGATCGCCGGCGAAACCTTCCGCATGGAGGAGGGTGGCTTGTACGAGATAGACAACATGGTTCCGCACGCCACCGCCAACCGCGGCGACACCTACCGCGTGAACTTGATGATCGATTGGACGCCCGCGCACCTCGCGGCCGAGCGCGCCCGGCCTTCGCCGCCCGGCGACCCGCGCGGGGGCCGGTGAGCCGGACGTTCCGACGTGGGCGCCGTCTACGGGCATAGCGGTCGCGCCGACGCCGCGCTCCTGGAACGGATGCGCGCGCTGGTGCGCCACCGCCTGGCGGACGCCGCGAGGACGGAACCGCCCGCCGAGCACCTCGGCCCCACGGCGGGCTTCGGCGCCGGCGCCGCCCCCGCCAGCGCCGATCCGCGCGTCGCGTGCGCGCTCGACGGCTACGTGCTGAACGCCGCAGCGCTGCGGGCGGAGCTGGCGGCCGCGGGCGTGCACTCACCCGCCGGCGACGACGCCGCGCTGGCAGCGAACCTCTTCGTCCGGCACGGCACCGCCGCCTGGGAGCGGCTCGACGGGGCGTTCGCCCTCGCGCTCGTCGCCGCCGACGGCACGCTGCACCTCGTGCGCGACGCCATCGGCGAGAAGCCGCTCTACTGGACGCGCCTCGCCGGCGGCACGGTGCTCTTCGCCTCCGAGGCCAAGGCCTTTCTCGCCGACCCGCGCTTCCGCGCCGAGCCCGACCCCGCGTCGCTGCTGAAGGTGCTGGTCTTCTCGTTCGTGCCCGGCGAGCCGAGCGCCTTCCGTGGCGTGCGAGAGCTGTTGCCCGGCCACGCGCTGGCGCTCCCGCCGGCCGCCGCCGCCGGCGCCACGCCTCCCGAACCGCGCGCCGCCGCTTACTGGGACCTGGCCGGCGACGTGCAGGACTGGAGCGAGGAGCGATCGGTCGGCGAGGTCGGCGCCGCCGTGCATGCCGCGGTGGCCCGCCGCCTCCCCGCCGCCGGAGCGCCGGTGGCCGCCTTCCTCTCGGGCGGCGTGGATTCGAGCGCCGTCGTCGCGCTCCTGGCCGAGCTGGGCGCGAACGTCACGGCCTGGTCGCTCGCTTTCGGCGAAGGCCACGAGAACGAGCTCACTTACGCCAAGCGCGTCGTGCAGCACACCGGCGTGCCGCACCGCCTCGTCGACATCGGCCCCGACACCTTCGTCAATCTGCTCCCGGCGGTCGTGTGGCACACCGACGACCCGCTTTGCGACTGCATCACCGTGCCGAACTACCTACTGGCGCGCGAGGCGGCGCGCGAGACGCGCGTAGTCTTCAACGGCGAAGGTGGTGACCCGCTCTTCGGCGGGCCGAAGAACAAGTTCCTCATCCTCGGCGAGTGGTACCGCTTCTTGGGCGGCTACGACCGCGCGCGCGCCTACCTCGCCTCGTACCACAAGCTCTACGACCAGCTCGACGCGGCGCTCACGCCCGACTTCCTGGCGGCCGGCGGCGGCGCGGCGGCCCTGGAGGCGTTCGCCCGCCCCTGGATGGAAAACCCGCGCATGGAGGCGTTCCTGGACAAGCTGATGTACGCGAACGTGAAGCTGAAGGGCGGGCAGAACATCCTCGTGAAGGTGGACAAGATGCTCGCCGCCAACGGCGTGCAGCCGCGCTCGCCGCTCTTCGACCGCGCACTGGCGGCGCTCGCCTTCCGGCTCCCGCCCGCCCACAAGCGCCACGGCGACGTGGAGAAATGGGCCTTCAAGCGCGCGATGGAGACGAAGCTTCCGCGCGCGGTGATCTACCGCAAGAAGGCCGGAATGGGCGTGCCGCTGAACCACTGGTTTGCATTCACGCGCCTCGGCGACTACGCGCGCGACCTGCTGCTGTCGAAGCGCTGCCTGGAGCGCGGCTACTGGCGGCGCGAGTTCTTGGTGGACCTGCTGGAGGGGCGCGGCCCCGGGCTGCACGTGGGCAAGGACCGAAGCGGCGAGCTGCTCTGGATGTTCGTGGCGATCGAGCTCTGGCACCGCCTGTACCTGGAAGGGGAACGGCCCTGACGAGCGCGCGCGTGGTGGCCGCCGCGGCGGCCCTGTCGAGCGGCGGGCGCTTCCACTTCACGCGCGCGCAGCTGTACTGGGCGCTGGTGCGGCAGGGCGCGCTGCCGCCGCCGGAAGGCTGGCCGGAGACGGCGCTGGAAAAGTTTCGTGCGGCGCTCGACGCGCACGAGCGCGACGCCGGCGCCGGCGCCGGCGCGCTGGCGGGGCTGGTGCGGCCCGAGGCCGCCGCAGCCGAGCTGGCCCCGCCGGCCGCGCTGGACCGCGACGTCTTCGACTACACCGTGCGGCGCTACCTGGTGTTCGAGCGCCCCGACCCGATGATCGCCTTCGCGCTCGACGGGTTCCACCAGAAGATCGAGATCGGGCTGCTGGCAGCGCCCGGCTTTCCGGTGCTGGTGTGGCGGCAGATGGAAAAGCAGATCCGCGCCGGGTTCCCGACGACGCTCTACCTGGTGCACGACGCGTCGCGCGACGGCTTCTACTTGCGGCGGCGGCTCGCGGCGGCGCTCGACCACGTCGCAGCCGACGGGAAGAAGCCCCGCCTCGTCGACGCGGGGATTGGCTTCGCCCAGGCGTTCAAGGAAGGGACGCCGGCGTTCGATGTCGGGCGCCCGCTACGGCTGGAGCCGCGCGACGACGTCCCGGCCGAGGACGAGCCGCTGCTGCGCGAAGGACGCTACGCGCCGCTGGAGGCGCTCGGGCCGCTGGAGCTGATGCGTCTGTGCTACCGGCGCATCGCCAAGAGTGCCGAAGAGCCCGGTTTCGGCTAGGCTCGCGGGGAAAGCGACGCGACGACGACATGAAGCTCATCCGCTCGCCCAAAGACGGCGACGCGCTCGACGCGCGGCTCACGATGTACCCGTGCCGCCTGGAGGTGGTGACGACGCCGCGCGAGCTCGCCGCGCCCACCTCCACCTGGTACGGCTACGTGCAGGCGGGAAGCGCGCGGCTGCGGGCACCGGGGCTCGACGTGCGGGCCGAGGCGGGCACGTTCTTCTGCTTCCCCGGTGAAGTGCTCATCGAGCCGGCCGGCGTGGTCGTCACCGTCGAGCGCGCCGGCTTCCGCGGCCTGGCGACCGTCGGACGCATCGAAGGGGCCGGACGCCTCGCTTACATCGACGGCTGCTCCGACACGATTCTGGTTTCTCCGCCGCGCCTGGGCGACCCGGTGCTCAACCACCTGCATTTTCCGGCGGGGATCGTGCAGAGCCCGCACATCCATCCCAGCGTGCGGCTGGGCGTGGTCGCGCGCGGCGAGGGCACCGCCTACGGCCCGGGCGCGGCGGGCGGGGGCGCCTGGGAGGAGCCGCTCACGCCGGGCTGCGTGTTCCTGCTGGAGACGCACGAGCTGCACGCGTTCCGCACCATGCGCGGCGCGGGTGGCGGCGGCGGCAGCCGCGGCGATGGCGGTGGCGGTGGCGGTGGCGGTGGCGGCGCGCCGGGCGGAGCCGCGCCGGATCTCGACGTCATCGCCTTCCACCCGGACTCGGACTGGGGCCCGACCGACGCCGCGCACCCGATGATGAATCGCACCTACGTCGATCTGCACGGCGCCAAGAAGGGCGCGTAGGAGGCGCTAAGCCCGGCGCGCCGGTGGCCGGAGCCGCCTGCGCAGCAGGCCGGCGAACGCGAGCCCGGCGAGCGAGAGGCCGGCGACACCCGCGGGCGTGCCGCCGGACGAACCGGGCGCGCCGCCGTCGCGCGCGGCCACGCTGCACTTGCAGCCGCAGCCGCTGCCGTTGCCGCCGCCGCCCGCGTCGCTGCCGCCGCCCCCACCGCCGTCCGCGCCGGCGCCAGAATCGCCGGCAACGCCCGAATCGCTGACGCCGCCGCCCGCGTCGGTGACGGCCGTGCCGCCGTCCGACCCGCCGGCCACCGGGTTCTCCGTGCCGTCGAGCGCGCTGGTGCAGTCGCCGTCGGCCGGGAAGTCGATCGCCCCGTCGCCGTCGTTGTCCACGCCGTCGCTGCACTCGGGCAGGTCGGCCTCGCTCGGGTCGGCGGCGTCGGTGCATCCCAGGTCGGCCGGGAAGTCGATCGCCCCGTCGCCGTCGTTGTCCACGCCGTCGCCGCACGCCGGGCTGGCGTCCTCCACCGGATCCACGAAGGAGCTGCAGCCGGTGTCGGCGGGGAAGTCGATCGCGCCGTCGCCGTCGTTGTCGAGGCCGTCGCTGCACTGCGGCGTGTCGGTCTCGTCGACGTCCGTCGGCGACGCGCAGCCCGGGTCGGTCAGGTCGACGAGCCCGTCGCCGTCGTTGTCCACGCCATCGGCGCACGCCGCCCCGCCGCCGCCCACGCCGGTCACCACCACCGGCGGCGCGCTCGGGTCGCTCTCCAGCTCGCCCGCCGCCGCATCCTCGGCCGTCGCCGACACGTCCTGCCCCGCGTAGAGCGTCGGCACCGTGGCGCACCACGTTCCGCCCATCGCCGTCGCCATCCCCACCGGCAAAAGGTCCACGTAGACCGTGATGATCGTGCCGTCGGGCTCGCTCGTCGTGCCGCACACCATCGTCGCGCCCGCCAGCACCGGACCGGTCACCACCGGCGCGGCGCTGCGCGTCACGTCGACGAGCACCTCCGCCACGTTCGCGATCTGGTCCTCGATGTTCCGGCCCGCGCCGGTGTCGTGGAACCACGTCTCCAGCGTCGCCGTGTAGGCGCCGGGCGCCTGCGCGGCGTCGATCAGCACGTCGAACGTCACCGTCAGCGTCGCGCCCGCCAGCACGTCCGGCAGCCCCGTCAGGAAGCGCAGCTGGCCGCTCGCCAGCACCGGATCACCCACCGTGGCGCCGTTCATCGTCGCCGTCCCGGCCACGTACGTGAAGCCCATCGGCAGCGTCACCCCCACGAAGCAGCCCGGTGTCGCACACCCCGCGCTGTCGGCCGTGCCGGTGCCGCTGTTGAAGATGGTCGCCGTGTAGGTAACCGTGCTCCCCGCCGTCGTCGCCGCGGGGGCGGCGCTCATCGCCAGGTCCAGGTTGGCGAGCGGCTGGATGTTCGTGAGCGTCTGCACGGTGAAGCCCGGCGCCGGCACCTGGTCGGAGGTGTAGGTCGCCGTGCTGGTCGTGGAGTCGCCGCCGCCCGTCACGTTCGCCATCACGGTGTTCACCACCAGGTCGCCCGGCATCAGCGTGATGGCCGGCCAGGTCAGCACGTCGCCGGCGATCGCCGGCGCGCCCGTCGCGCTGACGAACATCAGCGCGCCCGTCGTCGACAGGTCTTGCGTCACCACGACGTTCGTCTGCGGCAGCAGCGACAGGTTGTGCGTGGTGATGGTGTAGGTCAGCGTGTCGCCGGAGAGCGCCATCACGGTGTTCACGTCCAGCTCGAAGCGCAGGTCGAGCTTCACGCACGAGGGCGAGGGCACGAAGTAGCGCCAGGTGTTGTCCTTGCCTCCGTCGGTGGCGTCCACGCGCCGCGCCGACGCGTCGCCGCCGAAGACCTCGGTGCAGTTGACGTCGTCGCCCATGACCGGGTCTAGCGGCGCCGCCAGCACGCGCAGCGAGATCTCCGCGAAGTACTCGTCGCCCACCACCAGCTCGCCCACCGCGAAGCGCACGGCGTTCGTCCCCGGCGGCAGCGGGTTGTCGGCGCTGAGGTCATAGCCGACGTCGGTCGGAACGCCGAGGCGATCGGCGATGGGCCCCGCGACGGTCGCCGGCACCCCCGTCCCTACCTCCGCGCCGGGCGCGCGGATGCGCTCCCACGGCCCCACCACGCTCGCCGCTTCGATCACGCCCGGCGCCGTCTCGGTCGCCTCGAACTGGTAGAACGTGTCGGGGCCGGCGACCGCCGAGCCGTAGCCGAACGGCGTGTTGCCGGTGCCGTTCGTGAGGAAGCCGCCCCCCACGCCGAACGCCTGCACCTGAATCCAGTCCCAGTCGTTGTGCGCGTAGTGGCCGCCGGTGATGCCGAGGAGCTGGTCGAACATGGCGGCGCCGGTCGGGTCGGGCGACATCAGCACGCCGTTGGCCACGCTGAGGAAGTCGTCGTCGGGAATGCGCGCGGTGCGCGGGTCGGTGCTGAAGAAGACGCCGGTGTCGGCGTAGAGGCTGGAGATGCCGCCCTCCTCCAGCGGCGGCGCATAGCCCTCGGCGCCGCGCGGCCCCCAGCCGATGGCGGCCAGCCCGCCGCGGTGAGGCGGCAGCGTGTTGCCGGTGCCGTCGACGATGCGGGCGCCGACGACCTCGGTGTTGCCCGGCACGTACTCGGTGATGTAGCCGCCCAGCCCGCGCGTGGCGCCGTTGGGCACGGGCGTGAAGGCGATGCGGAACGTGAGGACGTCGCCCACCGCGTACATGACGTCGGTCGAGGCGCCGCCCATCGAGGTGCCGCCCTGCGGATCGATCAGGGCGATGGTCTCGGCGGTGAGCCGTTTGTAGATCTGCAGCTGAGCCACCGAGTCGGCCAGGGCGTTGCCGGCGGCGAGGACCACGCCGAGCGCCAACGGGATGCGAACGAGATGCGCGCGCTTCATGTGTCCTCCTGGTCCGGCTACTCGATGGGGGGCTGGACAATCTCGGGCGGTACGATGACGAACACGTCGCGCGTGTCGAGCACCGTGACGCCGTCGCCCATGACGTTCAGCGTGATGGTGAAGATCTGCACCGTCGGCAGGGACGGAACGAAGTCGTTGAACGCGTCGACGTCGAAGGTGACGGTGCTGCCGGACTGCACGTCGAGGAACTGGTCGCCCGAGATGGTGGCGCCGGCGGGCGGCGGCGCGACCGGGGTGATGGCGACGATGAACCGCGCCGTGTCGATGCCGGAGGTCGCCAGCTCGACCGGGTCGCCGAGCTTCGCGACCGAGACGTCCAGCACGCCCAGCGTGGCGAGCTGCGTGATGGCACTGACGATGAGCGACCCGAGGCCCGTGCCGTCCGGGTTCACGTCGAAGACGAGCGGACACAGTCCGCTGGCGGCGTCGGGCGGGCGCAGCGTGCCGCCCACGCCGGTCGCACACTGGCCGAGGGTCGCGGGGATCATCGCGCCGGTGGCCAAGGCGAGCGCTTCGAGCTGCGCGCGCGGGTCGTTGGCGGTGCCGACGTTCTCGAGGCTGTCTATGCCGATGAGCCGCGCGCCAATGACGCCGAGGGCGAAGAGGGTCGCGGCGTCGGAGTGCGCGCCGAACGACGCGGGGTAGTCCGTGTCGGCGTGCGCGGCGGCGTCGGTCACCTGGATGAGGATGGGGAGCGCGCCCGCGCGGAAGCCGGCGCCCCCGATCGTCCCGTGACCTAGCGCCGCGTCGAAGCCGACGCTCGGATCGAACGGGGACAGGGCGAAGGCCGGCAGCCCCACGCCGCTGGCCCACTGGTAGAGCGCCTCGTAGCCGGCCTCGCGCGTGTCCAGGCCGCCGCCGGCCGGACCGAGCGCGCCGACGGCCGTGGTCAGCGCCGGCACGTCCGTGGTGACGCGCTGGAGGAGGGCGTAGGGCGCGTCGCCGGGCAGCCCGAACGGGTCGACCGGGAAGTCCTCGAAGCGGCCGACGCCGAAGGCCGCGTCGGGAATGAGCGCGCCGACGTCGGTGACGATCTGCGCGAGCGAGGCCTGGATGTTGTCGATCTCCTCCTGGAACGAGCCGGTCGTGTCGACGGAGAAGAAGACGTCGGCCTTGCGCAGGTCGGTGGAGAAGTCGAGCTGCCCGCTCCCGCCGGGCCCCATGTAGGGAAGCACGAAGAAGAAGTCGCCGTCGGCGATGGGATTCGCGAGCGGGTCCTGCGGGTCGGTGCCGGCGACAATCTCGACGAGGTCGGGCGTGCCGTCGCCGTCAGTGTCGGCGGACGTGGGGTCGGTCTCGCCCGGGTCGAGCACGCCGTCGCCGTCCAGATCTTCGTCGGCGTCGGCCACGCCGTCGGCGTCGCTGTCCGTGTCGAGGAAGTCGGGGATACCGTCCCCGTCGGTGTCGACGGCCGCCGTGGCCGGATCGGCGTCGCCGGCCTCCACGGCGTCGGGGATGCCGTCGCCGTCGGAGTCGGGGTCGCGGAAGCTGGGAAGGCCGTCGGCGTCGGGATCGCCCACGCGGTCCTGGAAGTCGATGACGGTGTCGTCGTCGCTGTCCGTGTCGTCGATGTCGGGCGTGCCGTCGCCGTCCGTGTCGACCGGCGTTGCGCCGTCGAGCTCCAGCCCGTCGAGCAGCGAATCGTCGTCGTTGTCGGGATCGGCGTTGTCGGCGATTCCGTCGCCGTCCGTGTCGGCGCCGCCTTCGCCGGCATCGGGCCAGCCGTTGCCGTCGGCGTCGGTGTCCAGGAAATCGGGCGCGCCGTCGCCGTCGCTGTCCACCGGCATCGTCGGGTCGGCGCCCGCCTCGGCGGCGTCCAACAGGCCGTCGCCGTCGGAGTCGTCGTCGCGCCAGTTCGGCGTGCCGTCGCCGTCCGTGTCGCCGTCCCCTTCGATCTCGTTGGGGATGCCGTCGTCGTCGCGGTCGTCGCCCGTGCTGAAACCACCGCACCCGGACGCCACGATCAACAGCGCCGGAAACAGCGCCCGCCGCACCGCCCATCGGTTGACGTTCATGCGTCCTCCTTCATTGGACCGTGATGGCGCCCGTGCTCGCCGCGGGGCTGACGATGCCCGCGGCCAGCGACGGCGCGCCCAGTGCATTGACACGCACGCGTCCGGCGGCGCCGCCCCCGCCGCCCGCGCCGTCGGTGGCGTCCGTGCCCGGCGCGCCGTTCAGCGCCGCGCCGGCGCCGGCGCCGCCCGTTCCTCCCGCCGCGCCGCCGCCCCCGCCGGCCGCCGGCGTCGCCGAGCCGGCGCCGATCGCGCCGGCCGTGCCCGCCGTGCCACCGTCGCCGCCGCCCCCACCGCCGCCGCCGTTCGCGGCGGCCACCGCGCCTGCCGCCAGCGTGACCGACGGCGCCTCGAGCAGCAGCGCGCCACCCGCGCCGCCGCCGCCGCCCGCGTTGCCCGAAGCGCCGGCCTCGCCGCCAGCGCCGCCCGCGTTGAGCACGCCGCTGACGGTGAGCGTGCCGCCGGCGCCGAGGTACAGCGCGCCGCCGCCGCCGCCGCCGCGCCCGCCCGCGCCGCCGTCTCGCCCCGCGCCGCCGCCGCTGCCGCCGGCCAGCACGGCCAGATCGGGCGTGCCCGCGGTGGCTCCGCCGGCGCCGCCGGACGCCATGCTCGATTGCCCGCCGTCGCCGCCCGAGCCGCCGTGGCCGCCGCCGCCGCCGCCGTCGTCCGTGGCGCCGCCGGCGCCGAGTCCAGCCGCGCCGCCGCCGGCCCCGAGGCCCCCCGTGTTGTCGGGGCCGCCGGCGAAACCACCCGGGCCGGCGCTCTCCTCCACGCCGGCGCGCCCGCCGGTCAGGTCGAGCGACCCGGCGACCGTGGCGTCGCCGGCGACGATCAACGCGAGCGCGGCATCCCCCACCACGGTGACGTCCACGCCGGCGCCGACGTCCAGCGCGGTGAGCGTGAACGTGCCGAGGTCGGGGCCGCCGGGCTGCGCAATCGTGACGAAGCCGATGCCCGAGGCACCGCCGTCACCCGCGCCGGACGGCCGCAGGTCGGTGCCGTTGGTGAGGTCGCGAATGCGCCCCGTATCGGTGTCGATCTCGACGGCGAGCGGGCCGGTGAGCACGAGCCCGGCGGCCGCGGCCGGTAGCACGGCGCCTGCGAGCGCCGTCACGGCGGGAACGAGCGCGGCGCAGTGCGGCGGGGGCGTGGCGTCGACGCAGCCGAGCGCGCACGAGACCGCGTCTGAGCCGCTGCCGTCGGGACGACACCGCCGCAGGGTCATGGCGTCGAGGCACGCG
>DASYRF010000473.1:0-9509 GCA_036004705.1 Myxococcota bacterium
CGCAATCTACGCACCCGCCGGCTGGACGAACGAGGCGCTGCCGGCCGTGGTGACGCTGCACGGGTACGGCGCGGCATGGGACAGCTGGAACGCGGACACCACGCTCGGCGCGTCCTCGGGCCTCCGCACGAAGGCCGACACGCTCGCCATGACCGACGTCAGCACGAGTTTCTTCGTCGTCGATCTCGAGTCCGACACGTGCGAGCCCGGCGCCGGCGTGAGCGCCACGTTCTGCGACGCGGTGGGCCCCGCGCACGGATGGAACAGCGGGATCGTCCCACGCTACGACGGCCATGACGACGTTCAATGGATCCGCGACGTGGTCGAGCTGGTCAGGACGTCGAGCGGCATCACCGTAGGGTCGGTCTACGCGGTCGGCAATTCGAACGGCGGGCAGATGGTGCACCGGCTCGCGTCGGAGGACCCGAGCTTGTTCTCCGCCCACGCCGTCGTCGACGGGAACATGTCCGAGGACTACCGCTGCGACGGCAAGTGCATCCCCGGAGACCCGGCGTACCAAGAGGGGATGGTGGACGTGGACGGCACCGTGTGCCCCGAGCCTTTGTGCTCTTACGACTGGGACCCCACGCAGCCGCCCGACACGTGCGTCCTGAAGCGCGTCGCCGACGCGACGGCGCCCGTGCCGATCGTCATCATCCACGGCGTGCTGGACACGAGCATTCACATCGACGGTACGATTTCGTGCAGGCCGGGCCACGATCCACTGCCGATCGCGGCCTCCGTCGACAAGTGGCTCACGATCAACGGCTGCGCCACCGCGAACCCCGGCACCGATTTCGTCACCACCGTCGCCGACGGGATCGACCGGCGCGAGTTCGTCAACTGCACGAGCGGCATCCACGTGCTCCGCTACATCCTCGACAATCAGCAGCACGTTTGGGGGAGCGGCGACATCACCACGAGCATGGCCGGCACGACCGTCACGGATCTCGTCTGGGACTTCCTCAAAGACTACTAGTCTAAGTCGTTCGCCGAACCCCCGTCCTACCACCTCTCCCTCGCCCGCGAATCCCACGTTTCTCACGAACTACGGTCGGGTCCTCTGGGTCTGGATGGTCCTCTGGATCCGCATGCAGAATAGCCCTTCGACAGGTTTCTCCCCCTCACGCAGGCCATTGGATTACAGCGGCGGCGCCTTCGTGCAGTTGACATGTAGCGGGGAGCGTCTGCATCCTTAGATAAAGGAAGGGGGCCCCTATTCTTCTATGAGCATACTAACTACCGATTACGCGAAAGTCGTCGAGTCGTCCGAACGCGCCGCGTGGCGGGTGAACGACGTCTTCCCGGCGGGAGCGGCGCTGGACTTCCAGAAGTGGTTCATGCCGAAGGCGATGTTCGCCGGCAACGACCTCGCCTTCCTGAACGCCGACGAGCGACGCAAGCTCAACCAGATCTACGGGAATGCGTACGCATACCTCTTCTACTTCGTCGAGGCATACATCATCGACATGGCCATGCGCCACGCCGAGGCCGAGCTATACGGTAACGACGACAACCTGCGCGCGATGCTCCGCTTCGCCGAGGAAGAGGTGAAGCACCAGCAGATGTTCCTGCGCTTCGGCGAGATGTTCAAGTCCAGCTTCGGGTCGGAGTGCGACGTCGTTCCCAACCCACAGGCGGTCGCGCAGGTGATCCTGAGCAAGACGCCCATGGCGGTGACGCTGGTGACGCTCCACCTCGAGATCATCACGCAGGCCCACTTCGTCGAGTGCATGCGCGACGACAAGGATATGGATGCCCAATTCGTGAGCCTGTTCCGGCACCACTGGATGGAGGAGTCGCAGCACGCGAAGCTGGACGCGCTCGAGCTGACGAAGCTACGCCGCGACGCCACCCCCGAGATGGTGCAGCAGGCGATCGACGACTACTTCGCGATCGCGGGAGCATTCGCCGGGCTGCTCGGGGAGCAAGCCAAGCTGGACGTGGTCAGCCTGGAACGCGCGCTGGGGCGCACGTTCAGCACGGAGGAGCGCCAGGCGATCGAGACCGCGCAACGGAAGAGCTACCACCGGACGTTCCTCGGGAGCGGCGTCACCAACACGACGTTCCTCGAGTTCCTCGCGGAGCATTTTCCCGGGGCGCTCCCAGGCGCCGCCCAGGCCGCCGCGGCCTTCGCCTAGTAATGGCAGCCCTCACCGCCATTGCGCCGGGGGGCTTGACCGCGCACGTCCTCCAACGCCTCGCCCGAGCGCTCGGACCTGACGCCGGCGCACGTTGCGCCGCCGAGGCCCTGCAGTACCTCCGCCTCGACGACCTCCAGACGCCTAACGACCTCCTCCGGTTCGCCGATTATCTCGTCGCCCAGGGCGGCATCACGGAAGCCGTCGGCCGCGCCCTCCGCATCACCGCCCTGCTGCGGGGTGCCGGCCGCTGATCCCCTCTCCCCTGGCCCCGAGCACGTCCACCACCCGCGACGGCGCGCCGACAACCGGCGTCGTCTACGTCGGCGGCGTCGAACGCGCCGCGGTCGTAGGGCGACAGTGGGCGTCGGCTTCGGCTTCGTGCTCCGTGCGCCGGCCTAGAATCTCCGGGGCGTGGTCGGCAGGAAGGGTAGCTGGGTGGCACCGCCGCCTGGGCGCGCGAACCGGCGGGCGACGGCGGTGGGGTCCCCCATCGGTGTCGTCCCGAGCGCGCGCCTCGGCGCATCGGGGGTGCTGGGAGGGCTCGGGCGCGAGGGCGCACCGACGGGGGTCCGCCGGCAGGACCCGCCCGGCCTGGGCGCTACGAGCCGCGACAGCGCCGCGGAGCGTTCGATTGACGGCATCGGGGCTAGCGGTGGTAGCGGAACAGGGCGCCGGCGGCGCTCACGGCGAAGGCGTCGGCGGGACCGCTGGCCCACACGGACGCGAGCGGGCCGCCGGGGGGGAAGGGGATGCCGGTCCAGTCGCCGCCGTCGAAGTGGAGGACGCCGGTGCCGACGGCGAAGACGTCGCTGGCGGCTGTGCCCCACAGCGCGTAGACGTCGTAGCCGAAGCCGAGCGGGTATGGGGCGAAGGCGCCGGCGTCGCGGTGCAGGAACGTCGTCTCGCCGGCCGCCCACACGTCGCCGGCGCCGCTGCCCCAGACGGCGAAGAGGGACGCTTCCTCGGGCAGGCCGGCGGGCAGCACGTCGAGCCACTGCAGCCCGTCCCAGCGGCGAAGGACGGTGGCGGCGTTCCACGTGCGCGGGCCCACGACGTACACGTCGTCCGGCGCGCTCGCCCAGACGCCGCGGAGCGAGACGCCGGCGCCGAGCGCGTCGCCGGTCCAGACGGCGCCGTCCCAGTGCAGCATCACGCTGCCGTCGCCGACCGCGTAGACGTCGCCCGGGCCGCTGCCCGACACGGCATGGAGGTCTACCTCGTAGCCGCCCGTGTCGGCGGCCGTCCAGGCCGCGCCGTCGTAGTGCAGGACGGCGCCGCCGGTGCCGACGGCGAAGACGTCGCCGGGGCCGCTGCCCCACACGGCCTCGAGCTCCGCGGCGACGCCGGGCAGCGTTCGCGTCCAGCGGCGCCCGTCGAAGTGCAGCACGGCGGCGGCGACGGGAGCCGCCATGGGCGCGCCGCCCGAGCGGCCGACGACGAAGACGTCGCCGGCGCCGCTCCCCCACACGGCGTGCGCGGTCGTGGCGCCGTGCAGCCCGACGTCCACCGGCGCCCAGCCGCGCGCGAAGGAGAGCTCCACGGTGCCGCTGAGCGCGGTGCCGTCGAGTGTGGCCCGGACGCGGCACACGCCCTCGGCGTCGCCCTGCACGAGCACGCCGGTGGGCCCGGGGTGCGCGAGCGTGTCGCCCGCACCGGGGAAGCTGCAGGTCGCGGGCGTTTCCACGACATACGTGCGCGGGTACGCGTCCACGCAGGGGGCGGCGCCGGCGGCGAGCGCGAACGCGGCGAGGTCGGCCCACCCGCCGACGTAGACGACGCGGGTGTCGGCGCGCCGCACGTCGAGCGCGTCGAACGCGCCGAGCTCGTAGAGCGACAGGTCCAGCGCGAAGTCCGGATCGACGCTGGAGGTCAGGCCCGCCGGGCCGGGCGCGGGCGCGGTCTGGTAGGCGACGCCGTCGGCGGCGGGCCCGACGTAGGTGAGCCCGAAGGCGTCCACCGGGTAGAAGTCGTAGCCGGACAGCGGCATGTCGCCGGCGAAGAGCCCGTAGGCGAACGACACGAGCGTGTCGACGGGGAGGAGGTCGGCGCGCTCCTCCACGCCGCTGCCGGCGGCGGCGTCCCCGGCGTCGCAGTGGGGCGCCATCTCGACCCGGTCGGCGACCATCGCCGTGAAGTGCGACTCGGCGACGAGCGGGCCGTCGTCGGTGTCGATCGTGACTCGGAACGTCGCCGCGCCGGCGGCGTCGGCGCGCAACGTGTAGAGCCACGGCTCGTCGTGCGGCTCGATGGTGAAGGCCGGATCGCCGTCCAGCTCGACGGAGGACACGGTGTAGTCGATGGGATCGCAGCCGGGGATCAGCGCTTGGGGAACGTAGGCGAGCACGTCCACGCGGCCGAGGGCGGTGAAGATGGCGGCGATGACCGCGACCTGGGCAGCTGCGTTCCAGTCGAACGTGACCTTGCAGGCGATGAGGACGACGTCGGCGCGCGAGCCGACCGCGATCGTCGAGTCCCCTGGCACGAGCACGGCGCGCGGCCCGAGCGGCCCGCAGCGGCAGCCGACCGCCGGGGCGGCCGCCAGAAGCGCCGCCAGGGCGGCCACGAGCGCCGCCCGGCCGGCCGGGCGCGGTCCTTCCATCTCGGCAGATGATAACCGACGCCGGCGCCGCGCGCTTCCCGCGTTCCCCGGCCTGTCCATCCCGCTCGCCCGCTCGCGGAGTTGCTCACGCTCCCCACACCTGCGCCGCGCGCGGCGGCGCTGACTCGGGTGCGCAAGGCGCGGGAGGGCGAACCGTGGCGGTCCCGGGAGTGGGACGTCGCGGAGCGGCTTGCGACACTACGCGGCCGCGCGTAGCACGTCAGCGGCCGAGCGTGAAGGCGTCGATCACAGCGCCGGTCTCGGCGTCGACCACTTCGGCGGCGGCGGTGCCGGCGGCGCGCACGTGCAGGCGGATCACGTGCAGGCGCTCCGACGCGGCTTTGCGCCAGACAGCCTCGGCGCGCTCCGGCGCGGCGTTCACCTCGTAGGTCGGCGCGCCGGCGCCGCCCGACGTGATGACTTGCAGGCCGCCCACGACGAACCGCTCGTAAACGTGGTTGTGCCCGGCGACGACGGCCGCCACGCCGCCGTCGCGCAGGATCGGGAACCACTTCGCGCGCAGCGCCAGCGCCGGCTCGTGGTCGGCCAGCGTGAACATCGGGTGGTGCATGAAGGCCAGGATGGGCGCGGCGCCGCGCGCGCGCGCCGCCGCCAGATCGCGCGCGAGCCACTCGGCCTGCAGGTCCGCCGTCCCGGCGCCCGGGTTGGAGTCGAGCATGACGAAATGTGCGCCGCCCCAGTCGAAGGCGTAGACGCAGCACGCGTCGGCGGTGAAGGCGCGGCGCACCGCGTAGGGCACGGCCGGCGGCGGCGCGGCGAAGTAAGCCTCGAACCGCGGCAGCCCGTACTTGTAGACGTCGTGGTTGCCGAGCGTCGTGTAAAAGGGGACGTCGCGGAGGAGCGCGCCCGCCACGTCGAAGAAGGTCTGCCAGTCGGCGTCGGAGCTGCCTTCGCCGACGAGGTCGCCGGTGGCCACGACCAGCTCGGGGCGCGCCGCGCGCGCCGCCGCTACGACCGAAGCGAAGCGCGCCGCCGCCCCGCGGTTGTCGCCGAAGAGCACCGCCTCGAAGTCCGCGGGACCGGCGGGCGCGGTGCGGAACGTCCCGCCCGCGCCGAATGGCGCGGTGCCGGCGCTCTCGACGCGGTACGTGTAGACCGTCCCGGGCCGCAGCCCGGCGAGGCGGACGGCGTGGACGTACGCGCCCTCGGGGTCGAGGTCCTGCAGCGGCATCAGGTAGCGCACGACATAGGTGCGCCCGGTCGCGCGCCGCTCCGCGGGCAGCGGTGCGCCTGGCGCGCCCGCCGCGGCCGGCGCCGGCGCCGCGGCCGGCGCGAACGCCACGACGCTGCGCGCCGGCAGGTCGGTCTCCCAGAGGATCGTCGCGCCGTCGGGTCGCACGTCCTGCACCCACGGTCCCTTGCGCAACAGCGCGCGCGCGTCTGCGGCGGGGTCCGCGGCGACGTCGACCTCGCCGCCGAGCGCGTCTGCCATCGGGTCGACCTGCGGCGGCAACCCCGCCAGCGCGCCGCCCACCCAAACCACCAGCCCCGCGCCCAGCGGCCAAAGCCCCCAGCGCAGGACCGGGTCCGGGCCGCGCGGCGCCGGCGCCGGCGCCGTCACTTGACGCCCGAGCGGACCCACAGACCGCTGACGTCGGCAATACGCGCCGCCAGCGCCACCGCCTCGTCCGGCGCGCGGAACGCCTGCACCGCCAGCTCCTCGCCGTCGCTCGCGACCAGCGACACGACGTAGCGCCCGCCCATCGTGCGGTCGGGCCCGTCGGCGCGCACCCCGGCGAACCCGCCCAGCGGCAAGTCCGTCGTGACCGGCCGGCGCCAAGGCCGGTGGCTGGTGTGCCGCAGCAGCCGCGCCACGGGATCGAGCGTGAGCTCCGACCAAGACCGCCAGACCAGCACCGCCGCCAGCGCGAAGGGCGCCACCAGCGCGGCGAACTTCAGCGTCGCCAGCGCACCGCGCCACCCGCGCATGGCGTCGACCTCGAAGATGGACACCGCCGCCGACACGATCGGGAAGACGACGAACACCGCCAGCAGCACCAGCGCGCCGATTCGCCCGTTCTGCCGCCGCAGCAAGAGCGGCACCCCCGCCGGCGTCGTTCCGCCGTCCATGCCGCCTATATACCACCGCGGCCGCCGGCGCCTGAGCGGAACCGGAACAGAACCGGAGCCGGAGCCGGAACCGGAACAGCCGGGACCCGGAACCGGAGCCGGAACCGCAGTCGGAATCAGCCGGAACCGGAACCGGAATGAGCCGGAACCGGAACCGGGCCGATGGCGAGTGGGGGACAGTCCGGTTTTCTTGGACCGCGTGGGGGGCGGGGCTATGATCGTCGCGTGGAGCCGTGGCGCGCGCGGGGAGGAACGGCGCGCAGCGTGGCGATCGTCGCGATGGCGGCGGCGCTGGCGCTGGGGGCCGCGCTTTGCGCGGCGCTCGGGCTGGCCGGCGGAGCGCGCGCGGCGGGGCCTGACGACGAGGCGGAAGGGCCGGGATCGGCGGGGCCGGACACCGCGGCGCCACCCGAAGCGTACGTGCCGCCGGGGCCGGCCGCCGGGGGCGGCGGGCGCATCGTTCTGGGCGGCGGCGCGGTCGAAGCCCATCCCGGCGAGTACTGGGGCGTCGTGCCCGGCTCCACGCGCCCGGCGCCGGGACGGCCCAAGGCCAAGCCGGGCGGCGTGCAGATCTTCGCCTGGATCGGCTTCCAGATGCTCGAGAGCGGCGGCTCGCGCATCTACGTCGTCACGACGAACCCGGTGCCGCACGAAATCGTCGAAACGAGCTCCGACAAGATCGTCATCGAGCTGAGCAACGTGCGGGTGCTTCTGTCGAACCACCTGCGCTTCATCGACACGGCCTTCTTCTCCACCTATGTGAAGAAGATCGAGACGAAGCGCTGGAAGAAAAACAAGGTCCGCGTCACGATCCACCTGCGCGCCCCGTTCGTCCCCACCGTCGAGCGCGTCGGCGACTTCCTGTTCGTCGAGTTCCCCGCCCCGTCGTTCGGCTAGCACACCGCTTCTCCGAGCCCCCGCCCCCTCGCTCGGCGAGGCACCTCCTCATGAGGCTCCCGGATCCACGTCACGCGTGATCTCTCCCCTCGCCGCGGCTGTGGGGTAGTGAGCTGCCGCGCAGCGCGAACGCCGCGCGCCGAAGGCGAGCGGCGGAGCGGACTGGGCGCAGGTCAAGCGGCGGTGGGCGACCGCGCTCGATCCACCTCGCTTTCCGGCGCCACCGGATTCGCGGTCGTCCATCGCCGCGGCGGACCCACAGCCGTCCGGATTCGGGTTGGCTTGGCCTCACATTTCATTCCACATATGCGAACATTACACTTTACATATATCAAGCCTGAAATTACACATAGTCCATGCTTGCCATTGCGCCCGCTTCCGCTCCCGCAGCTTCCGCTCCCGCTCCAGCGTCTGCCGCCGCACCCACACCCGCTCGACGTTCTCGCCGACGAGATCGCCGCCCTGGCCGGACAGATCGACGCCGCCGTACATATGCTTCTCACGCGGATTCGCGCGTTCGACCAGAGGTGATCGATTCGATCGCCCCACCAGTTGGGCGAGGGCACCGGACCTCGTCGTGAGCGCGATGCTGGGGACGCAGCTCACCTGTACAGCATCGGGCGACGCGTGAAGCAGGATCACCGCGCGCCCAAACCGATCGAAGTGCTCCACGTCTTGGTCCCGCCGATCAGGGACATCCGCTCGCGTGGGCGCGCTGCGCCGGCCTCGTTCGCGGCAGGCCGTTTCTGGGCGGCCTGCTAGACTCGCGCGCGCATGCGGGCAACGGGACGGGCGGCGTGTGCGGCGGCGGCGAGGGCGGCGGCGGCGATGGCGTGCCTGGCGCTGGCGGCGCCCCGCGCCGGCACAGCGGAAGCGGCGCGCCTCGTCCCGGCACTCGGCGGCCCCTTCGCGGGCGGCGCGCCCGGCGCTAGACCAGCCGCAGAGCCGCATGCAGAGTCAGGCGCCGAGCCAGGCGCGAAGCTGGCGCCGGTGCCAGGCGCGGCGCCAGACGCGAAGGCGGTCCCGGAGCCAGGCGCGGCGCCAGGCGCGGCGCCGGCCGCGAAGACGGTCCCGGAGCCAGGCGCGGCGCCGGCCGCGAAGACGGTCCCGAAGCCAGGCGCGGCGCCGGCCGCGGCGCCGGCCGGAGCGGCGCCGGCCGGAGCGCCGGCCGCAGGGCCGCCCGAGCTGCCGGCCGAAGCGCTTCCCGCGGGGCCGGCCGTGTGGCCGGCCGGGCTGCCGGCCGGGGGGGCGGCCGATGGGATCGACGTCGAGGCGGACGAGGTCGACCTGGCGCCGGGACGGCTCGTCGCGCGCGGACACGTGCGGCTGCGCGAAGGTGGGCACACGCTGACCGCCGACGAGATCACGGTGGAGCTCGCGGCCGGCACCGCCGTGGCCGTCCACGCGCGGCTGTCGGTCGAGGGCGCCGCGGGCGCGTGCCGTCCGCTCGGCGAGGCGGCGCGGCTGACGATCCGCGCCGACGGCACGGCGGTGCTGGAGCACGCGGTCGCCTGGCCCTGCGCCTGCGGCCCCGCGGGCGCGCTGGTGCGCGTGACCTCGCCCCGCATCACGCTCGCCCCGTCGCGCGCCGGCGGGGCGCGCGCGGTGCTGCACGGCGCCACGCTGCGGCTCGGGCCGGTGCCGCTGTTCTGGGTGCCATACCTGTCGGTCCCGACCGACGGGCGCGGCAGCGGCGTGCTGCTGCCCGACCTCGCCTACGGCGCGCGGGACGGCCTCGCCGTGCGCGCCGGCGCCTTCGTCGAGCTGGGGCGCCGCAC
>DASYRF010000474.1:0-19642 GCA_036004705.1 Myxococcota bacterium
GCTCCGATCCGTTCGCCAGATAGCCGTCGGTAAGGTAGATGACCGGGGTCATGTACTTCACCGCCAGCCGGAACGCCTCTATGGCCATGTAGAAGCAGTCGGACGGCGTGGCCGCGGCGATGACCGGCAGCGACGATTCACTGTTGCGCCCGTAGCAAGCCTGCAGCAGGTCCGCCTGCTCCGTCTTCGTGGGCAGCCCCGTCGACGGTCCGCCGCGCTGGATGTCGGTGATCACCAGCGGCAGCTCCACCATCAACGCCAGGTTGATGGCCTCCGCCTTCAACGCCATGCCGGGGCCCGACGTGGTCGTCAGCCCCAGCGCGCCGCCGAACGAGGCGCCGATGGCCGAGCACACCCCGGCGATCTCGTCCTCGGCCTGGAACGTGACGACGTTGTGGCCCTTGTAGCGGGACAGCTCGTGGAGGATGTCGCTCGCCGGCGTGATGGGGTAGCTCCCCAGGAAGAGCATCTTTCCGCACTTCTGCGCGGCGGCGATGAACCCGAGCGCAGCGGCCACGTTGCCGCTGATGCTTCGGTACGTCCCCGGCGCCAGCTTCGCCGCCGGCACGCGGTAGCTCGCCTTGAACAGGTCGGTCGTCTCGCCGTAGTTGTAGCCCGCCTTGAGCGCCTGGATGTTCGCCTCCAGGAACGCCGGCTCCTTGGCGAACTTCATCTTGATCCAGTTGAGCGTCGTCTCCATCGGGCGGTTGTAGAGCCAGTACATCAGCCCGAGGCAGTAGAAGTTGCGCGTGCGAAAGCGCTCCCGCTGCGACAGCCCTTCGACCTCTTTCACCGCCAGATCGTTCTGGCGGGTGATGTCGAGCGAGAACAGCTCGAACGCGGCCAGCGTCCCGTCCTCGATCGGGTTCTTTTCGTAGCCGGCGCGCTTCAGGTTCGCGGGGCTGAAGGCGGCCGTGTCGCACAGCAGGATCCCACCCGCCTTCAGGTCGGGGAGATTCGTGCGCAGGGCGGCCGGATTCATCGCCACCAGCACGTCGGGCTGGTCGCCGGGCGTGTTCACTTCCAGCGACGAAAAGTTCAGCTGGAAGCCCGACACGCCAGCGAGCGACCCGGCGGGCGCACGAATTTCCGCCGGGAAGTCCGGGAAGGTGGCCAGGTCGTTCCCGGCGATGGCGCTGGCGTTGGTGAACTGGGTGCCGGTCAGCTGCATCCCGTCGCCGGAGTCGCCGCAGAACCGGATGACGACTTTCTCGACGTCGTGGATGGGCTTGCGGTGGGTGGACGACTGCCGTTCGACTTCGCCTTCAACTGGATTGGTGGACATTTTTTCGTTGCGTCCTCGGGGGTGTGCTGCGCCTCGACCGCCTGCCGCCTGCCGCTACTGCTCGACGGGCGGCCGACCAGGCGCGCCTACCATAACCAATTTCGCTCCCCCTGGATCGTCGGCCGACAACGCGGGGATTTGAATCGCCTAGGCGCTTCTTTGTCAAGGACCGGCGCCGCCGCGAGGGTGCACGGCCGTGCGTTTCCAGCGCCTACCAGCCCTTGCCCCACAGCCCGAACGTCGCCTGCGTGGCCGGCGGAAGCGCCTCCGCCCCGGCGGCGTACCCCTTCACCGTGCACTCCACGAGCAGGTACCGGTCCGTGACACGGCGCGTCGCCGTCTCCTCCTGGCGCGGGTGCACGCGAATCGTGCCCTTTCGCACCGTGAAGAACGCCGTGCGCGCCTCGGCGCCGCCGACGGCCACGTTCACCTCGTAGTCGCCGTCCTTGGTGTAGAGGTTGTCGACCTTGGGGCCTTCCAGCCACACACGGTCGCCCTCGAAGTCAGCCGCCGCCGCTTCGCGGGCCTTGCGGATGATCTTGCCGTCGCGGAACCACGTGTAGATGACCGTGTCGTGCGAAGCCGGTGGGAAGCGCATCTCCAGGCCCACGCGGTCGGGCCAGCCGTCGGCGTCGGTGCGCACGCCGAGCCAGGCCTCCAGGTAGCGCAGGCGCTTGTCCACGCTCAGGAGCTTCTTGCCGTCCGATTCGGTCGAGGTGATCTGGAAGCGCGATTCGCGCAGCAGGAGATCCCCCAAGTAGATGTCCAGGCCGTAGTCGCCGGGCGCCTTGAGGTCGACGGCGTTGCCCGGGCAGGTGACCGGCATCGGGTTCTCGGCGCCTTTCTTGTGGCCCCCGGCGATGTCGGGGATGTCGCAGGTCGTCTCGGCGAACGTGGCGCCGCCCTTGGACCACACCAGCCGCAGGCGGCCGGCGTCGGGAAGCGACGGGCCGGCCGGGCCGCACAGCTCGAAGCTGACCTTCATCTCGACCGAGCCTGGCGGCGAAGGCGGAAGGTCGATGTCGAGCGGTCGGTCGAGCAGGACCGGGCCGGCGGCGCACTTGTCGCGCGTGACCAGGTCCAGCCAGCGCGCCTCGTACGCCTCCTTCTTGGTGGGCTTGCCCGCGTGGTCAGCGGGTTTGGTCGCGTCCTTGACGCCTTCGTCGGGGCGCCTGGACTCCTCGACTGGCGCGCAGCCCCCGCCGCCGGCGGCGACGGCTCCGCCGGCACACAGCGCCAGCCACAGCACGAGCGACGGCGCGCGGGTGGGCGCCGGCGCGAACGCGAGACGAGCACGCATGCGCCCGAGCGTGCCGCCGGTGGGCGTCCCTGTCAACGTCGGGCGCGACGCGGCGGCGCGGGAGGCGCGGGCCGCGAGCGCGCGGTTGCCAGGGCCGGGGCGCTCCGCTATATACGCCGCGCCGGGCGTGTGCGCGAGTAGCTCAGTTGGATAGAGCGTCGGTCTCCGGAACCGAAGGTCGTGGGTTCGAGCCCCGCCTCGCGCGCCATGTGCCCGGCCGCTAGTCTATGGTGGTGAACGGGGTCGCGAGCACGGTGCTGGAACGCGGCGGCGCTGGAAGCCGGGCGGCCCGACGGCGCGAGGCGCGGCGCGCGGGCGCGGGCGCGGGCGCGGGCGCGACGGCGGTGGCGGCGGCGGCGGCCGCGTGGCTGGCGGCGGGCGGCGCGGGCGGATGCGGCGCGCCGTTCCCCAAGGACGACCCCGAGGCGGTGCTGGAGGAGGGACGGCTGTACGTGGCCGACGCGTCATTCCGGCGGCACGTGCTGGAAACATCCCTGGTGGGCGACGACAACGACTGGGCGCGCGCGCGGCTGGCGAGCTGGGCGCTCCCCGACGGCACCGGCTGGGACGCGCTGCCGGAGATGACCACGCCGACCGAGCCGGTGCGCCTGGCCGACGTGAACCGCCTGGCCGCCGGCGAGCCGCTGGAAATGGACGGCACGGCCACGCCGCTCTTCGACGGCGCCTACCCCGACAGCTGGTGGGACCTGTCGGCGCTGGGGCTCCGCGCGTTCTACGAGTTCCCCGTTCGCATCGAGCCGGTGCTGGAATGGATCCTGGCCGACCCGGCGCGCGTGGCGGACTACGGGCTGGCGGTGGCGGCGGACGGCGTCGTGGTGGGCGTGCGCAAGTACCCCGCGCCGGACGGAAGCGTGCGGGTCGTGGAGGCGTGCGCGCTGTGCCACGGCTCGGTGGACGCGGACGGGCGTCTGCTGCACGGGCTGCCCAACACGCGCCTCGACCTGGGGCGCGCGTGGGCCGACTGGATCGATGAAGTGAGCGACGCACCGGACGCGGAGGGCGAGGCCCGGCTGCGCTCGTGGGGCCCGGGGCGCGTGGACGTGACGCCCGGCGCCGACGACGACCCGCTGCAAGTCCCGCCGCTGACCGGGCTGCGCGACACGCCGTTCCTGCACCAGACCGGAACGGTGCGCCACGACCAGGCCAGCGCGCTGGCGATGCGTATCGAGACGCTGATGATCACTTCGTGGGTCGGCGCGTTCCGCCCGCCGCGCACCGTGGCGTTCGCCGCCGCGGCGTGGATCTACGACCTGGACCCGCCGATCGAGCCCGACGCCGCCGCGCTGGCGGGACGCATGCACGGAGCGCGCGTCTTCCGCACGGCCGGTTGCTCCGACTGCCACGAGCCGCGCGTCGCCTATTCCGCGCCCTGGCTGGTCGGGGCCGACGTGGTGGGCACCGACCCCGCCTCCGCCCTCACGCCCAGCCGTGGCACCGGCGGCTACCGGGTGACGCCGCTGCGCGGCGTGTGGGCCTACGCGCCGTACCTGCACGACGGCACGGTGGCGACGCTGGAGGACCTCTTCGACGCGCGGCGCGTGGAGGCCGGCTGGACGCGCGGCGTGCGCGGGCCGGGGCCCGTGCCCGGCCACCGCTACGGCCTCGGTCTGACGCCCGCGGAACGTGCCGACTTGCTCGCCTTCCTGCGTTCCTTGTAAGAAGCCCCCATGCGCGTGCTCGCCTTCGCCGCCTCGCTCCGCCGCGCCTCGCACAACAAGAAGCTCGCGGCGGCCGCCGCCGCGGTTGCGCGGGCGGCGGGCGCGGAGGTGGACCTCGCCGACTTCCGCGAGTTCGACATGCCGCTCTTCGACCAGGACGTGTTCGACGCCACGGGCCTGCCGCCGGGCGGCCAGGAGCTGAAGCGCCGCCTGGACGCCGCCGGCGGCCTGCTGCTGGCGTCGCCCGAGTACAACTTCTCGTTACCTGGCACGCTGAAGAACGCCATCGACTGGCTATCGCGCGTAAAGCCGATGCCGTGGCACGGCAAGAGCGCCCTCTTGCTGTCCACGTCGGTCGGCGCGGTCGGCGGAGTGCGCGGCCTCTGGCAGCTCCGCATCCCGCTGGAGGGCTGCGGCACGTTCGTCTACCCCGACATGTTCTCGCTGCCCAAGGGCCCCGAGGCCTTCGACGACGCCGGTGCGCTGCGCGACCCCAAGGCGGCCGAGCGCCTGACGAAGCTCGTCGCCGCCTGGCTGCGCACCACCGAGGCGCTCGCCCGCCAGTGAGGGGCGTCGCGGGCGATCGGCCGGCGGCAACGGCGAGCGGCCCACCCGGGAGGAGGAAGCGATGCACACGATCCTGTTGGAAGTGACGGCGGCGGCCATGACGGCGGGGACGGCGGTCAGCGCGGCGCCGGCCACGGCGGCGAGTGGACCGGACGGCGTCACGGGGACGGTCACCACGACGGGCGGGCGCTTGGTCGACGCCGTCATCACGGGTGCGCCGCGCGTTCTGGCGGTGCTGGCGGCGCTGGTGGCGGCATGGTTGGTGGCGCACTGGGCGCGGCGGCTGGTGATGCGCGGCCTGGAGCGCGCGCGCTTCGACGCGACGCTCACGCGCTTCTTCTCGAACTTCACGCGCTACATCATCCTCACGATGGCCGTGCTGTCCTGCCTCGGCGCGTTCGGCATCGAGACGACGAGCTTCGCCGCGGTGCTGGGCGCGGCGGGCCTGGCGGTGGGGTTGGCGTTCCAGGGGAGCCTGTCCAACCTGGCAGCGGGGGTGATGCTGCTGGTCTTCCGCCCGTTCAAGGTGGGCGACCAAGTGGTGGTGGCGGGCAAGCAAGGCACGGTGATGGAGATCGAGCTGTTCACCACCATCGTCGACACGGCGGACCACCGGCGCTTCATCATTCCCAACGGCGCGATCTTCGGCTCCACCGTCGAAAACCAGTCGCACCATCCCACGCGGCGCGTGGAGGTGGAGTTCGCGACCGAGGCCGACGTCGACGCGACGCGCGCGGCCGTGGTGCAGGCGCTGGCGAAAGTGCCGGGGCGCGTCGACACGCCGGCCCCCGACGCGGTGCTCACGGGGCTCACCGCGTGGCGCGCGGTGGTCTGGTGCAAGACCGGCGACTACCAGGCCGTGGAGCAGGCGGCGATCAAGGCCGTACGCGCCGCGCTCTCGTCGCTCGCGAAGTAGAGCGCACCGCCGGCGGCGCCGTGCTATGGACGCGCGCGTGGGACCGCTCTTCCCCGATCCGCCGCGCGGCGGCACGCCGCACGAGGTCCTGCGCGACGTGTACGGGTTCCGGGAGTTCCGGCCCGGACAGCTCGTGCTGATCGAGGCGGTGCTGGCCGGGCGCGACGCCATCGGCGTCATGCCCACGGGGGCGGGGAAATCGCTGACGTTCCAGATCCCGGCGCGGCTGCTGGGCGGCACGGCGCTGGTGGTCTCGCCGCTGCTGTCGCTGATGAAGGACCAGGTGGACGGGCTCGCCGCGAAGGGGTTCCGCGTGACGGTGCTGAACTCGACGCTGGGACAAGAGGAGCGGCGCGCGCGGCTCGCGGCGTTGCGGCGCGGCGAGTACGAGCTCTGCTACGTCTCGCCGGAGGGCCTGGACGGCTGGCTGCGCGACTTCCTGCGCGGCTGCGGCATCAGCTTCGTCGCCGTCGACGAGGCGCACTGCATCAGCCAATGGGGCCACGACTTCCGCCCCGCCTACCGGCGGCTGCGCGAGCTGAAGCAGCACTTCGGCGGCGTGCCGATCCTGGCGCTGACGGCGACCGCCACGCGGCGCGTCGCCGGCGACATCATCGGCCAGCTGGGCATGCACAAACCGGCGGGCTTCATGGGGTCGTTCTTCCGCCCCAACTTGAAGCTGCACGGCTACCGCAAGGGGGACGGGCGCGAAGTGCGCGACGAGATCCTGCGCTACGCGGCGGCGCGCCGCGGACAGAGCGGCATCGTCTACTGCCTCAGCCGGCGCGGCGTGGAGGGTCTGGCGGATTTCCTGCGGCGCGGCGGCGTGCGCGCGCTTCCCTACCACGCCGGCCTGGAGCGCGAGCGCGCGGCGCACCAGGACGCCTTCGTCAGCGGCGAAGTCGACGTGATGGTGGCGACGATCGCCTTCGGCATGGGCATCGACAAGCCCGACATCCGCTGGGTGGTGCACCGCGACATGCCGCGCAACGTCGAGGGCTGGTACCAGGAGATCGGGCGCGCCGGGCGCGACGGCGCCGACGCCGACTGCCTCCTTTATTACTCGTGGGCGGACGTCATCACCTACGAGCGCTTTCTCGATCCCGAGACGGACGCGGCGATCAACGCCGACGTGCAACGCCGCACCGTCGAGATGTTCCGTCTGGCCGACGCGCGCGGCTGCCGCCACCGCGCGCTGGTGGGCTACTTCGGCGAGAAGATCGACGACTGCGGCAGCGCGTGCGACGGCTGCGGGCGGCCCGACGCGCTGGCGGATCTAGCGCCGGCGCCCGCTGTGACACGGCGCCGGCGGCGCGGCGAGGCGAGCGGCGGCGGCGCGGCCGGAGGAGCGGGCGGCGGGCGCGGCGGTCGCTCGGCGCTGGGGGCGCCACCGGTGCCGGCGCTGGCGGGCGCGGCCGCCGAGACTTTTCAGAGGCTGCGCGAGTTGCGGCGCACGCTGGCGGCGGAGGAAGGTGTTCCGGCGTACGTCGTCTTCAACGACGCCACGCTGCGGGCCATGGCGGAGCTGCGGCCGCGCAACGAGCAGGAGCTCCTGCGCATCGGCGGCGTGGGGCCGGCCAAGCTGCAGCGCTACGGCGGGGCTTTCCTGCGTCTACTGCGGGAGGGGTGATCGCGCCAGCCGCCGTGGCGACGACGGCGGCTCGGCCCGACTCTGCTCAGAGCGAGTCGGGGCAGATGATCGGGTCGAACCCGACGAGCGTCGGGTCGAGTGCCGTGGCGTCGTCGTCGATGGACAGGAGGAACGCCACCAGCTGCCGGATCTGATCGGGCGTCGGGTTGAAGTTCGTGCCTAGCGCCTGGTAGTGCCCTTCGAACAGCGGATCGAGCAGCTCCTCCAGCGTGCGCGCGTTGCCGCCGTGGAAGTAAGGCGCGCCGGCCACCGCCCCCAGCAGCGACGGCGGGTTGAAGCCGTTGGCCCCGAGCGCCACGGTCACCATGTCGTCACGCACCTCCACAAGCCCCACGCCGGCCGGCGCGATGCCGCTGGGGTCGGTGGCCGGGTCGGGCGGGAAGGTCCCGACCGAGCGCAGGACGCAGTCGATCGACGCCCCGGTCTTGATGAGCGCCATGCCGCCGCCGGCGTCCGCCACGGGGTTGAGGCCCAGTGGCAGCGCGCCGCGCGAGTAGGTCGTCGTGGACAGCGTGCCGCCCGGACCGTTCGCCGCCGCGCCCGGCGTGTAGAACCGCGCAGAGATCGTCCAGCCGGCCCCACCGTGGCAGCCGACGCAGCCGCCCTCGCCGGTGAAGATGGCCGCGCCCGCCGCCACGTCGGCGGGGTCGAGCGCGGGAGCGCGCGGCGCGCGGATGGAGCGCACGTAGAGGTCGATCTTCTCCCAGTCGGGCTGCACCGAGACGAGCGCTGCGACGGGGTTGCCGCTGCCGTCGGTACCGGGCACGCCGGTGGTCACGAGGTCGCGCGTCGAGCCGTTGAGCCCGTTCTGCAGGTTCGTCGTGGCCGACGCGCCGGCGGGCGGCGCCGTGCCGTCGAAGATGATGCGGCTGGAGGTCGCCAGCGTGCTGGAGGTGACGATGGCGCCGACCCCGCCGGAGACGCCGCGCGTGTTCAGCTCGAAGTCGTGGTTCTCGTCGAAGACGGCGCTCCAGTTGAAGAGGCGGTGCGCACCGGTGCCGGGAGCGAAGCTGCCCTCCAGCGAGACGGTCTGGCGCGGCCCGTTGGCGAAGTACCAGGTCACGTTGTCGGTGAGGCCCGACGGGTGGCAGCCCTCGCACGACCCCCAGCTCTGGCCGTTCAGCGACCAGCGCCCGAGGCCGGTGACGAAGAAGCGGCGACCGTCGTTCGTGTCGGTCTCGGCGCCCGCGGCCGGCGCGGTGGCCGTGGCAACGGCGTTCACGACTGTTTGCGTGGAGAAGAGGATGATGGAGAGGTTGCGCGTGTACTCGTTCAGGACGAGCCCGTGGCCGTCGCCCGTGACCGCGATGCCGATGGGCAGCCGCCCCGTGAACGTGGGATCGGCGAGGTCGATGAAGTCGCGCGCCCCGCCGACCTGATCGAGCGAGCCGTCGGCCGCATACTCGACGCGGAAGACGGCATCGGCGCCGTAGGCGGTGACGTAGGCGATGGTCTGCCCGGGTACGAAGGCGATGGCATTGGGAATGAGCGGGAAGCGGCGGGTGGCGTCGTCCGCGGTGCCGGCGGCGTCGTAGAGGTCCTGGAAGGCGCGCGTGAGCAGCACGCGCTCCCCGGGCAGCTCGGCGCCGGCGACGACGTCGACGACGGAGACGAGCCCGTGCACTTTGGTCTTGAAGTTGGCGGCGCCGCCGGCGACCGGGCCGCGCGGCGAGGCGCACACCGACGTCACGTAGAGGCGGCCGTTGTTGAGCGCCGCGCCGTAGAGCTGATTCGGGAAGCAACCGGTGGCGTTTCCAGCGCTGTCGGCAAAGCCGGTGTCGTTCACGGACGACAGCGTGATGGGGACGTCCGCGACGCCGGTGCCGGCCGAGAAGCGGTAGACGACGCCGAGGCGGCCTTCGTCGAAGAAGGCGTTCCCGAGCGCCGCGGCGTCGGCGGCGGGGTCTCCCATGGAGAAGAAGTCGGTGACGAAGACGGTCTCGTCGGTGTCGTCGCTGTCGCCGTCGTTGGTGACGACCACGGCGTAGGGATGGGCGAGGCCGGGACGCGCGTTCGACTCGCTCACACTGGGGCCGAGCAGGCCCGAAGCGGCGAGAGCCGCGTTGAGATCGACCGTCGAGTCGACGGCCATGGTGGCGGCGTCGACGACGGTGACAGTGCCGGCCGCCCAGTTCGAGACGTAGAGCTTCGCGCCGGTGGGCGAGATGGCCAGACCGGACGGCTCGGCGTCGGTGGGGGCGCGCGTGGCGTCCATGTCGGGGTCGGCGCTGCCGATGCCGGTGAGCTTGACGACTTCCTTCGACTTGCGCAGGACGACGAACGCGGTGTCGTCGTCGTTGCCGACGACGGCGGCCCAGGGCTCGGCGTCGCCGACGTCGAAGCTCTCCACCAGCGTGGCGGTGGGCGGAACGGCGGTGTAGTCGAGCCGCATGACCGTGATCTCACCGGCGGTGCGGTTCGCCGTGACGGCGACGGTGCCGTCGCTCGACAGGGCCACCGCGCCGCCGTTGGTGGGCGTCGTGCGGGCGGCGGGGCCGGGGCCGCCGTCGGTGCCCGAGTCGGAGCCGCCGCCGCCGGAGTCGGTGCCGGCGTCGCTGCCCTTGTGCTTGCAGCCGGCGAGCTGCGGCAGCGCCAACGAGGTGGCGAGACACCAGACGAGCCATTGCCTGCGCATGTCCGTTCCTCCTGCCCGAGACGGATCTCCGCCCTGGGCGTGAAAGCCCGGCCTCGTGGCCGGCGGCGCGGTTCACGACTTGGGTGACTGCGATGAAACTGTGCTTGCGCTTCTGAATATACCGGATGCGCCGAAGTGCAAAGAGGCGGGCGGAGGCGCGTTGCACGGGCGTAGCGCGGTCGGCGGCGCGAATTTCGCGGGGTTGTCACCCAATCGTGGCGCCGGCCTGAACGGCATCGTAAAGAAAAGACCTACGATCGCCGCGGTCCGTCTCGCGCACCTTGCCGGGGCGGACGGTGTTAGGTAGAGTTCAGGAGGATGGCTTCGGCGACTCCCAAGGGGGACCCCCTCGCCATGAACGTGCTCGTCGTGGACGACGACGACGCGATCCGCGACATGCTGTGCGACGCGGTCCGCGAGCTCGGCCACGACGCCACGGCTGCGGCCGACGGCGAGGAAGCGCTGGACCTGGCGGGGCGGCGGTCCTTCCAGGTGGTGCTGTGCGACGTCCGCCTGCCGCGGCTCGACGGCCTGACTGTCTTCCACCGCCTGCACCGCGACTCGCCTTCCACCGACGTGATCCTGATGACGGGATTCGGCGGCACCGCCGAAGCCGTGGAGGTCATCAAGGCGGGCGCGTTCGACTACCTGACGAAGCCTTTCGGACTGGAGGAGCTGCGCGTGCGGCTCTCGCGCCTGGCACAGCGGCGCGCGCTTCGCCGGGCGCTCGCAGAGGAGCCGCCCGAGCTGCCGAACCGCCGCACGCCGCACGACGTGCTGCTGGGCACGTCGCCGCAGATCAACCGCGTGCGCGAGCGCCTGGAATCGATCGCGCAGAGCGACGCGCCGGTATTGATCGTCGGCGAGAGCGGCACCGGCAAGGAGCTGGCGGCGCGGCGCATCCACGAGCTGAGCACGCGGCGCGAGCGCCCGTTCGTGGCCATGAACTGCGCCGCCTTCCCGGAGACCCTGCTGGAGGCGGAGCTGTTCGGCCACGAGCGCGGCGCGTTCACCGGCGCGGTCAGGCGGCGAGAAGGTCGCTTCAAGGCGGCCGACGGCGGGACGCTGCTGCTGGACGAGGTGGCGGAGATCCCCGCCTCGGCGCAGGTGAAGCTGCTACGCGTGCTGGAAGAGGGCATCATCGAGCCGCTGGGCACGAATGACCGGGTCCCGGTGGACGTGCGCATCATCTCGGCCACGCACCGCAACCTGAAGGAGCGCATCGCCGGCGGCACCTTCCGCCAGGATCTGTACTTCCGGCTGAACGTGCTGGACGTCTCGTTGCCGCGGCTGCGCGACCGGCGCGGCGACCTGGCGGTGCTCGTCGGGCACTTTCTGCGCGCCCTCACGCCGGCGGAGAGCGACCCGCCGGCGCTGACGCCGCGGGCGTGGGCATCGCTGGCCAACTACAGCTGGCCGGGCAACGTGCGCGAGCTGAAGCACGCCGTCGAGCACGCGGTCGTACTGGCGCGCAGCCGCGCCGCCGACGAGATCGACCTGGAGGACCTGCCCGACGACGTGGTCGTGCGCGGCACGCCGGCCCGGCCGGCCGCCGAGCCGGTGCGACGTCTGGCAGACGCGGTGCGCGAATTCGAGCGCGAGTACCTGCGACGGGCGCTGGACCTGACCGGCGGCCGCAAGGCGCGCGCGGCGGAGCTGCTAGGCATCTCGCGCAAGTCACTGTGGAAGAAGCTCCGCGGGTACGGCCTGGGCCCGGGCGGCGCGCCAGGAGCGCGCAACGCCCGGACGGAGGCGCGCGCCGACACCGACGCGGACGCCGACCCCGACTCCGACGCCCACTCCGACGGTGACACCGACGCTGACGGCACCGCCGACGCCGACGTGACCACGGCGCAAGACGCCAAGCCGCGCCGCTGACGCAGGATCTGTCGCCGGCGCCGGTCGCGACCATCGCCGCCGGCGCCGCCGGCGCCTTTGAGATCAAGGAGGCCGTGTCGCACTCGAAGCGGCGCGATGCTGTCGCGCCGCACGGCCAGCGGTTGATCCGCGCGGCCCGCCGCGGTAGTTGCGAGGCGTGCTCCCCGACTTGGAGTCGCTGCGCTGCTTCGCGGAGGCGGCGCGCCTGCTCAACTTCCGCGCCGCGGCGCGCGCGGTGGGGCTCACCCCGGCGGCGCTCGGTCAGCGCATTCGCCAGCTCGAAGAGCAGATGGAGGTACGCCTCTTCCACCGCACCACGCGCCGCGTCCTGCTGACCGAGCAAGGGAGCGCGCTGTTGCCCTATGCGCAGTCGGCCCTGGCCACGGCGCAGGACTGCCTGCGCGCGGCGCGCGGCGAGCTGGGCCCGGTGCCGATGGAGATCGAGCTCGGCACGCGGCACGAGCTGGGGCTTTCGTGGCTGGTGCCGATGCTGCCGCGTCTGCGCGCCGCGCATCCCGGGCTGACGATCCACCTGTATTTCGGCTCGGGCCCCGACCTGGAGCTGCGCGTCCGCACCCAGGAGATCGACTGCGCCGTGTCGTCGCGCCGCCTGACCGATCCCAAGCTCGACTTCGTGCGTCTGCACCGCGAGGACTACGTGTTCGTGGCGGCGCCGGCGCTGCTGCGCCGCCGCCCCTTCCGCCGCGCCGAGGACGCCGCCCAGCACACGCTGGTCGACGTCAGCCGCGAGCTGGCGTTGTTCCGCTACTGGCGGGACGCGACTGGCGGCTCCGACGCACTGGCGTTCCGCGCGCTCGTGCGCATCGGCACTATCGACGGCATCCGCGCGCTGGTGCTCGGCGGCGAGGGCGTGGCGGTGCTGCCCGAATACCTCGTCGCGCCCGATCTGACGGCGCGTCGCCTCGTGCGCGTGATGCCTCGCGTGAAGCTGCTGAACGACCATTTCCGACTCATCTTCCGCGGCGACGACCCGCGCCAACACGTGTACCGCGCGCTCGCCGAAACACTCTTGCGCGAGCCGCTGCGCTAGCGCAGTGATTGACACCCGCGCTCGCCTCGCCGACCATGGCGCGCGGTGAATCTCTCGCCCGGCATCGCCGCGCAAGTGGACGACCTGCACCGCGCGCTGGAGACCAATCCCGGCGACCCGTCGGTGCTGGAACGGATCGAAGACCTTCACCGCGGGGCGGGCGACGACGACGGCTGGGTCCGCAGCCTGCGCCGCGCAGTGAAGGTCGCTTCCGACCATGACGACCGCGACCTCGCCGTCCTCGCCTGGGTCCATCTCGCCGAGGTCTATCTCACGCAGTTCGGCGACCGCGACCAAGGAGCCGACGCGCTGGAACAGGCCGCACGTCTCGATCCCGCCGACGCCACCCGCCACGAGGTGCTCGTGGAGCTGTGGTCGCGCCCGCCGGCGCGGCCCGATCGCGTCGCCGCGCACCACCGTGCCCTCGTCGGCCTGGACCCGGGTCGCGTGGCCTCGCTGAGGGCGCTCTTCGAGAACAACCTCGCCGCGGGCGCCCAGGACGCCGCCTTTTGCTGCGCCGAAGCGCTGTCTTTCCTGGGGCGCGCCGACACCGCGGTTCTAGAGATCGTCGGCCGGCTGCGCCCGCGCACCGCGAAGCTGCCGCAGCGCGCGCTGACGCCCGAGGAATGGCGCCGCGGCATCCTCCTGGCCGAGCACACCAACACCGTCGCGGCCGTCTTCTCGGTGCTCGCCGGGCCCGTGGCCGACCTCTACAAGGTCGACCTGCGCGCGCGCCTCAGCGCCGACGACCGGGTCGACGTGGCTTCCACGCCCCTCGCCTTCGCCCGCCGGTTCGCCGCCGCCGCCAACGCGCTGGCCGTGCCCTTGCCCGAGGTCTACCGCTGGCGCGGCGGACGCGGCGTCGAGTTCCTCCACGCCGGCGCGCCGGTCCTGCTGGCGGGGGAGGACCTGATGGCGGGGCGCGACGACGCGGAGCTGCTGTTCGTGGCCGGGCGCCACCTCGCCTACCTGCGCCCCGAATGCTACCTGCTGCGCGTTCTGCGCGGGCAGCTACCTACCTTGCGCGCCATTTTCCTGGGCAGCTTGCAGATCGCGCTCCCCGCCATCGAGCTGCCTGTCGACGACGCGCGCTTGGTCGACCCCCTCTATCCGCGCCTGGAGAAGGCGCTCGGCCCCAAGGCGCGCGCCGCCATCGCCGCGCTGGTGCCGCGCTTCCAGCAGCTGGGCGGCGTGGTGGACCTCGAGCGCTTCACCGTCACGGCCGAATCGGCGGCGAACCGAGCGGGGCTGCTGCTGGCCGGCGAGCTGCAAGGCGCCATCGCGGCGTTGCTGAAGGAGACGCCGCTCTCCCCCGCGCCACTGGAGACCCAGGCCAGCACGCTAGTCGGCTACGCGGTGAGCGAGCCCTACGCCGAGCTGCGCGCCGCGCTGGGGCTGGCGGTGGCCTGAGCTAGCGGTCCGGGCCGCCGCTGCCGGCAACGCCACCCGTCTCGCGGGCGACCCAGTCGAGATAGGCGGCGTTCCCTTCCGCCACGGCGAAGGTCAGAATCTCCGCCACCTGGTAGGGATGCAGCGCCTTCAGACGCGCCAGCAACGCCTCCACGCGCTCCGCGCGCGTCTTCATCAGCAGCAGCGCCTCGACGTCTTCCGTGATCTTGCCCTCCCACCAGTACACGGACTGCACGGCCGGCACGACGTTCACGCAGGCGACAAGCCGCTCCTCCAGCAGCGCCCGCGCCAGCCGCGGCGCCTCAGCGATCGGACAGGTGGATACGACGAGCCGCATGATCTCCTCCTTCGCGCGCGCCTAGTATTACTTGGGAGCGGCATGTATTCGCTGCTAGCATCGCCCCGTGCGTCTGAACGCGTTCGGCAAGAGCGACAAAGGCCTGGCCCGACCGCGAAACGAGGACCGTATCCTGTGCGACCTGGCACGGCAGGTCTTCGCCGTCGCCGACGGTGTCGGCGGGCTGCAGGGCGGCGCTATCGCCTCCGCCATCGCCGTCGACGTCCTCGCCGAGGAGCTGCGCGAAGTCCCCGAGCGGTCGCTACGCGATCTCGTGTTCGGCAAGGACGACCAGGGGCCCAGGCTGCTGGAGAACGCCGTACTGGAGGCGAACCAGGAGATCATCGTCGTGGCCGAGGCGGCGCGGAAGATGGCGACCACCGTCTGCGCCGTGCTTTTCCGCGGCGACATCGCCACCATCGCGCACGTCGGCGATTCGCGCATCTACCTGCTCCGCACCGGCAAGCTGCACGTGCTCACCAAGGACCACAGCCTCGTGGCAGAGATGATGGCTGCCGGGCGCATGACGCCCGAGGAGGCGGAGAAGTTTCCCTGGCCCAACGCCATCAGCCGCGCGCTCGGGCTCGCCGAGGTGGTCCGTCCCGACCTCGGCCGCCTGACGGTGTACCCGGGGGACGTCCTGCTCCTTTGCACGGACGGCCTGAGCGCGGAGGTGCAGGAAGAGGCCATCGCCGAGATCCTGGTGGGGGCCGACGACGCGGAGATGGCCTGCGACCGGCTGGTGGCCGCCGCCAACGCAATGGGCGGACGCGACAACATCTCCACGGTGGTCGTGCGCGTACTAGACTACGTGTGAGCCGCGACGCCCGCTACTCTTTCCATTTGTAGAAACCCTCGCCCGCCTTCTTGCCGAGCTTCCCGGCGCGCACCATCCGCCGGAGGATCTGCGGCGGGCGGAACTGCTCCCCCCCCAGCTCCCGGTACAGGTGCTCGGTGATGGCGAGACGCACGTCCAGGCCCACCAGGTCGCTCAACCGCAGCGGCCCCATGGGGTGGCGGTAGCCGAGCTCCATCGCCAGGTCGATGTCCTCCGGGGCCGCCACGCCAGACTCCACCATGCGCATCGCCTCGTTGCCGAGCGCGATCCCGAGGCGGCTGGTGGCGAAGCCCGGGCTGTCGCGCACGACGATCGTCTGCTTGCCCATCGCTTCGGCGACGTGGCGCGCGACGTCCACCGCGGACGCGGCGGTGCGCTCGCCTTTCACCACCTCGACGAGCTGCATGACGTGCACGGGGTTGAAGAAGTGCATCCCCACGACCTGCTCGCCGCGGCGCGTGGAGGCGGCGATCTCCGTGACGGAGAGCGACGACGTGTTCGTCGCCAGCACCGCCGCCGGCGGCGCCACTTCGTCCACCTGCCGGAAGAGCGCCTTCTTCACCTCCATCGACTCGAACACTGCTTCAATCACCAGATCCGCCGTCTCCACCGCCTCGGCCATGTTCGTCGTGGTGGCGATGTTCTCCAGCGCCGCGTCGCGCTCCTGCACGGTGACCTTGCCGCGCTCCACGCCGTCGCCGAGCGTGGCGCGGATGCCTTCCAGCCCGGCGTCGACTGCTTGCTGCGCCACGTCCTGCAGCGCCACGCGATAGCCGGCGCGCGCCGCCACCAGGGCGATGCCGCGCCCCATCGTGCCCGCGCCCAGCACCGCCACGAACTTTACTTGAACGATGTCGCTCATCGCCGTCGCCGTCACTTTCCGCGGAAACGGGGCGGGCGCTTTTCCAGGAACGCGTCCATCCCCTCGCGCTTGTCCTCGGACTCGAAAAGCATGCCTTGCGCCAGCATGTCCAGCACGGCGGGGTCGCCGCCGCGCGCGTGCGTGTTCATCGCCAGCTTCGTCAGCCGCTGCGCCAGCGGGGCGCGCTCCGCCATGGTGCGCGCCAGCGCGCGCGCCGCCTCGACGACCTCGCCGTCGGCGACGACGCGGTTCACCAGGCCGATGCGCTCCGCCTCCGCGGCGTCGATGATGCGCCCGGTGAGAAGCAGCTCCTTCGCCCGCCCCAGCCCGACCAAGCGCGCCAGGCGGAACGTGGCCCCGGCCCCGGCCAGGATGCCGAGGTTCGACTCCGGCTGGCCGAAGCGCGCGCCCTCGCCCGCCACGCGCAGATCGCACGCCATCGCCAGCTCGGAGCCGCCCCCCAGCGCGAACCCGCGCACCGCTGCCACCGTCGGCCACGGGAACTCCTCCACCTTCTGGAAGAGGCGGGCGTTGATGCCGCGCAGCGCGTCCAGGGCGTCGCGCTCGCGGAGCTGCCTGATGTCGGCGCCGCCGGCGAAGGCCTTCTCGCCGGCGCCCGTGATCACGAGCGCACGCACCTCGGCCGACGGGCGCGCCGCCAGATCGTCGAGCGCGGCGTGAAGCGCCTCCACCATGGCCAGGTCGATGGCGTTGCGCTTTTCCGGGCGGTTCAGCGTGACCAGCGCCACGCCGTCCTCGCCCACTTCCGCCAGTACGGGCGGCGCTACGCCCGGGTTCGTCGCGTCGTCGCGCGCCTCGCTCATGGCAGCAGCACCACCTTTCCGAAGACGGCCCGTTCTTCCAGCAGCCGGTGCGCCGTCGCCACCTCGGCCAGCGGCAGCACGCGATCCACCACCGCGCGCAGCTGCCCCGCCGCGAAGCGCGCGGCGACGTCCATCATCTCGGCGCGGCTTCCCATGGTGGAGCCGAGGATCGAGACGCCCTTCATGAAGAGCGCCGGAAGGTGAAGCTCCACTTTGGGCCCGGTCGTGGCGCCGCACGTGACGAGCCGGCCGCCGCGGGCGAGCGCGCGCAGCGAGTCCTTGAAGGTAGCGGCGCCGACGTGCTCGACGACCACGTCCATGCCGGCGCCTTCGCTCACGCGCAGCGCCTCGTCGCGGAAGCTGTGGGCGGTGTAATCGACGGCGTGGTCCGCGCCGAGCGCGAGGGCGCGGCGGCACTTTTCGGCGCCGCCCGCGGTGGCGATGATGCGCGCCCCGTGCAGGCGCGCGATCTGCACGGCGGCGGCGCCCACACCGGAGCCGGCCGCCTGCACGAGCACCCATTCGCCCAGGCGCACTTGCGCGCGCCTCACCAGCATGTGCCAGGCGGTGAGGAAGGTCAGGGGAAACGCCGCGCCTTCCTCGAACGAGAGTCGCTCCGGCAGCGCCAGCACCGAGGTCCACGGCACGACGGCGTACTCGGCCTGCACTCCACTGATGTGCTCGCCGAAGATGGCGTAGTCGGCGCAGAGCGGATCGTCGCCGCGCGCGCATGCGCGACAGCGCCCGCACGAGGTGGCGGGATAGAGGAACACGCGCGCGCCGACGGGGAGGCCGCAACGCTCCGCGCCCGGGCCCAGCGCGACGATCTCGCCGGCCGCGTCGGAGCCGAGCACCATCGGCAGCTTCACGCCCGGGAGCCCGCGCCTGACCCAGGCGTCGAGGTGATTCACGCCGGCGGCGCGCACGCGCACGAGAACCTCGCCGGGCCCGAGGCGAGGCGTGGGCACCGTCTCCACGCGCACGGCGTCGAAGGCCCCGTGCGCGCGCACGAGAGCGGCGCGCATCGTCGGCGGAGCCGGCTCGGCGGCGTGCGGTGCATCCGTCATGGGCGGGCGCATTGTAACGGAATTTGCTTGAGGCGCGTCGGCGATCCAAGTTGGGACGATGCGGGCCGCGCGAACCGAGGACCCCGCTGGGGCAGCGCGGCGGCGCGGGCCCGCCGGCGCCCGCGCGCGCTCTCTGGCGCTCGCGCCCGCCCTGGTGCTCCTCGTCTTGCTCGGCGCGGGCCTCGCCGCGGGCGCCGGCGCGGCGGCGGCAGGCGCGCCGGCCATCCTGGCGGTGCGCGTGGTAGCGCGGGCGGCGGAGCCGGGAGCGCCGGCCGCGTCGGACGCGCCGCTGCAGGCGCGCCTGGACACGCGCGTCGACCTCTACGTCCTTGCGCTCGTACGTGCCGGCGCCGGCGGCGGCGGCGGCCGCCGCGGTGGCACAGGCAAAGGCGGTGCAAGGCGCTGGGTCGGGCCGCCGGAGCTGGGTACGGCCGTCGTTCGCGGCAAGAAAGTGGCCGTCGCTCCCTGGGACGCCGCGGCGCTGGGGCCGGCGCCGCGCATCCGCTGGGCGCGCGTGGAGCCACGGCTGGACCACGAGGGAGCGCCCGGACCCACCCCCGGCTTCAGCGGCTACTGCAATGCGATGCTGGGCGGTCCGCACCACGGCAAGTGGCTTGGCCTGGACCGCATCGCCTACTTCGAGACGCCGATCGCCGGCGCCGACGACCGCTGGACGCTGGCGGCGGACGCGCATCCGACGGAGGCGCGGGGCGACGTGCACGGCGGCCTGGGGACGATGCGCTTCGCCGCCGCTCTGTCGGCGGACGACGGCGCCACCTGGGTGTCCTCGCCGGGCGCCGCGACGGTCGACCGCAACGGCATCCGCGACGAGGTCACGCGCGTCTCCTACCGCGAGACCGACGACCTGGCGGGCTGGCTGACGTCGCTCTTCAACGTGCCGGAGGTCTTCGGCAGCGTCGAGGCGCAAGCGGAGCGCTACGTCGGGGCCGACTGCGCCGACGTGATCGTCGCCGCCGTGCGCGCGCGCGGCCACCGCGCCGTCAGGTACACGTTCGTCGACGGGCTGTGGAAGTACACGCGCCCGGTGGCGCCCGAGCTGTCGCTGTCCGCCGACGGCCGTCTTGCGCCCGTCGCCCCGGCAGACGCCCGCACCGCCCCCGCGCTGCGCTGGGGAGCCGACGTGCGCCGCGGCGACTTGGTGCCGATCCGCTACGACGGCCCGGCCGACGCCTACGGGGGCCGCCACTGGCCGCACGTCGGCGTGCTATACCGGGACGCGTCGGACCCGGCCGGCCCGGCGCACGGCGGACCCGACGGCGTGCTGGATGGATTCGACCTGCTGCTCCACATGACCCACCCGGCGCTGGCGGTGGAAGAGCTG
>DASYRF010000475.1:0-10071 GCA_036004705.1 Myxococcota bacterium
CTACTCCGGGGCGGCCGACCTGGTGGACGACACGCTGGCGGGCGTGGACTTCGTGCGCTGGGGCGGCGACGCGACCGCGCCAACTGCACCCGGCGCCTGGACCGAGAGCGTCACGCTTCCCACGCCCGCCAACGACGTGGAGTCGCTGTCGCGCTCGAGCGCGTTCGACACGGACGACGCCGCCGACTTCTGCCGGACGTCTGCGTCGCCCGGCGCGGCCAACGACCCCTGCCCGCCGCCGCCGGCGCCCATCGCCGCGGGCGCGGTGCTCATCACCGAGGTCGACACGGGTGACTTCGTGGGCGCCCCCGACGCCATGGAGCTCTTCAACACGACGGGCGCGGCGGTGGAGCTCGGCGGCGCGGTGCTGGTGGTGGAGGACGAGGGCGCCTTCACGATGGAGCCGCTGCCGATCTACTCGCTGGCGGCCGGGGCGCGCGTCTACGTCACCGACAACCAAGGGGCGCCGGGGCCGGACCGCATCGTGCTCGGCGACAACATCCTCTGGGCGGATTTCACCGCAGCGATGTCGGTCGAGCTGCGCGACGGGCTCGGCAACGGCGTCGACTTCGTGCGCTTCGGCACCAGCACCGCCACGCCGGCGGCACCGACCGGCTGGACGGGCGCCACCGTGCCGGTGCCGGGGCAGAACGGAAGCGCCACGCGCGTGCCCGACGCCGCCGACACCGACAGCGCCGCGGACTGGTGCGCGGGCGTCGATTCGCCGGCGGCGGCGAACCAGTGCGCGCTCCTGGCCGCGGACGTCACCGTCGTCATCAACGAGCTCAACACGGGCGCCCCGGACTGGTTGGAGATCGCCAACCTCGGCGCCACCGACGTCGACCTGGGCGGCTGGACGCTGGAGCTGACCAACGGCGCGCTCTTCGCCGGGGGACCACAGGATTACGTGTTCCCCAGCCTCTTCATCCCGGCGGGCGGGCTGGTGGTGGTGGCCGACGGCGACCCCGGCGTGCCCTACGTGGAGACGACGTTCTTCAACATCAACTGGGGCGGCATGAGCGGCAACGCCGGCTCGGCGGCGTTGATCGACCCCGCCGGCGACGGCGAGGACTTCGTGCGCTTCGGCGGCAACGGCACGGCGCCGCCCATGGGCACGGGGTGGACGGAGGCGGCTGCGCTAGGCGTGGTGGCCGACCCCGACGTGCTCAGCCGCACCATCAGCGCGGGCGGAAGCCCGGTCGACAGCGACGACGCCGCCGACTGGTGCGTCCTGACGACGAACACCATCGGCGCGCCCAACCCGGTCTGTCCGTAGCGGAGGTTAGTATGGTTCCTGTTTCGAGAGCGGCGCGCCACGCGGCCGCCGCGGTTTCCCTGTTGCTCGCCGCCGCCGCGCTCGCTGCCGCCGGCACGGGCTGCCACGTCGACGACACCGGCAAGCCGGTGGACGGCGGCGACAACGGCGGCGCGGACGCCGGCACGCTCGGCGCGTTTCCCTTCATCCGCATCACCTCCTCGCCGAGCGGCGCCGTGACGGGCGCTGCCACGGTGACGTTCGACCTGTTCGACATGGCTGGCGCGCCGGTGGCCGTGACCGCCACGTGGCTGGCGCCGTCGTCGGCGCAGCAGCCGGCGTCGCCGGGGCTCGGCAGCAACCTGCTCGCCGCCGTCGACACCACGCCCGAGGGTGTTTCGCTCACGTTCTCGTGGGACAGCATGACCGACTTCCCGGGCGACCTCGACGCCGTGGAGATCTGCTTGCAGGGGACTTCGGCGAGCGGGGTGGGCGAGCTCGCCTGCACGCCGCCGTTCGACCTGCGCAATGCCGTGCCGGGCGCCGACCAGGTGCGCTTGAACGAGGTCCTCACCGGCAATGCCGACCAGGTGGAGCTGGTGAACCTCGGCACGGTGGCCGTGAACGTGCGCGGCTTCCAGCTCGCCTGGACCGACGACTCGGGCCTGGCGGGCGCGCTGACCGTGCCGGTGGACTACATGCTCAACCCCGGCGCGCTCGTGGTGCTGCGCGAGAACACCGGCGCCCCGGGCGCGAACGTCATCGACCTGGGCGAGAACATCTCCTGGTCGAACGCTACCGGTGGCAGCGCCGCGCTGCTCAACCAGGTGGGGCAAGGGCTGGACTTCGTGCGCTGGGGCGGGTCGAACGAGCCGCCGCCCGCCCCCACTACCTGGAGCGACACGGCCGGGCTGCCGACCCCGCCCGACGACACGACGTCGCTGTCGCGCGTGGGCGCCGACGACACCAACGCCGACGCCGATTTTTGCCTGACGCTGGCCACCGCGGGCGCGGACAACGGCGCCTGCCTGGTGCTGGAGGCGTTCGCCCCCGGCGACCTCACCATCACCGAGATCTCCATCGCGTCGCTCGACTGGGTTGAAGTGCTGAACACCAGCGGGGCCACGGTGAACGTTCTGGGCGTGCGGCTCTTGTGGTCGTCGATGCTGGGGTCGGGCGTGGTGGTCCTGCCGAACCTCACGCTCATGCCGGGCGGGCGGCTGGTAGTGACTGACGACGCCGGCACGCCGGGCGCGACGGTCGTCGTCGGGCCGGAGAACTTCGCCTGGGCGCCGTTCGCGGGCGGTGGAACGGCGACACTCGCCGACGGCTACGGGACGGGCGTCGACTTCGTGCGCTGGGGCACGACCGATACCACGGCGCCGCCGGCGGGCGTGGCCTGGAGCGAAGCGGCCGGGGTGCTACGCAGCCCCGCCAACACGACGACGCTCACCCGCAACCCCGAGGACGTGGACGACGACACCAGCGCCGACTTCTGCGTGGCGGCACCGACGTTCGACGCGCCCAACGGGCCGTGCCTGCCCGACGCGTCGGCCGCGACGCTGCTCATCACCGAGGTGGGCTGCGGCGTGCCGGACTGGGTCGAGGTGACGAACGCCGGCGCCGCCGACGTGGACCTGCTGGGATGGCAGCTCGTGTGGGGGCGCGGGCCCGGCGGGATGGGCGCGATGGGCGGGTTGCTGTCGATCGGCTCGTACGTGCTGGCGCCGGGCGAGCGCGTCGTCCTCGCGGACGGCGACATGGGGCTCACCAACCAGATCGACTTCAGCGGGATGGGGTTCGGAACGAACATCGGCTGGGGCGCGCCGTCGCTGTACGTGGGCGCGGCGTTGCTGGTGGACCCGTACCTCAACAGCGAGGACTACCTGCGCTGGGGCGGGTCCACGGCGATGATCCCCGCGGACATCACCTGGAGCGAGCCGGGCGGCGGCATCGCGGCGCCGGCCACCGACGACGACGTGGTGAACCGCGACGAGGCGCTGGGCGACAACGACGTCGACACCGACTGGTGCGTGCTGACGTCGGCCGTGCCGGGCGTGACGGCGGGCTCCCCGGGCCTGGCGAACCCGCCCTGTCCGTGAGCGCGCGGCGCGCCGCGTTCACCCACTTCGACCGCGCGGGGGGCGCGCACATGGTGAGCGTCGCCGGCAAGGAAGCGACGGAGCGGCGCGCGGTGGCGCAGGCGGACGTGCGCATGCGCCCCGCGGTGCTCGCCGCGGTGCGCGCGGGGCGCGTGGAGAAGGGCGACGTACTGGGCGTGGCGCGCGTGGCGGGCGTGCAGGCCGTCAAGCGCACGGCCGAGCTCATCCCGCTTTGCCACCCGCTGGCCCTGAGCGGCGTGGAGGTGTCGTTCGCGTACGTGGGGCGCGACCGCCTGCGCGTGGCGGTGGCCGTCACGGCGCGCGACCGCACCGGCGTGGAGATGGAGGCGCTGACGGGAGCGGCGGTGGCGGCGCTGACGGTCTACGACATGTGCAAGGCGGCGGACCGCTGGATGCGCATCGAAGCGCTGCAGCTGCTGGAGAAGACGGGCGGCAAGAGCGGCCCGCAGCGCCGTGGCGGGACGCCACGCCGGCGCCGAACGCCACGCCACGCCACGCGCGCAAGGCAGACCAGGGCCGGTAGGTGAATTGCTCAGGTGGGTCGATCGGGGTTTTTGTCGAACAGGCGAGAACTTCGTAGCAGAGGGACGGCTGGAGCCCTGGTTCACCGCCACGAGGGCGGCGACGTCTTCCTGTGCTGCAACCGCCGGGCCAGCCGTTCGCGCGCCTGCGCGCGCGTCCCGCGGTACGTGATCCCAGCCACTTACCGGCACGCGGCCGCGAAGGGCCCGCGGCGCCGCGTGTCTAGGGTGACACCGGGTTCGCCGAGCCGAGTGCCAGAATGGCCACGACGTTCGCTGCCGGACAGCGTCCCGTCCTCGATGTAGATCCGGATCGGAGGGGAACGCCAGATGGCCGTTGACTGGCCAGGGAGAGCAAGCGCGTCGCCGCGCCAGCTCAGCTTCCGAGCAGCGCCTCGACCTCGGCGGTCAGCTCGTCGGCGAACAGTCGCCGCGCCAGCACCTTGCGCACGACGCCGTCGCGCCCGACCAGCACGGTGTGCGGGATGCGGGTGACCTTGTAGCGCGCCGAAACCTCGCCGACCTCGTCGAAGAGCACGGGAAAGGTCAGGCCCGCGCCGCCGCCGACCGCGCCTCGGGCGACGAAGTCACGCACGTGCGGGAGCATGGAGGGGTCGCCGTCCGTGTTCACCGCGACGAGCATTAGGCCGGCGCCGCGGTACCGCTCGTAGGCGGCGGCCAGGTCGGGGAGCTCGTCGAGGCACGGGCCGCAGGTGACGCTCCAGAAGTTCAGGAGCACCGGCTGGCCGCGCAGCGCCGACAGGGCGAGACGGCCGGACGAGCCGGTGGCGGCGTTGAGGACGGGCAGCTCGAAGTCCGGGGCCGGCAAGCCGACGTAGGCCGGACGCGCGTCGCGGTACTCGGCGATCATCCAGGCGAGGGTGGCGGCGAAGAGCAGCCCCACCAGCCCGTAGAACAGCCAGCCTCCGCGCGCCTTCTCCTCCGCCGCCGCCCGCCGCTCGCCCAACGCCATTTCTTCGGCCCTCGAATTTGCCGCCCCACGTGTGCGCCCCTACAATGGTACCAGGATCGTTGGTGGTCAATCTCCGCGGCACGCTTTCTTTTGCGCTTCCGGCAGCCGTCGCGCTCGGCGCGCTCGGCGCCGCGCCCGGCGACGGCAACGCGGCGCCCAAGAAGGGCAAGGACGCGGTCAAGGATCTGCCCTGCGCGCTGGCGGACACGGTTCGGCCCGGCGACGGGGCCACGCTCCGCAGCGCCATCGGCGAGGCGCTCGCCGCGCCCGACCTCGAGGGCGTGAAGATCGGCGCCCTGGTGAAGGATCTGGCGACGGGCGAAGTGCTGTTCGCGCTGAACCCGGACGTGGCCCTGCACCCGGCGTCGAACATGAAGATCCTGACGAGCGCCGCGGCGCTGCACTATCTGGGACCGGCGTACCGCTTCTCCACGACCATCTATTTCAAGCCGGACGACCGGACGGGCGCGAAGCTGGCCGGCGCGCTGTACCTGAAGGGCGGCGGCGACCCGCGGCTGACGACCGAGGAGCTACACAAGGTGGCCGACGAGATCGCCCTGGCGGGCATCACGGAGGTGACCGGCGGCCTGGTGATCGACCAGAGCTTCTTCGACGCGGGGCGCCTGGCGCCTGGCTACGACGAGGACCCGGAAGAGGACCACGCGTTCCGCGCGATGAGCACGGCGGCGGCGCTGAACTTCAACGCACTGGCGCTCGACGTGCGGCCGTCGCCGCTGGGGGCGGGCGCCCCGGCGGTCGTGCGCCCGATGCCGGCGTCGAGCTACGTGGAGGTCGAGGGGTCGGTGGCGACGCTGGAGGCGGGAAAGCCGACGCGCCTGAAAGTGGAGTGCGCCGCCGAGAAGGACCACGACAAGTGCGCGGTGAGCGGCTCCATCGGCGCGGACGGCGAGCCGGAGCGCGCCTACCGGCGCGTGTCGAACCCGTCGCTGCACCTGGCCACCGCGCTGTGGGAGATGCTGGAGGCGCGCGGCGTAAAGGTCTCGCACAAGCTGCGCGAGGGGGCCGTGCCCGGCGCCGCGCGCGAGCTCTACCGCCACAAGAGCGACCAGCTGGGCGCGCTCGTGCGCGACATGAACAAAGTCTCGAGCAACTTCATGGCGGAGCAGATCCTGCGGACGATCGGCGCGGAGGTGAAGGGCGTCGGGAGCTGGGCGGCCGGCATCGAAGCCGTACGCGAGTGGGTGACGACGCTCGGCGTGCCGGCGGGGGCGATCACGATGGTGAACGGGTCGGGGCTCTTCGGCGCGCCGCGCGTGGCGCCGGCGCACTTCGTCAAGGTGCTGGAGGCGGTGGCCAGGGACTTCACCATCGCGCCCGACTTCGTGGCCTCGCTGGCCATCGCCTCGGCCGACGGAACGATCAAGGGCCGCATGGGCGATTGCGGCGCGGCGAAGGTGCTGCGCGCCAAGACCGGCACGCTCGACGACGTGACGGCGCTGTCGGGCTACGTGGCCGGCCCGGGGGGCGAGCTGGTGGCCTTCTCCATCCTGATGAACGACGTTCCCGTGGGGAAGCTGGGCAAGCTATGGGCGGCGCAGGATCAGATCGGCGCGTCGATCGCCGCCTACCTCGCCAAGCCCGCGCTGCGCTCGGCTTCGAAGGACTGAGTCGAGACACGCCGAAGGCGTCGCCTCCGACTTAGGGAAAGATTCACATCCTCTGCGTGGCCCGCCGCCGCAGGCGGGAGCCGGCTGAGCCTACCCGGCGCTTCGAAGCGCCTCGGCGGCCGCCGCGGCGCGGCGCATCGAAGCCCCTCGTCCGATTCGTCACACTCTAGGGCGCGGCGGTCGCCGCAGCGGGCGTGGCGCCGGGCACGCCGCTCGCCGCGGCCGTGGTCGTCGCGGTGGCGGGTGCGCCGACCGGCGCGGGCGCGGCGGCCGAGGAGGGCGGCGCCAGGGGCACCGGCGAAGGGGCGGCCGCCGCGGCGGCGACCGCGGGCGGCGAAGGCAGGTCCACACGCCAGGTGCCGCCTTCCTTCAGCATGGTCACGCGCGCGCTGCGCTTGCCGGCGGTCGCGTCCACGCCCGTCAGCTCAAGCTCTGCGCGCGCGTCCGTCGCGCCCGGGAGGAGCTTGACGTCCGTGTTCTCCCAGTTGACGTCGAGACGCTCGGTGAAGAGCGCCCTCGTCCAAGGCTCGGGCGTCGCCGCGGCCAGCCCGGCGACGAGCAGCGCATCGGCGCGGCTGCGCTCGCTCATCCGGTCCCACACGCCCTTGGCGTCGCCGGTGCGCAGCGCGGCCAGCCACGCCTCCAGACCTACCTCCGGCGTCTCTTGCGCCTGCGGGCCGCCGCAGCCCGCGGCCCCCGCCGACAGGACCGTGAGCGCGAACGTGATCGCCGCCGCGGCGGCGATGGCTCCCGACGTTGCCACACGGCGGTCGCTGCCTGACCTCGCCTCGTCGTACCTTCGCGCGCGCATCAGTCGTCCGGCTCCTTGACCCCCTTGCAGGCGGGACGCAGTATTGTGCCCTCGTGCCGTCGCCAGCGCCAACCCCCGCGCCAACCATCGACCGCCAGCGACTGATCAGGTGGGCTCAGCGCAACCTCACGCCCGTGGTCATCGCCTCGTTCGCGCTCACGATGCTCGCGCTGCTGGCCGCGGCGCTGGTGGTGCAGCGCGCCGAGCTGACCGAGTGGGCGGAGCTGCGCGGCGACCCGGTGCTCGCGCGTGGCACCCGCGCCAGCTACCTCGTGTGCGTCGAGGAGGCGTCCGGCGCCGGCCCCGGCAGCCGACCCACGGCCGACCCGTTCGCCGCGAGCGTGTCGCTGAACGGCGGGCCGCCGCTGGGGGAAACGGCCGGCCCTCTCGCCGCCGGCGTGCCCGGCGGCGGGCGCGGCTGCACCCGCGTGGCCTTTGTCGTGGACGCCGCCGCGCGCCTCGGCGACGGACGGCTCGTGGCGCGCGTGACGCGCCCATCCGGCGCCGAGATTCTCGCCGAGGGCCTCGTGCAGGTCGTGGAGGCACTCCCGGCCGCGCCGGCGGCGGCGCCGCCGCCGCTCGTCGTCGCCAGCTCGCGCGCCACGGACGCGGCGCGCCTGGACGCGCTGAAGCAACGCATCAGCTCCGCGCTGCTGACGACCGCGGCGGCGCTCATCGTGCTGTCCGGCGGCGTGGCCGCCAGCCTCTCCTTGTTCGTGGGCGCGGCGGCGAGGCGGCGCCGCCGGCTGCGCGAAGTGGTGCGCGCCGAGACGGAGCGGTCGGCGCGCGCGTCGGGGCACGCTGTGGCGGACACGGGCGGCGAAGGTCGTAACGACCGCGCGGCCGCGGGGCAGCGCGCGCGCGCCGCCGTCCCGCCGCTGCTGGCCGAGCTGACCGAGCCGCGCGACTCGGGTGAGACGACGGCCGTGGGCAACGACGCGCCGGGCGCCTCGCGCCTGAAGCTGGTGCTCCTGGCGGCATTCCTGCTGGTGATGACCGGCGCGCTCGCCGTGCTGCTGGGGGCGCTCTTCACTTCTTGACGGAGTCGGCGGTCGCGTCTCGCACGCCCGGCACGAGGTCGCCCAGGCTCACGCTGTGAGGCGCGGCGGGCGGCGCGCCTCCCGCCCCGGCGACGAAGCGCCCGACCACGAGGTGCACTAACGCCTCCGTCTGCGGCCCCGGGCAAGCGCGCGGCCGCACCGCCACCGACAGCGCGCGGGCGCCGGCGCGCACGAAGTAGCGCTCCTCGGCGGGGGCAAGGTCCTTGCCGTACCGCATGCGGAAGGCGTCGTCGCCCATGCCCGGAAGGGAAGCGAAGCCCGGCATGCCCCGGAGCGCCGCGCGCGCCTTCTCGAAGAGCTCCGGCGGCGCGATGCGCAGCGCCAGGTCCCCGCGCTTGAACACGTAGACGCACACCTCTCCTTCGGCGAACTCCTCGTAAAGGTACTGCTTGGCGCCGGGACAAGCGGCGAGCGCCTCGGCCGGCGTGGCCAGCGCGCGCAGGTCGGCCGGACAGCACGTCGTGCGGCGGTGCCCGCCGGGCGTGACGTCGGTGCAGTCGGCCGGGCGTGACGCCGGCGCCCCCGCCGCGGCGGCCGACGGCGCAGAAGGCGCCGCGGTGGGGAGCAGCGTCAGGTCGGTCGGCGCGGAGCTCAGCTCCGTGACGGAGGGCGGCCACGAGGGCGGTACGTCCGCGGCTCCCGTCGCGAGCCGGCCCTCGGCGTCGCCGGGGCGCGTGACGGTGCTCGTGCCGTCGCCCGCGCCCCCGCCCCCGGCGCCGGCCCCGCCCCCGCCCCCGCCCCGACCGTTGTCCGCGCCGCCGCCCGTGCAACCGGACACGGGCAGCGCGGCGCCGGCCACCACGCCCGCCAGAAGAACCGCCGCCGCGCGGTCCGCGCGCCGCTCCCAACAAGCCCGCACCCGGCCAACGTATCATCGTCGCGCAAGACGCGTCGCCCGCGGGCGGTCGGTTTGTTGCGGACCACGCCCGGCCCGTGTTATAGCCTCGTGAGGTAACTTGCCGAAACGGCGTGCCAAACGCCGCTTCACCGGGGTGGTGCACGACCGATGTTCCGGATTCGCTTCTGGGGAGTTCGAGGCAGCATCCCGACCCCCGGTCCGGCCACCGTCTTTTTCGGCGGGAACACGTCGTGCGTGGAGATGCGCTGCGGCGCCGAGCTGCTCATCTTCGACTGTGGAACCGGGGCCCGTCAGCTCGGCGACCACCTGATGGATGAGAAAGACCCCGTCCGCGCACACATCTTCTTCAGCCACGCCCACTGGGACCACATCCAGGGGTTCCCCTTCTTTCGCCCCGGGTTCGTGTCCGGAAACGAATTCAATCTCTGCGGCTCGAAGACGGCGCCCCTCAACATCGAGGAGACGCTCGCCGGCCAGATGAACTACCCGAACTTTCCGGTCTCGTTGTCGCAGATGGCGGCGACCATGCGCTACAACGACCTCGAGCCGGGCGAACGCGTGGAGATGAACGGCGTGACGGTGGTGCCGGAACCGCTGTCGCATCCGAACGGCAGCTTCGGCTACCGCGTGGAGCACGAGGGCAGGGTGGCGGTGTACGCAACCGACAACGAGCTCAGCGGGCAGAACAGCGACGCGTTCCGGCGGCTCATTCAGGGCGCCGACGTCCTCATCCACGACGCACAGTACACGGAGGACGAGTACTGGGGCCGCAACGGACTGCAGGCCAAGAAGGGCTGGGGGCACAGCACCTGGACCGAGTCGGCGCGCGCCGCGCAGGAA
>DASYRF010000476.1:0-12591 GCA_036004705.1 Myxococcota bacterium
GGCGCGCCTGACGGCGGCGGCGACGCCGCTGGGCGAGGCGGTGGAGGCGGCGGCGCGCACGAGCACGCGGGCCGACTTCGCCCGCGCGGACCGGGCGACGGCGGTGCGGGCCGCTTGGGTACAGTTGCCGCGCTTGAAGCGGCGGCTGCGCAGCGACGGGCTGACCGAGGCGCAAGTGCACGAGGTCATCCCGGCGATGCGCGCCCCGAACCGCCGCGGCGCCGCGCCCGCGGCGGCGGACCTCGGTGCGGCGGGGGGGCCGAGCCCTCCGCTGCTGACGGGCGGCTGAAGTAGGAGCGCGCACGACGGTGCCGGCCGCGCGACGAGTCGCGGCACGCAAGGAGCCGGGCCCCACACGCGGGGCCCGGACCGCCGCCGGGAACGGCAGGCCGCGGTCGCCAGGGCCGGACGTCGTTGGGCGCGCCACGAAAACTGAAGAGCCTTCTTGGCCCCGCCGGCTCCTCGAAGCCGGCGGGGCTTTTCTTGCGGCTACCGCGCCGGCGGAATGTCCACCATCACGCCGAACGACGCCGCGCCGCAGGCCGCCTGGATGAACCACTCCACCCTGGACGCGCCGGTCAGCGTCCAGTCGTATCCCGCGACCCAGACGTCGTCGATTGGGCCGGGCACGAGCGTTGCCGTGATCGTGCTCGTCTGTTGCGAGTCGTAGCTCCAGAACACGACATCCACGGCCGTGACCCCGCCGGTCCCCACCGTCAGCTCAGCGGTCATGTCCTCGCAGGTCAGCGCCGCGCTCCCGATGCAGATATCCACCGGGCAGTACGCGACCCTCAATCGCACCCCCGGACATCCCACCGGGCCAGCGTTGGCTTCCCAGTACCCGGCGCCAGAAGCATCAAGTGGGAGCGTCTCGGTCGTGTACATCGGGCCGCCGCCCGAATCCGACTTGGACCCCGGCGACCCGCACCCGACAAGCGTGAGCAGCATTACAAACTGAACGAACGAAGCCGCCGGCACGCAAATGAGGGGTTTCATGGCGGGACACCGTTCGACATCCAGGGACGACTAAGACATAGGTCTGAAGACCTGCAGCGAAGCTGTCGCCGTCAAAGTCTAGCACGGGCTTCGTCCTTGGCGGCGGCGTCGTCGTCGCGCTCGGCGTCGGCGTCGTGCTCGGCGTCGGCGTCGGCGTCGTCGTCGGCGTCGTCGTCGGCGTCGTGGTAGGCCTCGGCGTCGGCGACAGGCGCGGAGGCGCTTGGACGAGGTGGGACTTGGCGGGCGTGCGTCGCGCCAGCCCCGACCGCGGGGCGTGGGGGCTGCGTGGGGCTGGCACGCCGCACGCTAACGCCGAGGGGTCACGCCTCCGGAATCGACACGCCATGTCCGCCACCTCCCAGAGGGGGCAAGGAGGTGGCGGACATGGCTTTGATCGATCGGAAGGCGGAAGGGTTCCCACATCATCGGCTCGACGCGTACGTGGTGGCGCGCGAGGTCGTGGCGTTCGTGGCGGCGAACCGGCAGCGGTGGCGCGGGCTGCCGGGTGAGGCGGGGCCGCAGCTGGAGCGGGCCGCGGTGAGCGCGATGCTGAACACGGCGGAGGCGGCGGGCCGGCAAGGCGCGCGGGACCGCGCGCGGGTGTTCGCGCTGGCGCGGGGCGAGGTGCTCGAGGCCGAAGCGGCGCTGGACGTCGCGGTGCTGTTCGGCGCGCTGGGCGACGCGGAGGCGGCGCCGGTGCGGGCGCTGATGGCGCGGCTCGGGCAGATGCTCTCGCGGCTGTCGCGGTAGGCGCGGTCGGGCGCCGGCGTCGCGGTTGGGCGCCGGCGTCGGCGCGTGCTCGGCGTCGGCGTCGTGTTCGGCGTCGGCGTCGTGGTCGGCGTCGGCGTCGGCGTTCGTGTTCGGCGTCGGCGTTGGGCTCGGCGTCGGCGTCGTGGTCGGCGTCGGCGTCGTGGTCGGCGTCGGCGTCGTGGTCGGCGTCGGCGTCGTGGTCGTGGTCGGCGTCGGCCTTGCGGCGCTGGAGCCGACGCCTTCGGCCGTGGCGGCGGGTGCACCGAGGGTATGGCTCGTGCGTCCAAGCCTCATGCGCGTGGCGGCGGTGATGGCGTGGGTGGAGGTCATGGCGGCGGGGTGTGGGGGAGCGGCGGCGCCCCGGGGGCCGGCGCCGGCGGGGGCGGCACTCCGGGCGCCCCTGCCGAGGCGCGCGGGGGAGGCGAAAGCCCGCGTCTTCTACGACCGCGAGGCGATCGGGGCGCTGGCGGCGCGGCTGCCGGCCGACCTGGACCTGGAAGGGCGCGCGCTGGTGCTGGCGGGCGACTGGCTGCCAGACCGCGCCGACGCGGTGGCCGTGGTCGATCCGACGGCGCCGGGCGGGGTCCGTTTCAGCGGGGGCGTCGTGGGCGCCGAGGCGGCCGTGGCGGAGAGCGTTCACGCCATGGTGCTCGACGGGCACTTGCACGTGACCTTCATCCACGACAGCGACGCGTCCGGGCGCTGCTGCTTTGGCGTCCCGCCGCTCGACGCGGACAAGTGTGGCGGGCCGCCGGCGCTGCCGCCGCTGCCGGATCCGGAAGGGCCGCTCCGCGTCACGTTCATCGTCGTCCCCGCGCCGCTGGCGACGGACATCGTCGTCACGCGAGTCGCGACCCCGTGCGGGCGGCCCTGAGCGGGTCGCCGCGCGGTCTCGACAGCTCGTTCAGGTCCTCCTTCAGTCCCGTTACAGGCGCCGGCGTCATGATCGGCGTCGGCGTCCGCGTCGTGGTCGGCGTCGGCGTTGGCGTTGGCGTCGGCGTCGGCGGGGTGCTCGGCGTTGGCGTCGGCTTGGGTTCGGGCACCGCGACGTGGATCCGCGGCGAGGTCCCGTGCGCGTGCGGTGGCCCCCGTCGTATACTTCCTCGGTGAGCGTCCCGCAGGAGCGTGTCCGGATCGCCCTGGAGCTGTTCGATCTCGCTACGTCCATGATGCGCCAGCGCCTCCGACGGGAGAGGCCGGGGGCCACCGAGGCGGAGCTCGACGCGCTGCTGGAGGCGTGGCTGCGCCGCCGCCCGGGCGCGGAGCGCGGCGACGCGCCGGGCCGGCTGGTGTCTTGGCCGCGCGGCCGCGCGTGAGCGCCCTCGAGCAGGCGCTGCGCCGCGTGGCGAGCGATCTTTCCTCCGCCGGTCGCGCGTGGGCGCTCGTGGAAGGGCTGGCGGTGAGCGCGCGCGCCGAGCCACGCAGGACGCGCGACGTAGACGCGGTCGCCGCCGTCCCGGACGACCGCGACGCCGAGCGGCTCGTGCACGATCTGGGGGCGGCCGGCTACCAGCGCGCGGCTACGACCGCGGTCGGGACCTCGCGGCGCTCTTCGCGGCCGCGGTGGAAGAGATGAACGTGCCTTCACCCCGCGTCGGCGTAGGCGTCGGCGTCGTGCTCGGCGTCGGCGTCGGCGTCGTGGTCGGCGTCGGCGTCGTGCTCGGCGTCGGCGTCGTGCTCGGCGTCGGCGTCGTGCTCGGCGTCGGTGTTGGCGTGGCGCGGTGGCGCGGCTCAGGGCGCTTGACGCGCGAGGGCGGCGGCGGTGCGGAGCCAGGCGCGGACGGCGGTGCTGGGCAGGTTCGCGAGCGACGTCACTTTGAGGTGGCGCCCCGTCTTGCCCTCGCCGCTGAGGAGGCCGTCGGGATCGGCGTAGGCGCTGGGCGGGCCGGACAGCACGAGGTTCACGTGCGACTTGTGCGCGGTCAGCGCGCACATCATCGTGCCGCCGACCGTGTAGAAGGGCATCCCCCACTTGATCGACGAGGCGGCGTCGGGCGCGGCTTCTTCGAGCAGGGCGCGCAGCGCGAGCAGGATGGCGCGCAGCGCAGGAGGTTGCTTGCCGAAGAATCCCTCGATGGGCGCACCGAAATCGGCGCGCGGCGCGGGCTTCGTCGGGCTCGCCCTCGACGGCTTCCTTGGCTTCGCGCGCCCGGCGCTCTTCGGCCCGCGGGCCTTTGTCGGGGTGCCCTTCATGGGCAGGGATCATGCCACAGTTCGCGGTCGCATCGGCTGACCGACGCGCCCGCTTCGATCTTCGGGCCGATCTGCGTCGCCGTCGAGGGCGACCTCGCGCAACTTGATGACGATCCGGAGGAGTGCGACGGCGTTCCGGTGACCTCCGAAGTTCTTCCGGAATGCGCCGAGGCGATAGGGGCAGGTCTCTGGTGGGAGAGCGCGCCTCCGTCGTGGCCGCCTGGCGGCGGCGGTGGCGTGGGTCGCGGATTCGACAGCGGGCCTCCTGGGTTGGCGCGCGCGGCCGCGCCGGGCCCGGAGATGTGCCCATGAGGAAGACGTGGACGGCGCTGCCGGCGTTGCTCGTGGTCGTGTTGGGCTGCAGGCGCACCGACGTTCTGATGTCCGAGCCCGCCATCGTTCTCGAAGACGCCGTGGAGTACGGCCCAACGGGTATCGGGCCGCTGTACTATCCGCGGATCACGGCCATCATCTACCCGAAAGGCGAGTACGACACCGTATTCTACGACTGGTACGTCTTCGCGCACGAGGCGGAGTGCGTGGAGCCACGCTGGCAAGCTGACGATTTCGAGCTGTGGCCCCCCTGCGTTCACATTGGCGACGCGGGCCGTATCGACATCGATCAGCTCCGGACGGGACCGGTGACACTCTCGCTATACCCACGTACGTGTACGAACCTGGGGTTCGGGACAATGCCCATCGAAACGCAGGCGTACTATTTCTCCGCAGGGACGTTCGGCGGGAACTTCTTCCCTGACGGTGGGATGCCTGTTGGAGTGGCCGCCACTGGGGGACTGGACGCGCCGGCGTTCTCCGTCGAGGTACCTGCCCCTGATCCGCTCGCGGTCTACGATCCAGGCGGCTTCATGGGCGACCAGCTTCTGGCGGCGTGGCCCACGACGCTACGGTGGGAGCCAGGAAACGGCGATTTCGTGATCGTGCGCTATCAGTACCATCGCCAGTCGTGGGGCAGGAAGTGGTACCTCGACTGCCGCAGTGACGACGACGGCGAGTTCGCGTTGCCAGCGGAGTGGACCGACTGGTTCGCCGGGCTGCCGGACGATGCCAACGACCAGGCGGTCGAGATCATGCGGGTGGTGGTTTCAGAACCGATCGACATCGGGTATCGCGTCGACCACCGAAAGTACCCGCTGCATGTGTACAACGTGGTGAGCTCCACGATCGGCGTCCGGCCATAGCCGGTCGGCGGCGTGCGTGGCGTCAGCTCGTGCGCGGTGTCGTGGTCGTGGTCGTGGTCGGCGTCGTGGTCGTGCCCGGTCGAGGCCGAGGCTGAGGCCGACGCCGACGCCGCCGCCGACGTCGATACCGACGCCAGCGCTGGACGATGGTGGCCGTGCTCGACCACGCCCTGGCCGGCCAAGACGCGACGCGCGCCGCCCTCGTGGAGTGGGCGCGCGCGAATTGGGTGGCGGGCGGACGGCGCCGTCGGGCAGCCGAGCGCGCGCCAGGCCCTTCCGCTTCCGCCAGCGCCGAGGGCTCGCGGGCGACGTAGAGCGAACGTTCTCTCTTTACCTTTTCGGCGTTCTGCTGCAGTGTCGCGACCCGGCGCGGACGGGGGAGCCGGCGCGCGGGGTCGGCCATGGAGCAGAAACAGGACACGAGGGAAACGAAGTCGCCGCGCCCGGCGGCCGCGGCCGCCGGGCCGCTTCCCGCGGTGTCGCTGCCGAAGGGCGGGGGCGCCATCCGGGGGATGGGGGAGAAGTTCGCCGTCAGCCCGGTGACGGGCACGGGAGCCCTCACGCTGCCGATCGCTTCGAGCCCGGGGCGCGCGGGCTTCGGCCCGCAGCTCAGCCTCTCCTACGATTCGGGCGCGGGGAACGGCCCGTTCGGGCTCGGCTGGAGCCTGGGCGTCCCGGCCATCACACGCAAGACCGACAAGGGGCTGCCGCGCTACGACGACGCGGCCGAGTCGGACGTCTTCCTGCTGTCGGGCGCCGAGGACCTGGTCCCGGTGCTGGACGGCGCCGGCGCGCGCGTGAGCCGCCCGCGCACGGTGCACGGCGTGGACTACGAGGTGCGCGCCTACCGCCCGCGCATCGAGGGGCTGTTCGCGCGCATCGAGCGCTGGACGGAGGTCGCGACCGGCGCGAGCCACTGGCGGAGCCTCAGCAAGGACAACGTCACTTCGCTTTACGGCCGGGACGAGAACAGCCGGGTGGCCGCGCCGGACGACCCGCGGCGCACGTTCTCCTACCTCTTGTGCCGCACGTTCGACGGCAAGGGCAACGTCACGCACTACGAGTACCAGGCCGAGGACGGCGCGGGGGTCGGCCTCGGCGCGGCGCACGAGGCCAACCGCACCGACGCGACGCGCGCCACGCAGCGCTACTTGAAGTGGATCCGCTACGGCAACGTGCAGCGCTATCTGCCCGACTGGGCCGAGACCGGGACGGAGACGCCGCTTCCCGCCGACTGGCGCTTCGAGATCGTGCTCGACTACGGCGACCACGACCCCGACCGGCCGCTCCCCGCGCGCGACCGCGCCTGGCCCGTCCGCCCGGATCCCTTCTCCGCCTATCGCGCGGGGTTCGAGGTCCGCACGTACCGGCGCTGCCAGCGCGTCCTGCTCTTCCACCATTTCGCGGAGGAGGTGGACGTTGGCGCCGACTGCCTGGTCCGCTCCACCGACTTCACGTTCTCCGACCAGACGTCGCCCGCCGACCCGCGCAACCCCGTCTACACGTTCCTGCAGTCGGCGACCCAGACGGGCTACCGGCGCGCCGGCGACGGCTACCTGCGCCGCTCGATGCCGCCCGACGAGTTCGAGTACAGCCAGCCGCAGATCCAAGCGGACGTCCGGACGCTCGACCGCGACAGCCTCGCCAACGTCCCGGCCGGCCTGGACGGCGCCCGCTGCCAGCTCGTCGACCTCGACGGCGAAGGGCTGTCGGGGCTGCTCAGCGACCACGGCGGCGCCTGGGGCTACAAGCGCAACCTCGCCCCCGTGACCCCGGCGGTCTTGGCCGACGGGCAGCCGGCAACGCGCGCGTGCTTCGGTCCGCTCGAGACCCTCGCCGCCCTCCCTTCGCGCAGCCAGCTCGGCGGCGGGGGCGGGCTGCAGCTGCTCGACCTGTCCGGCGACGGGCAGCTCGACCTGGTGTCCTTCGACCCGCCCACGCCCGGCTTCTACGAGCGCACCGCCGATCAGGACTGGCAGCCCTTCCGCGCCTTCGCCTCGCTGCCGCAGCTCGCCTGGTCGATGCCCGGCCTGAAGTTCGTGGACCTCACCGGCGACGGCCACGCCGACGTGCTGCTCGCCGAGGAGGGCCTGTTCACGTACTACCCGTCGCTGGGCGAGGAGGGCTTCGGCCCCGCCGAGACCGTGCGCGTCCCGTCCGACGAGGAGCGCGGCCCCAAGGTCGTCCTCGCCGACGGCGCGCAGACGGTCTTCCTCGCCGACCTGAGCGGCGACGGGCTCGCCGATCTGGTCCGCGTGCGCAACGGCGAGGTCTGCTACTGGCCCAACCTCGGGTACGGGCGCTTCGGCGCCAAAGTCGCCATGGACGGCGCGCCGCGCTTCGACTCCGAGGAGCGATTCGACGCGCGCCGCGTACGCCTCGCCGACGTCGACGGCTCGGGCACGACGGACCTGCTCTACGTGGGGCAAGACGGCGTGCAGCTCTGGTTCAACCAGAGCGGCAACGCGTGGGGCCCGGCGCAGCGGCTGGCGGTCTTCCCCGGCGCGGGCGACCCCGGTGCCGTACAGGTGGCGGACCTCCTCGGAAACGGCACCGCCTGCCTGGTCTGGTCGTCGTCGCTGCCCGGCGATGCGGCCGCGCCGCTCCGCTACGTGGACCTGATGGGCGGGCAGAAGCCGCACCTAATGACGCGCGCCCGCAACAACCTGGGCGCCGAGACGCGCCTGCGCTACGCGCCCTCCACGCGCTTCTACCTGGAGGACCAGCAGGCGGGCCGCCCGTGGGTCACTCGCCTCCCGCACGTGGTGCACGTGGTCGAGCGCGTCGAGGTGTACGACTGGATCGGGCGGACGCGCTTCGTCACGCGCTACGCGTACCACCACGGCTACTACGACGGCGAGGAACGCGAGCTCCGCGGCTTCGGCTCGGTCGAGCAGTGGGACACCGAGGAGCACCGCGACGACACCGACTTCCCCGAGGTGGAGGACCTGAACTGGGACGCCGCGTCGTGGTCGCCGCCGATGCGTACCTGCACCTGGTTCCACACCGGCGCGTTCGTCGAGGCCGGCGCCGTCTCCCAGCAGTACGCGCACGAGTACTGGACCGAGCCGGCGCTGCGCCCGGACGCGCGCGCCGCCGACCGCGAAGCGCTGCTGCTCCCCGACACGGTGCTGCCGGCGGACCTCGACCCCGACGAGCTGCGCGAGGCCTACCGCGCGCTGAAGGGCATGGCGCTGCGCGTCGAGGTCTACGCCGAGGACGGCTCGGCGCGCGCCGAGCATCCCTACACGGTCACCGAGCAGAATTTCACGGTGGAGACGCTGCAGGCGCGCGGCCCGAACCGCCACGCCGTCTTCTTCGCCCACCCGCGCGAGAAGATCGACTACCACTACGAGCGCCACCCCGACGACCCGCGCGTGACGCACGAGGTCACGCTGGAGGTCGACCCCTACGGCAACGTGAAGCGCAGCGTGTCGGTCGGCTATCCGCGGCGCGCCGGCCTCCCCGCGTCCGCGCCGGACCTGTCCGCGTCCTTTCAGTCGATGCTGGCGTACGACCAGGGGCGCCAGCACGTCGCGGCCACCGAGAACCGCTTCACCGGCGCGCTCGACGATCCGGCGTTGTACCCCGACGTCCATCGCGCGCCGCTGCCGGCCGAGACGATCCTCGCCGAGCTGACCGGTCTGGCGCCGGCGCCGGGGCGCCTCCTTCGGTTCGACGAGCTCGATACGCACTGGACGACGGTCTGGGACGGCGGGCACGACGTCCCCTACGAAGAGATTCCCGCGTCCGACGTCGACGGCGCCGGGACGCTGCCGAGCGCGCCCGCGCGCCGGATCGTCGAGCACGCCCGGACGCTCTACCGGCGCGACGACCTGACCGCGCTGCTCGCGCTGGGGACGGCCGAGCCCCTGGCGCTGCCGGGCGAGTCCTACCGGCTGGCGCTGACGCCGGGCTTGCTGGCGCGCGTGCTGGAGGACAAGGTCGACGCGGCGACGCTCGCCGAAGGCGGCTACGTGCAGCTCGACGGCGGCGCCGACTGGTGGATTCCGTCCGGGCGGGGCTATTACTCGGCCGGCGACGCCGACACAGCGGCGCAGGAGCTGGCCGAGGCGCGCGCGCATTTCTACCTGGCGCGGCGTGCCGTCGATCCGTTCGGCGCGGTGACGCGCGTGACGTACGACGCCTACGACCTCTTGCCCGCGGACACCACCGATCCGGTCGGCAACGTGAGCGCCGCCGAGAACGACTACCGCGTGCTGCATCCGTTCCGCGTCACGGATCCCAACGGCAACCGCGCCGAGGCGGCCTTCGACGCGCTCGGCCTCGTCGCCGGGACGGCGGTCCGCGGCAAGTCGACCGAGAGCCTGGGCGACACGCTCGACGGGTTCGAGCCCGACCTCGACGACGCGGCGCTGCTGGCCTACTTCGCCGATCCGCTCGCCGACCCGCAGGCCGTCCTGGGCGGCGCGTCGTCACGAATCGTCTATGACGTGTTCGCTTACCAGCGGACGCGCGACGACGCCGCGCCTCGTCCCCCCGTGATCGGCACGCTGGCCCGCGAGACGCACGCCTCCGACCTCGCGCCGGGCGAGACGACGCGCTACCAGCACTCGTTCTCCTACTCGGACGGGTTCGAGCGCGAGATCCAGAGGAAGGTGCAGGCGGAGCCCGGGCCCGTCGAGCCCGGCGGCGGCGACGTTGCGCCGCGCTGGGTCGGCTCGGGGTGGACGGTCTTCAACAACAAGGCCAAGCCCGTCCGCAAGTACGAGCCGTTCTTCGCCGCCACGCACCAGTTCGAATTCGCGCGCCAGGTCGGCGTCAGCACCGTTCTCTTCTACGACCCGCCCGGCCGCGTCGTCGCGACGCTGCGTCCCGACGACACCTGGGAGAAGGTGGTCTTCGACGCGTGGCGGCAGGAGTCCTGGGACGCGAACGACACGGTACGGATCGCGGACCCGCGCACCGACGAGGACGCGGGCGACTACTTCCGGCGCCTCTACGGCGATGCGCCCGGGGCGTTCACGTCCTGGTACGACCGGCGCATCGGCGGCACCTGGGGCGACACGCCCGAGGCGCGCGACGCCCAGCGGGACGCGGCGCAGAAGGCCGGCGAGCACCGCGAGACGCCCACCGTCACGCACTTCGACGCGCTCGGCCGGCCTTGCGTCGCCGTGGCGCACAACGGCGGCACGGAGCGGCACCCGACACGCACGGCGCTCGACGCCGAGAGCAAGCCGCTGGCCGTGATCGACGCGCAGGGGCGCCGCGTCTTCGAGTACTGCCGCCGCGAGCCGCGGCCCGGCGGCGGCTTCACCTACGTCGCCGGCTACGACGTCGCCGGCAGCCAGCTGTACCAGAACGGCATGGACGGCGGCGCGAGGCAGACGCTGCTCGACGCCGCCGCCAAGCCGATCCGCTCCTGGGACGCGCGCGGCCATGCGTTCGCGCATCGCTACGATCGGCTGCGGCGTCCCACGCACCGCACGGTGAGCACGGACGGCGGCGCCGCGGTGCTGCTCGACCGCGCCGTCTACGGGGAGGGGATGTCCGACCGCAACCTCTGCGGGCGCCTCTACCGCCAGTACGACGGCGGCGGCGTCGCCACGAGCGAGCGGTACGACTTCAAAGGAAACCTGCTCGAGAGCAGCCGGCAGCTCGCGCGCGCGTACCGGACGGCGGTCGACTGGACCCCGCTGGGCGACCTCGCCGGCGCCGCGCTCGACGCCGCGGCCGCGCCGCTCTTGGTCGCCGCCGATCGCTTCACCGCCACGACGGCCTACGACGCGCTGAACCGCGCGGTCCAGACCGTCACGCCGCACAGCGACACGATGCGTCCGAGCGTGCTGCGCTCGTCGTACAACGAGGCCAACCTGCTCGAGCGCATGGACGCCTGGGTGCGCGTGGCGCAGGCGCCCGCGACGCTGCTCGATCCGGCGACGGCCGACCTCCGCGCGGTGACGGGCGCCGCCTACAACGCGCGCGGCCAGCGCACGCAGATCGCCTACGGCAACGGCACCGTCACCGACTACACCTACGACGCCTTGACGTTCCGCCTCGTGCGGCTGACGACCACGCGGCCCGCCTCGTTCGCCGCCGCCGAGCGCGTCGTGCAGGACCTCGCCTACGCGTACGATCCCGCCGGCAACGTCACGCGCCTGCGCGATTCGGCGGACACGCAGAACGTCGTCTTCTTCCGTAACCAGCGCGTCGAGCCTTCCGCCGACTACACCTACGACGCGGTGTACCGGCTCGTGGCGGCGACCGGCCGCGAGCACCTCGGCCAGACCGGCGGCGTCCTCGACGCGCCCGTGCAGGTCGACGACGGCGACGGCGCGCGCGGCGGACAGCTCCAACCCGGCGACGGCCTGGCGATGGGCAACTACACCGAGACGTATGCGTACGACACCGTCGGCAATCTCACAACCATGCTCCACCAGGTCAGCTCGGGCGGCTGGACGCGCTCGTACACGTACACCGATTCGTCGCAGGTCACGGCCGCCGAGACCTGCAACCGCCTCAGCGCCACCAGCGTTCCCGGCGACCCCGCCGGCGGGCCGTACAGCGCGACGTATGAGCACGACGGGCACGGCAACGTCGTGCGGATGCCGCACCTCCCCGCTCTGACGTGGGACGAGCAGGATCGGCTGCGCGCGACGACCCGGCAAGTCGTCAATTCCGGCACGCCCGAGACGACCTACTACGTCTACGACGGGGCCGGCCAGCGGCTACGCAAGGTCACCGACCGCCAGGCCGCCGCCGGCGAGGATCCCGCGCCGCGCTTCGAGCGCCTCTATCTTGGCGGCCTCGAGATCGACCGGGCGCTCGCCGCGGACGGCACGACCGTCACGCTCGAACGCGAGACGTTGCCCGTTTCGCTCGAGAAGACCCGGGCCGTGTTCGTCGAGACCCGCACGCAAGGGACGGATCCAGGCGCCGCGCAGCTCGTCCGCTACCAGCACGCGAACCACCTCGCCTCGGCGATTCTGGAGCTCGATGACGCCGCCGACGTGATCTCCTACGAAGAGTACTTTCCCTACGGCAGCACGTCCTACCAGGCCGTCCGCAGCCAGACCGACACCCCCAAGCGCTACCGCTACACCGGCAAAGAGCGCGACGAAGAAAGCGGCTTCTACTACCACGGCGCGCGTTACTACGCCCCGTGGCTCGGCCGCTGGACGAGCTGTGATCCGCGCGGGCTCGCTGAAGGCCCGAACCTGTACAGGTACGCGTCATCGAATCCCGTCAAGAGGGTCGATCCGACGGGAGAAGCCGATCAGGATTTCTCCGACGTCGGCCTAGGAAAGGAAGAGCGGCTTCAATCCTATGTGAAAGAGGTCCACAAGGTCGCCGCCGACTGGGCGTACCTCACGCCCGAGGAGCGCCTTGGGAAATTGGAGGCCGCCGTCAACAAGCAGCTGAAGGCAGAAGGGCTGCCGGAGCTAAAGCTGAGCGAGAACGAGTATTACAGCCAGTTCCGCGCCGATACTTG